>JACSRF010000258.1 GCA_014879875.1 Anaerolinea sp.
ATGCGTGACGAGTGATGCGTGACCAGAGAGACCACACGCATCACTCGTCACATGTCACGCCGAACCCCAGGAAATCCTGTAGAGTCTAAAAACGTGACGTTTGCGCCCAAACGCAACACGCACAAACCACGCGGCAGCCAACCGCGCCATTATCGTTCTGGTTTGTCGCCGTAATATTGGTAGTAGTGGGTTTCGATACGGCCGTTATACAACTTGCGCACGCGATCTGGCCGTGAGCGTTTGAAATAGTCGGGGAATTTCTTGTCGGCCGTCAAAATATAAACCGACCACCCCATCTTTTTGCGGAATGTCTTGTTGAGAGAAATGTAAATCTCATTCATTTGCTGGTATTCCGCCATGCGCATCCCATATGGCGGATTGGAAATGAGAATGCCATACTGCTGGTCAATCCACAAATTGCGCGCATCTTGCTGCGCGAACTGGATGTCTGCGCCCACCCCCGCCTTGACGGCATTGCTTTTGGCGATGGCAATACTGGCGGCGTCAATGTCATAGCCCAAAATCTGTAACGCGCCCTCGTGGTCAATGGCCGCGGTCGCTTCTTGCCGCGCCGCCAGCCACAAAGCCGGGTCGAGCGCCGGCCACCCCTCGGCGGCAAAGGAACGGCGCAAACCGGGGGCGATGTTACGGCCGATCAGCGCCGCTTCAATCAAAATCGTGCCGGAGCCACACATGGGGTCGAGCAGCAGCCGCTCTTTACGCCAGAAGCTCAACTGCACCAGCGCCGCCGCCAGCGTTTCTTTCAGCGGCGCTTCTCCCGCCTCGGCGCGGTAGCCCCGCTTGTGCAAACCATCGCCGGAGGTATCTATGGTCAACTGCGCCTCGTCCTTCAACAGCGACACCTGAATGGCGTAGTCGCCGCTCGTTTCGGCAAACCAGCTTGCCCCGTATGCCTGTTGCAGCCGCGCTACGACCGCTTTTTTGACAATGGCCTGGCAGGTGGGCACGCTGCGCAGGGCTGACTTGACGGATTTGCCGCTGACGGGGAAACGGCCGTCTACCGGTATCCATCGTTCCCAGGGCAGCGCCTTGGTCTGTTCAAAGAGGTCGTCGAAGGTAACGGCCGTAAACGCCCCCACCTTCAGCAACACCCGATCCGCGCAGCGCAGCCACAAATTAGCGCGGGGGATGTCCGCCAACGTCGCCGCAAACGCCACCTTACCATCCGTCACGCGCAGATCGGCAAAACCGAGCGCCTTCACCTCTTGCTTCACCACCATTTCCAGGCCAAATGTGGCCGTGGCGATCAACGTCACTTGCTCCATATCTCATCACCTCACGCCATCCGAATCTTGCACCAGTGTACGCCACATGCCCAGGTAAGCAAAGCGGGGATGAAGAGATTGCAGGAATCTTCTACCATTCCCTTATCCCTTCATCCCCTCCTTTTCCGCGTAACCGTTCACCCCTCGCCGGTTGAGCCTGTCGAAACCGGCGTCCCCTTCGACAAGACTTCGGCGTGAGCTCAGTCGAACGCTCAGGGGGCAGGAGTGAATGATTACTTTTCCGCGCGGTGTGTTGGCTAACGGTTGCGCCAGGCAGTGGAATCAGGCGTAAAGAGCGACGCGCCAAATTCGGCGATCAATTCCTGTGCGGGGATGGCGATGAGCCAATCAATGAACAGGTTCGCCAGGTCGTTTTTGATGTGTTCCCCTTTGGCCGGGTTGACGGCGATGATGCCATACGGGTTGAAGAGGACGGAGTCGCCCTCTACCACGATCTCCAGCGCTGTGCCTTCCAGGGTACGCGCCAGGTAGGTGGCGCGGTCGCTGAGGGTATACGCCTGCAATTCATCGGCCATGGTCAGCACCGCGCCCATGCCTTGCCCGGCGGAGATGTACCAGTCGCCGGCCGGCTCGATACCGGCCGCCGCCCACACCGCTTTCTCTTTGCTGTGCGTGCCAGAGTCGTCGCCCCGTGAGACGAAGGGGGATTGCGCGGCGGCCAGTTGGGCTAAAGCGGCAGACCCATCGGTCATGCCCTTGATCCCGGCGGGATCAGATGAAGGGCCGAGGATGACGAAATCGTTGTACATGACGTCTTCACGGCGCACGCCGTCCCCGGCCGTCATGAATTCATCTTCGCGCGCGCGGGCATGGACGAGCAGCACGTCGGCGTTGCCGTCTACACCTAGCTGGATCGCCTGCCCGGTGCCAACGGCGATCACTTCGACGGTGACGTTATGCGCGGCGGTGAAGGCGGGTAAGATGAAGTCGAGCAGCCCAGAGTCTTCGGTGCTGGTGGTGGTGGCGAAGATGATAGATTGGGGTGCGGCCGTTGGTGCGGCGGGAGTGGTATTACCACCACCACAGGCGGCGGGCAGCAGCGCCAGGATTAATAAAAACAACCATCTCTTTTTCATTTGTGTCTCTTTTTGACTTTGTTTTAAGAGGCCACGCTTTTGCGAAAAGCGTAGCTTTTCGTTAATAAACCATATCCCCGGCGATGAAAGCCTGGGTGCGGGGGTCGGTCGGGTTGTAAAAAAAAGTATGGGTGTCGGCGATTTCGATGATCCGGCCGTCGAGCAGCAAGGCCACGCGATGCGCCAACCGTTTCGCCTGGAAGACGTTGTGCGTCACCAACACCATGGTCGTGCCCGCGCTCTCATTGAGTTGGCGGATGATTTGCTCGATAAGGCTGATATTGTATGGGTCGAGGTTGGCGGTGGGTTCGTCGAGCAGCAGCACATCAGGTTGGAGGACGATGGCGCGGGCGAGGGCGACACGCTGCGCTTCGCCGCCGGAAAGGGTGCGGGCTTGTTGGCGCGCTATTTGCTGTAATCCGACTTGTTGTAAGGCGGCGTCTACCTGGAGCTGCTCATTGCGCTGCCCACGCAGGCGCAGGCCATAGTGAACGTTGGCGGCGACGGAGCGGTTGAGGAGATACGGCCGTTGAAACACCGTTGTCACTTTGCGGCGCAGGGGGAGGGGCATAGATTGGGTGGCGCTGAAGGGGGTATTGTGGAAAAAGATACGGCCGTCGCTGGGCGGTTCCAAAAAGTTGAGCAGGCGCAGCAACGTGCTTTTGCCCGCGCCGCTTGGCCCAACCAGCGCCAAAATTTCCCCGTGCTGGATGGCGAGGTGCGGGATGTGGAGGACGGAACGGCCGTTGTATGCCTGCCGCGCATCTTGAAGTTGGTAAAGGGGTGAAGAGGGCATGATTGTGCCTGTTATTCTTTCGTGGACACGGATGGGGTAAACACGGTTGCTTTAGGTTCTCCGGCTTTGACGCCGTAGATTTGTAGCTGTTTTTGGCCGAAGTTGACGATAAGGGCGAGTTGCAGCCCGAGATTGTGCAAATAGGTTTGGGTGGATGTGAAATCGTGGACAGTGGGAAATTCCAGCATAGAGCGGATGCGCAGCAGGTAATTATCGGCGACGAGTAGGTGATTGGTGGTGTGGCCGGGCAGGGTACGGCCGTTCCACAAAGGAGTTACGTGAACATCGCTAATGCAAGATAAACGATTGTGATTTAATTCAATGGCAATTAGTTTGCGATACATAGCTTCGGGGAAACCCAGCCCGTATTGGTGAGCAATGCTGCGGATGTGGTGGCGAATTTCGCGCAAAATGGTTTTGTCTTGTTGGGTGAGGAACGGCCGTATTTTGTCGTATTCTTCATCTAGCTCCATATCTGGCTCATCCCAAATAACGCGCTGGATATGGACTTTTGACGGACCAAAGTTGACGAGCAAACCCAGATCCATCTGCCAAAATTTCAAGTAGTGAACAATTTGTGCAAACTGCTCACCGGTGAACTTTTTTTGATAGGGCAGCGCCTTCAACTCTAAAACGATTTTGTCCCAAACAATCAGGTCAGGTTCAAAAAGGTGTACCTCTGCGCCACGATGTAAGAGCCAACGGCGCGGCTTGGACACAACAGGCACGCCATTTTCATGCAACATATGGACAAATGCCTGATGATATATTTCCTCAGACCAACCGCCGCCAAGCTCGTTGCGCACCTTGAAAATGATCCCCCGTAGAAGCGCCGTTTCTTCTTCATATCGTAATTTTATCATGGCATAACCTTTGTTGATTTTTATAAACACGATGGGTAAAACACTGTTTTTGCTTTTATCCGTGTTCCTCCTATCCGCGTCACACATCCCCTGCTTATCGCCCTGCTGATTTTTATAAACACGGATGTACAAAACACCGTTTTTGCTTTTATCCGTGTTCCTCCTATCCGTGTACACACTCCCTGCTTATCACCCTGCTGATTTTTATAAACACGGATGGGTAAAACACTGTTTTTGCTTTTATCCGTGTTCCTCCTATCCGCGTACACACTCCCTGCTTATCATCCTACCTCGCTACTTGTGCGCCCTTGTAGTTGCAGCATGAGCAAGTTTGCCAGGAACGTCAGCCCCAGCAAGATGACGCCGAGGGCGATGGCCAGGTCGAAGTTACCTTTGCGCGTTTCCAGCACGATGGCGGTGGTGAGGACGCGCGTTTTATTTTCAATGTTGCCGCCCACGAGCATCACCGCGCCCACTTCGGAAATGATGCCGCCAAAGCCGGCGATGACGGAAACCAGCACCCCCACGCGCGCCTCGGTCAACACGGCCGTCGTCACCTGCCAACGTGTAGCCCCCAACGCCCGTACCTGCTGGCGTAAATGCGGGTCAACCCCCAAAACGGCCGCCATCGTAAAGCCCGCCACCAGCGGAAAAGCGATGATGGTCTGCGCGATCACCATCGCCCCCGGCGTGAACAAAGCCGGAATGAAATCGCTGTTCAGGCTGCCCAATGGGCCACTGCGCGAGAGCAGCAGGTAGACAAACAAACCGATGACCACCGGCGGAAAGCCCATGCCGGTATACAAGAGCACCATCAGCAAGGAACGGCCGGGAAAACGGCTCAAGCCCATAAACGCGCCAATGGGAATGCCGATGAGCGTGCTGATAACCAGGGCGATGCCGGTGACGCGCAGCGAAAGGGTGATCACCTCCCACAAGGCCGAGTCACGGTTAAGAATGAGTTCGACAGCCTGGATGAGGCCCTGCCAGAGATCGGTCATAATTTCGTGATTGTGTGCAACGTGAAGCGCGTCAGGGCACGTTTCACGTTCCACATTTCATACCCTATAGCCACTCAACGGCGCCGCTGTCGCCGGTGTCGTAACCACCAAGGGCATTGACGGATTCTTGAAAGGCGGGCGCGCGGATGATGGCGAACAAAGTTTGGCAAACGGCCGTCGCCCACACCATCTCCGGTATCACCAACTGATACAACTCCTGCGCCAGCGGCACAAAGTCCAGCCCATACGCCGCCGCCGCCGCATAAATGCCCAACCCAGCCGTCGCCGCGCCCTCATGCACCTCCTGCGCCACAGCCATGTGCGTAGGCAATTCGCGCTCATAACCGGGGATCGTGACGGCCGTTACCCCTGCCGCCTGCAGCTGTACATCCAACCAGACCCGCGTGCCGCTGCCTGCCTGCCGGTTCACCCACACCACCCCAGGGCGGGGCAAATCGGCCAACGTGTGCAAGGCTTGCGGGTTGCCACGCGGCACAATCAGCCCCAGGGAGCGCTGCGCCAGGGTGACCAGAGCGACGCGCTGCCCCGGCAGCACGCGCCGCACAAACGGGACGTTATACTGACCGGTGAGTACATCCCACAAATGGACGCCGGCCACATCCGCCTCGCCGCGCGCCAGCGCCATCAGGCCGCCGAGGCTGCCCACATAATTCACCGCGAGGGACTTAGCGGCGTCCGCTTCGGCCATCTGGCGCGCCAATAAATCTACGGTGAGGTCGTGGCTGCCGGCAAATCGGAGGCTGTGCGGGGTGGGCGTGACGGCCGTTTCCGGCAGCGGTGTTTGGGGCGTTTGCCAGCGAGCAATGGCGACGGAAAGGGCCGACTGCGCCTGCGCCGGGCTGTGACCGCTGCCGATGGCTTCCAACAGGAAATGTTCGGCGCGGTTGATGAGGGTGGCCCAATGCAGAAACGGCCGTGTCCCCGTCAATGGGTTCTCCGCGACCCGCGTGCCGCCGCCGCGATGACCGTTGACCAACCCTTCCTCGGCCAGCACGCCATAGGCGCGGCTCACCGTGCCCGGCGTGCAGCGCCACTGCTGCGCTAATTCGCGCACGGCCGGCAAGCGCGCGCCCGGCGCAAGGTCGCCGCTGGCAATTTGTCGCCGCAGCGCTTCCGCAATTTCCTGATAAAGATGGGGCGTGGTTTGTTGCATGTTTGTATCTTTTGTATTGGTACAATCATAACAAAGCATTTAGAGGCACGCAAAAAAAGCCCCAACGTCGTAGGGCAATCATGTATTAATTAACCCAAGTTGCTACCTTAAAAACAAAATAATGAAATAAGTTGGCAAGCCATGGATAACCTCAT
>JACSRF010000541.1 GCA_014879875.1 Anaerolinea sp.
CCGCTTCTTCGGGGTCTGCCAGGGACGCTTTCAGTCCAGTTTCATAGTTTGCAGTTGTTGGGTTCATCTGATCCTCCGCAAATAGTCATCCCAATACGTTTGGGCTAACTCAATGTCTCTGGAAGGAGTGTTTTGCCCCAATTAGCGGGTACGTTCTCAGGATGGGTTGTTAGGCGGTTGCCGTTTGTTGCTTGCCCGCCAACCAAGTGAAAAAGTGCGAACGGCCGTTACCTATCCATCTCATTTTCTTTTGCACCTCATTCATTATTCATCTACTGGCATTATCTCGCCCGTATTCGGATTCAACCAGGCATCGCCATCATTGGTATAGATTCGCGCTCTGTTCGGCTCTGTCCAATTCATAATTAATCGCAATGAAGGATCAGATACGATTATGGTTTGATGATAGGATGGCACATCGAGTCGCGTAATAAAGAAACGGCCGTCTAGAAGTAAACCTGTTGCGCAAACATCTTCAGCGCCCAATAAGAGCAAAGCGTCGCTATCAGGAGACCATGTTAAATCCGAGAAATTGATAAATTTAATTGCCGGATCGTAGTCCAGTTCAATGATTACTTCCTCGCTTGTCGCTAGATCGTGTATAACAAGTTTCCCTTTTAGGAGATAGGCAACTTTTTTGTCATCAGGCGCAATTGCAAACCAGTGACCTTCAGGTATTAACTCAACGGTTTCACCGTTATACAGGTTAAGGCGATACAAATCGTAACCATATATTTCAGGCCCACAACCATCGCCAGGCACATGATGAATGTAATACATGTACTCCCCATTTCCTGACCAATGCAAGGGAATACGAAGATCATATCCACTCAAGCTATGCCTTTCATATCCAAACTCCTCAACTATCCATCCATATTCACCATCACTGCTAACAACACGAAAGGTATAATGGGTGGAAGTTGAGTTGGCATTTTCTGCTTCCAATAATGCCAACCATTCGCCGTTTGGGGATTCATAACTTTCTAGCACATTAGGCGTTGGAATGGTTGTTGGCGTTAGAGTAAATGTTGGTGTTGGGGAAGGCATACTTGTTTGTGTGGGTAATGGCGTTGGTGTTTGGGTTAAGGTGGATGTTGGCGTGTTAATAGGTACGGCTGTTTGGGTAACGGGCTTTTCTCTTGTGCTGCCAATAATGGCCTCCGTTTCAGACTTTGTGGCAGGTACGCAGGCAGTGATACTAGCAAACAAAGTTATCACAACAATTAGAACAAATGGTTTTAAGCCTATTCGCTTCATAACGGCTCTTTCCCCTTACAGCTATACTGGCGAAGGTGGTGATTTGTCCATCTCTCTCAAGAAAATATGTCTCGGAATATTGTTTGAATTTACCTTGCCATATTGGTAGATTGATAGAATTTCAAAGGATATTTCTCCCGTCAAATTCAATACATAGCTAATTATCATCTTTATTCACGAATTTTAGAAAATCCCCTTGCTGGTCGGGTAAGGGAGAGGCGGGACGCCTGACCAATGCTTTGGCCTACTTGCTTGAGCGAATTTTGTTAATGCTTTGCGCCGTAGCGGACTGACTGAACTGGCTACGACGCTGGCTATCCATTCCACCCTTCCCAGACAGCGCTTTCAGTTGCTCTGTGGTGGTCAACATACTTGCTTTTCCATAAGAATATCGTGCCATGGCGGTCATGTTTACTCGTTGATTTGTGCGAACATAAGCGGTCGCCAGGGATTGTAAAATGGCCAAGAGTACTCACCCTCTATGAGACGAGTTTCTTGATTCTCAATATTGACCACGATGATTCCTACGGAACCAAAAAGATCCTCCGAATATCCAATGTCGTCGAAAAAGACAGCCAGGTATTTGCCATCCGGTGACCAAAATAATCGGCGTGCGAACCGCTGCTCATCGAATTGAAGATCCGTCCTGGTAATCGGGCAAACAATTTTCTCGGTCGCCAGTTCATAATAACAAACTCCTGAATCGGGAGTAAGAGAATCAGAATTAAGATAAGTATAACTAATTCGATTGCCATCTGGTGACCAAGTGTGATTTAGAAGAATGACATCCTGGTTGGCTAACCAGACATCAACAGCTTCGATGCAAGCCCTTTCGTTTTCGATAACTTGGAGAAGGCAGGCGCGACTTCGCTCCGTGTACAAAATCCTGTAAGGGAGAACTGGGGCCCAATAGCTTGGCCATGCAACATTTATACTGGCATACTGGCGGTAAATCTCACCTGAAGGTGTATAGATGACTAAATTCAGATCGAAGTTGTCACTGTAGTAATGTTTCATATATATCACAGACAAGAACCTGTTGTCAGGTGACCAGGTAAGATTCGCGGCATACTCATTAAAATCCTCGTCCCGGGAGCGAAGATTGCCGAAAGGATTTGCTAATTGCGTCTCTGTACCTGTCTCGTAGTCGATGATGGATACCAACTCCGTACTGTTTTCTGCAATCAGGGCGAGATAACGTCTGTTGGTTGACAATCCTTTTTGGCTAACCTGCTCTACCCAACTGAACTCCCCTGTTTCAATATCGAGAACTCGCATGTTATGTTCCAGGTTCCGGTTGACGGGAATTAAAAAATAACGTCCCTCTTGCGATAGCCAACTTGGCCCAAAGTCATCAACTTCTACGTTTATATCGTGCCGCTTGCCTGACTCGACATCAATCAGAGAGATGGTGTCATTTCTATCGCTGTAGAGCATCAGAATGTTGGCATCCGTTACCGCAAGCCAATCTGGGAAAACAGGCGTTGAGGTTGCTATAGGCGTTGCTGTGAGCGTTTTGTCAATTACTGGCACAGTTGTTGTGGCTGGCGTATCTGTTTCCGTTGACACAACAGTAGGTGTGACCGTGTTTGCAGCTGTAGGCTTTGGTGTTGGAGATAAGTCAGCCACCGTTGTTTCCAGCGCAACGATTGGGTAACGGGATGTCACTTGGATAGGAATGGCTGTTTCGCGTTGACAGGCCCCAAGACCAATCAACACCATCAATAAACCCAAAACGAGGCCGCTTGTTCTTAACACGTTTCCCCCTTAACCAAGCCGTTTCCCGCATCTGCAACAGGAAATCGCCGTTCCCCTTCTAATCTCTTCACTACTTTCCCAAACCTGCGCTAACGCTGTTTGACCCAACTCGCCCATGCTTTTGGAAACAGCAACATAAACACAGCGCCTAAAAAGCCTTCGCCAACCGTCTGCCCACCTAACGCATTAAGGATTCATGCGGCGCGGAGTCTGCGGCGCCGCCGCATAATGGTATTCAATGAATGCCGTATTCATTGAATGCTCGGTTGCACGAAGCCGTACTCAGCCGTAACCCTTCTCTTTGGAATTTAAGCCTGGGGATTACCCGATAACCACTGCCGCTCACCCCCACGACCAGCGTCATTGTAGCAGGTTGGACTGGAAAAGATCAATAAATTGCTCATCTGGCCGCTGCGGAAATTGAAATTGCTGGCGGAGGGCAAACGGCCGTATTCCCCAAGGCATCATATTCGTAATCGCTATCGTCAATCGTTAATCCTTGACTCTTCCACAAATTCACGCAAGGCGCGGATATTGCGCGTCGGCGTCGTCACCATAATCACGCAGCCCGTGCCCAACAACAGCCGTTTGCCTCCCGTTTGCGCCACAGCATCGCGCGCCTCGGCCAACGTTTGCTGCGGTGATTCCTGGTGCATACTCCAATGATTGACGCCGCCACTGGCCGCGCGGCGAACGCGGGACAGCCCATTGCGCAAATTGACCGTCGTTTCCCGATCATGCCAGTTCACAAATTGCACCGGGTAATTGCCAACCAGGTCAAACATAATATCCGTGCCGTGAATGTGCAGCATGTTGCACCATAAATCGTTGGCGGCCTCCAAAATACGCAAATCATATACCCGGCCAAAGGTGATGAACTCATCCCGACTCAACAACGGGTAACGCGCATGTTGCACGGCATAGAAAATGCCGTCAATACCCGTCTCTTTGGCCGCTTCAATAAAGCGAATGGTACTTTCCGTAATGGCGCGCAGGCCATGATGGAAGGCGTCTGGATATTCACGCAAATGGGTAGCCAGGGCGTTATTTCCTGCCAGGTGTTTGGCCTGGGATAAAGGAGAAAAAATGGTGGCGATAAAGGGGACGTCACCCCTGATTTGCTGTCCCACCAGGCGCAGCGCCTCAATTTGCTCGGCCAACATGCCCCGCCTGGGGTCTAAGACAGGTAAATTTTCCCAATCCTCTGGCTGGTCAACAGGCAGATGGGTATATTCGCGTGTGCCTTCGATGTGCCCGACCCAGCGATCTTGGACGCCCCAATCTACGACCGAATAGCTGCTGGCAGGGCCAATTTTGAGTAAGTCCCAATCATACGTTTGCTGCCAGCGCAGATGGGCCGCCGCTAATGCTTGAGCGTTTTGGTCATCGCCCGGCCAATGCCGCCACAACGATACCGGAATACGATCGGGCGTTTCACCGGCAATGACTGCTTCTAACCGTTTGCGTTTACTCCACTGTGACATCATTTTCTCCCTTATAAGATCAACTTCATGACAACTTCCCCATCTTCTATGTCACCGGTGTCTACAAAGCCGCACTTGAGATAGAACGGATAGGGGCCTTGGGGGTGCGGCACGCAGCTTACCAACAGTTCTTTGGCGCCAGGACGAGTGCGCACGGACTCTACCAGCCGGTCAATGGCATCACGGCCGTACCCATAACCCTGGTAAGGCGTGGCAATCATGTAGCGCCACAAGAAATACTCCTGTTTTTCCTCGTCGGCGGCGAGCATGACGAAACCCACCGGCGTTTTACCGGCATAGACGGCGCGGAACCAGGCATGGGGGTGAAAATGCGCCTGCGCCAGCGAATAGGCATTCGGGGCGACAAACAGGTCTTGGGGATCGGTAAGCGTTTCGCTAAGACGGCAAATGCCGCGCACTGTCTCATCGGTAATGAGTTGCAGCGTGACCGCGCCATGTGGTCCAAAATGGGCGCGTATTAGCGGGGCTGCCTGCGCGGCCGCGGCCAACAAAGGGCGACCTGTTTCATGGCTGTGGGCCGCCTGGCTGATCAAGTCCAGGTGCATTTCCCACCAATGCGTGGCGACGGCGACGGCCGTTACCTCCTCCACCAAAAACTTAAAATAGTAAGCGGTGAGAAGCTGACTGCGGTTGCTCAGATGGGGCAGCAGCGGGGCCAGGGTAGGCACAAAATCCCGCAGCGCCATTTTAAGATCGTCAGCAACGGCCGCCGCGTCAATGCTCTCTAGCAATTCCTCTGGTTTATACACATCGCTCATCATTCACTCTCCTGCACCAATTCCCGATAACCGATAACCGATCACCGATTATCGCCGGCGCTTGATGGGTACAACGGCCGTTGCTTGCGCCGCAGCCCATCCACCCCAGCCATCATATCCTCGGCAAAAAAGCCCAGCATCTCCAACGCCAGCGAATGGTCAAAAATGGGGCCTGCATTCAGCAGCCATTGGTTCAAAGCGCGCTTGGTGAAGCGAATGGCGTGGCGTGGCCCGGTTGCCAGATTGTGCGCCACCGCTTGCGCCTTGTCCAGCAGGTCCGCATCCGGCACGCACAGGCTGACCAGTCCGATGCGTTCCGCCTCTGCGCCAGAAATAAACTCGCTGGTCATCAGATAATACTTCGCCTTGGCCATGCCCACCAGCAGCGGCCAGACAATGGCCGCATGGTCGCCGGCCGCCACGCCCATGCGCACGTGCCCATCGGCCAGGCGGGCGCTTTCCGCCGCAATGCTGACATCCGCCAGCAGCGCCACAACCAGGCCAGCGCCAACGGCCGCCCCGTTGATCGCCGTGATGATCGGCTTGCTGCAATGGAGCATGTTGTACACCAGATCACGCGCTTCATCGAGAATGCGCACGATCTCATCATAATCCCGGTACGCATTTTCTACCAGTTGTAAATCACCCCCGGCTGAAAAGGCGCGGCCGGCGCCGGTGACGACGACGACGTGCGTCTCCGGGTCACGCTCAACGGTTTTCCACACCTCCACCAGCTCGGTGTGCAGCCGGGCATCGGCTGCATTGAGCGTCTCCGGACGGTTCAGCGTCATCCATAAGATATGTGGGTCTCGTTTCTCGAATAAAATATGTCGAAATTCGCTATATTCCATGTTAAACATTCCTTGTTTAGGCGCTAACAGCGCCAAGATCGACAAAAAATTGTTGATCTTGTAAACACGGATGGGAAAAACACGGTTTTTCGGGGCTTTATCCGTGTTCCTCCTATCTGTGTTTACACCTTCTTTTGCCAGCGAAGTCTGGCAAAAGACGTAGTACCTTACAAGTCAAATGCTTGCACACCGAGCAAGAAGTTTTAACGCAAAGGTGCAAAGGAGCCA
>JACSRF010000408.1 GCA_014879875.1 Anaerolinea sp.
GGCCGGCTGCGGGCAGCCGCTGCGTTACTTGGGAGGGGGATGAGGCGGGTGGTGGCGACGGCCGTTTTGCCTCTTTCCCTTTATCCAACCCCAACGCTTCCCGGAGCGAATCCCACATCATTTCCAGCGTGTCGAACACCCCTTTGCGCTCCGGCTGTGACGCGGATTGCGGCGTGGGCGCGGCAGGGGGCGCGAGCATGGGCGAATGCTGCAAGCCCATCGCGTTAATGTCAGCGCCACATTTGCTGCAGAATTTACTATTCGGGCGCATCGGCGCGCCGCAGTTTGGGCAGCTATGGAATTCGTCACCGTTGACCATCATAAACACCTTTACCCTGATAAAGAATGTGAAACGTGATACGTGATGCGTGACCAGAGATGCCTCACGTTTCACGCCTTACAGCAAATCCCACGAAATCCGAAAGACTCATTATTATGGAGGCGGGATCACAAGTTGTTGACCCGGCTGAATCAAGTCTGGGTTAGAAATGTTATTCGCCTGCAAAATGGCCGCTACCGTCACGTCATACCGCTGCGCGATCTGCGTCAGGGTCTCGCCCCATTGCACGGTGTGAATGGTGGGCGTCGGGGTAATTAAGACGAACGTGGCGGAAGGAGCCAGAGTGACGGTCGCTATGGCTGGCGAGGATGCAGGGGGCACGGCCGTCGCCAATCCTTCTTCAATTGGCGGTGTATTTGTCACCGGCAGCGGCGCACTCTCCGGCGTGGCGGTGACAAAGATGACGAGCGGTGTGGCGGTGGGGTCGGGGACGGCCGTTGCCCTCTCCCGATTGCGCAGCAGCAGTAGACCGCCACCCGCCAACACAATGATCAGCAGCAGCCCGGCCAGGATCACATAAAAAAGGGAGGAAGATGATTTTTGCTGCATGAGAAGTAAGCGCCTTTAGGACTCATTTAGAGGTTCAACTTCTCCGCAGAAGTTGAACTTCTTGGCTAACGTTACCGTTCATAATAGGCCAGCGTCGCCAGAATGCCATTCAAATTCGCCGTCCATTCGCTGCTGGGAAGCTGCTCATAGTCGCGCAGCAGCACAAAGACGGCCGGGATGCCCTGAGAGACCAGCCAATCCCCTATTTCCCCTTCCCCCATTGTAATCGAAGAAGGCGCGCCATAGCTACTGGCCTGGCGATAAACCCGCGCCAACACGTCGGAACCGCCGCGCGCGCCAAAGCAATCGCTGATGTAGACCAGCCCATCCACCGCTTTGGCGTCGTAAATGATCACCGCCGCCGGGTTCACCGTCGCGATCAAATCACGCACGGCCTGGGTTTCCGGCTCGGAGAAGGCGCGGCTGCCCCCGCTGACGGGGATCGTGCCGCTGCGAAAGGTGGAGTCGGTGCGCCAGTTGCAGCCCCAATTGCGGTTGAGGTCTACGTCGTTGCCGTTGAGGCGGCCGGGTTTGTTACCGGGGTCGAGGGCGCTGTCCGGGTTCATGTTGGGCACAATGTAGAGGGTGACGCCAGCCGGGACCTGACCAGGGTTCGCCGTGAAATACTCCACCACCTGCTCAGCCAGGGTGACGGTATTGGGCGCAAACCCGGCGTGAATGCCGCCCAACAGCACAATCGCCCGCGCGCCCCGGCCAAATTGATAGACGGGGATGGCGCGATTGTCGGCCGAGTAACCGATGATGTAATGGTCGCGCACGGCCGTCGCCGTCGCTGTGGGGCGCGGTGTGTGCGTGGGCGAGGGCGTCAGCGTCGGCGGGCGCGGCGTCGGCGTCACGGTGTCGCCTGGCAAGGGCGCTGTCGTCGGCGGCTCATCGGCGGCAGGGGCCGGGTTGTTGACCGCCGGCTCCACCGGCAGTTCCGCCGGCGCCGGTTCAACCACGCTGGTCACGACAATCACCCGCACGGTCGGTTCGACCTGGGCAACAGGCGTTGGCGTTGGGCGCAAAAGGGGCGCGATGACAACGCCGGCAATAATCAGCGCCACGACAGCCAACACGACGGCCGGCAGCAGCCATGATCTGGCCCCCACAGGGGCAGCGACCAATTTTGTACGCGATGTCGCCGTCAGCGCCTCGCCAAACTGGCGCGCGGTCTGGTAACGCATGTTGGGGTCTAGTTCCATTGCCCGCAAAGTAGCCGAGGCCACCGGCGCGGAAATATTGTCAGGGCGCGGCAGTGTGGAACCGGCCAGGCGATGGACGCTTTCGGGCGGAGACTGCCCGGTGAGCAAGGCGTAGAGCGTCGCTCCTAGGGCATAGACGTCGGTGCGGGCATCGGTACGGCCGTAACCATATTGTTCTGGCGGCGAATAACCGGCCGTGATCGCCCGCGCCCCCTGCGTGGTGACGTGCTGCGTCTCAAACACCTTGGCAATGCCAAAATCCACCAAAATCGCCCGCCCCTGCGGCGTGATCTTCACATTGGCCGGTTTGATGTCGCGGTGGATGATGGGCGGCTGCTGCGCGTGCAGATAGTTGAGCGCATCGCACACTTGCTGGATATAGGGCAGCACCTCGAATTCACTCAACTGCCCGCGCTCATTCAATATCTGCTGCAAATCTTGCCCTTCGATGAACTCCATCACCAGGTATTGCCCCTGGCCGGCCAGGGTGAAGTAATCAATGACGCGCGGCAAATTGGGGTGGGAGAGCTGCGCCAGCATGTATGCTTCACGGGTGAACTGCTGCTGCGAGGCGGGCGAAAGGTCGAGATTTTCCTTGAGGGCGCACGCCGTGTTCAGGCGCAAGTCCCAGGCGCGGTAGACAGCGCCCATCCCGCCCTGCCCAAGCAGTTTGACGATGCGGTAGCGGTCGTAGAGGATTTGGCTGGTTTGTAATGACATAAGGTAACTAAAGGATTTACGATTTGCGATTTGCGATTGACGATTAACCAACTTCTCTACACGAGTTAGCAGTTACGGCATACGGCAGATAAAGCGCGTGAAACGTATAAAGAAACCATCACGTTTCACGACTCACGCCCGTCTGGTATCGCAGGCGCTTGGTGGCTACGGCCGTCAGCGGCGTGGATTGGCTGATGTGCGCGGCTTGTTGCTGGATCGTTTGCGCCAGTTCCACTTCGCCCATGTCCAGCAGACGGGTGGCGGCGGCTTGCAATTTGCGCGTGGCGGCGGTCAGGTCGCCCGCTTTGGCGTCGGCGAGGGCGCGGGTTTGCAGGTTGAAGGCGGTGACGCGCTCGACGATGTTCATGACACGGCCGTTTAACGGCCCTGTCCCACCCGCATTCACCGTCACAACCACATCTTGCCGCGCGGTCTGACGGCCGGCCCCTACCGGGTCGCTGCTCAGCAAAACCTGCGCCAGGCGATATTGCCCGGCCGGGCGCGGGGGGGCGATCAGTTCCAACAGCAGCGCCGGCGGCGATGTAGCGGGGATGTCGCCCAGTGGGATGGTGTAACTGCCTGCCGGGTCAGGGTCTATGGGTATTGTACCCAACAGCGGCCGGACGCGGTAGACGCGGCGCAGTTCGACGCCGGGGGTGAGGTGTAATTTAAGTTCGGCGCGGCGGTAGGTGATGGCTTGCACGGCCGTTAGCTCCTGCCGGAACAGGTCGGGAAGCTGCGCCGGGTCTTCGACAAAGTAGGCACGCCCCCCTGTTTGCTCGGCGAGGGGGATGAGCAGCTCTTCGTTGAATTCGCCGCCCATGCCCAGGGTGCTGATGGCGACGCCGGCCAACTGCGCCTGCGCCATTTGCGACCAACAGGCGGCGGCGCTGCGCGTGAAGCCGTCGGTGAGCAGCAGCAGGCGGTTGACGACATCAGGGCGGGTATGTCCGCGCACCTCGGCCAGCGCCAGCTTCATGCCCAGGTGCATGTTGGTGTCGTCGCCGAGGTTGGCGCGGGCGAGCGCCCGTTCTGCCTGGGCGATGGCGTCTTTGTCTTGCGCGGGGGTGGTGGGCAGCAGCAGGTCGGCGCGTTCGGCAAAGGCGACCAGGGAGAGTTGGTCAGACGGCCGTAGCTGTTCAGCCAAGGCGCGCAGGGCGGCCAGGACAAAATCGAGCTTGCGCGGGAAGTGGCTGGCGCGCGCGGCAGGGACGTTTTGTATCTGCCAGACGGGGACGCCATCTACCATGATCTCCTGCGCCAAACCCTGGTCGGCCAACTCGGTAAATTGCCCCTTGCTCACCAGGCGCACGCGCATGGATTCGCTGACATCGAGGATGAGGCTAAGGTTGACGGGAACGGCCGTGTCGCGCACACCTTCGATCTCCGTTTCCAGCAGCAGGTAGAGCAGGCAGGGCTGGTCTACCAGGGGGAGCCGGGTGGCGTTGGGTGTGACGTGGAGGGTGAGGAGGGGCGGCATAATCGGTGGTCGGTAATCGGTAGTCGGTAATCGGCGATCCGTAGGGCGCTACCTCTGGGAAATACCAGCGGATAACACACGGACTTCGGATTACGGGCCTTAGCGCCCCATCAACAGCCATCCCTGACGGCCGTTTTGGAGCTGCTTGCCAGCTAATCAGGTCAGGCAGGCTTATGCCCAGATCGTCTGTAGAAAATGGGATTTTTGGATGATCGAATCGTTTGTCAGCAAGGGCGCATTAAGCAACCGCATTGTATCAACCACGAAGTTATTGGAGGGGGTAACGCTGCTCATAATCGGCGAATTCTTGCTCCAGATGTTGCCACTCGAAATGGCTTAACGCTGTTAATTCACTGCTCAGCAAATCTTGATACAACGTTTGCGCAAATGTTTCTGGTTGTTCGGCTCGCTTGCGCACAAAGTAAACATAATCTGCTATCTGAGACAACAAGTTAGGTGGTAAATTTTGGATACCGTTCACAATCATTTGCCGATAAAGCTCTGCCGATGTAGACATAATTTCTTACCTCAACATGCAGTTTACGCTGCACCGAAGATGTTTTAGCATACTGTAACATGATTTAGCCCGTTTTGTTACCACACGTCAACAAAAAGGAATAAATAGTTATTCACGCAAAACCCCACGAAATCCTGAAGACACCGAATTATTAGCGTCCCATCAGCCGCCATACCTGACGGCCGTACACATCCCCTTGCGCGACGACAATGCCCCATTGCCCATCGGCGTAAACCAGGCTCGTCAGCGCATAGCCCGCAGCGGCCATCTCCGCGATGTAGGCATCTGGCGCATCGTTTTGCAGCCGCCATTGTTGACGGCCGTAAGGCGATCCCTGCGACATGACAATCCCCCATTGCCCATCCGCATAGACCAGGCTGGTGACGCTGTACCCATCCGCCCACTGCTCGCGGATGTAGTCGCCGGGGGGAACGTTTTGCAACTGCCACCGTTGACGGCCGTAAGGGGAGTCTTGCGACGTAATAATGCCCCATTGCCCAGCGGCGTAGACCAGGCTGGTGACGCTGTACCCTTTGGCCCATTGCTCGCGGATGTAGTCGCCCGGTGGGTCATTTTGTAAGCGCCAGGATTGACGGCCGTAAGGCGACCCCAACGACATGACAATCGCCCACTGCCCGCCGCCATACGCCAGGCTGGTGACGCTGTATCCTTTGTCCCAATTCTCGCGCAGATAGTCGGCCGGGGGATCGTTTTGCAGCCGCCATAGCTGCGCGCCATAGGGGGAATCTTGCGTCAGCGCCATCGCCCATTGCTCGCCTGTGTAGGTCAGGTCGGTCACTTTGTAGCCCGCTTCCCACATAAAGCGCAGGTTGTCGGCGATGGGCATGGCGGGGTTCGTGGCAGCGCTGGCTTGGGTGGTGGGAACGGCCGTTGCCCGCGCGTCACGTCTCCCCCTGCCCGCCATCAGCAGCCCAACCACAACCACGACGACCAACAACGCCAACGCTCCCCAGACCCACTTCGGCCGGGCGCCAGGTACGGCAGGCAGTTTTGGCTGCGGCCTGACGGCTGGTTCCGGCGCGGGTTCTGGTTCAGGAATGGGTTCTGGTTCAGCGGTGAGTTCTGGCTCAGGGGCGGGTTGGGGGCGCTGCAATGCGCCGCGCATCTCGGTGATCGCTTGAAAGCGGCGTCCCGTCGTCGGGTTCATCGCCTTCAAAATGATCCCTTCCATCGTCGCGCTGACCTGGACGCCGAGCTGTCGCGGCGGCCGTAATGTCTTGTTGCCGATCATGACGTCTACGCTGTCCGGCGGCTCCTGGCCGGTGAGCAAGGCATACAACGTCGCCCCCAACGCATAGACGTCGGTGCGCGCATCCGTCGCGCCCGTGCCGTACTGCTCTGGCGGGCTGTAGCCGGGCGTCACCGCCTTGGCCCCGATGGTGGTCGCCAGGGTGGGGTCATAGATTTTGGAGATGCCGAAGTCTACGAGCATGGCACGGCCGTTTGGGGTGATGATGATGTTTTGCGGCTTGATGTCGCGGTGGATGATGGGCGGG
>JACSRF010000619.1 GCA_014879875.1 Anaerolinea sp.
AGCAAGAAGTTTTAACGCAAAGGTGCAAAGGAGCCAAGATGCGAAGTAAAGAGGCAAAGGTTTTCTCTTCTTCTTTGCCTCTTTGTCTTTCCTCTCTTTGTGCCTTTGCGTTAAATTCTTTTCCGGCTTGTCCAGGTTAGGAAATGGGAGCCAGAGATAATCATTCACATAGACAAGGAGTTCACATTGATGAGGCATCGCTATTTACACGTGTGGTATGTTGGTTTATTGGCGCTGCTTGTGCTGGCGCTGAATGGATGGGGAACGGCCGTTGCCGCCCCAAATATCCCCTTAGCGGCCATAAGCCTCTCTGGCGGAATATATACGCAAAACTTTGATACTCTGGCTAACAGCGGAACCAGCAGCGTTGTACCCGATGGTTGGACTTTTGTTGAAAGTGGTACAAATGCTAATGCAACCTATGCCGCTGGCACAGGCAGTGACACAGCGGGAAACACATACAGTTTTGGCACGACAAGTTCCAGTGAACGCGCTTTTGGTGGTTTGCGATCTGGCTCGTTAATTCCCACCATCGGCGTAGAGTTTGAGAACAGCACGGACGAAACAATTACCAGTCTGGCAATTGCCTACAACTGTGAGCAGTGGCGTGTGGGAGTGGCTAATCGTAATGCCGCCGACAGGATGGATTTTCAATACAGCACCGATGCTACTTCTTTAACAACAGGGGCATGGATTGATGTAGAAGCCCTTGATTGTCTGAGTACAAACATATCCGATACAGCAGGCGCTAAAAATGGTAATAGCGACGTTTATCGTACTGCTGTTTCCGGTAGTGTTGATGGCCTCAATATCGCTAACGGGACAACATTCTGGCTGCGGTGGACCGATTTTGATATCGCCAGTTCAGACGATGGCCTCGCTATAGATGATTTCAACCTGACGCCAACAACCAGCGGCAGTGGCGATTCTGCTCCCACCGTCAGCAGTACCAGCCCGGTCAACAACGCCACCGGCGTCGCCGTAACTGCCGACCTCAGCGTCACCTTTAGCGAGGCGGTGACCGTGACGGGGGAATGGTTCCAAATCGTCTGCCCGATCAGCGGCACGCGGGATGTGGGGGACACGGCCGTTACCGGCGGCCCCATCACCTTTACCATCAACCCCAATGGTGACTTTGCCGAAAACGAAACCTGTACCGTCACCATCTACGCCGCCCAGGTGACAGACCAGGATAGCGACGACCCACCGGACAACATGACGGCCGATTACATCTTCAACTTCACGACCATAAACCCCAGCGGCATCACCTACATCCATCAGGTGCAAGGCTCTGGCAGCGCCGTGATCCCCGGCACGTACACCGTAGAAGCGATTGTCACCGGCGATTACCAGGGCGCGACCGGCGTGGATGATTACAAGCTGGACGGCTTCTTCATCCAGGAAGAGGATGTTGACGTGGATGGCAATCCGGCTACCTCTGAGGGTATTTTTGTTCACTGCCTGACTTGCCCCACCGATGTTGTCGTTGGCGATCTGGTACAGGTGACAGGCGCGGCCAGTGATTACTTTGGTATGAGCCAGTTGAGCGCGACGACGGCCGGGGCGGTGGTGGTGGTGAGCAGCGGCAATGCGCTGCCGACGCCGACTGCCATTACGCTGCCGGTTCCAGGCGTGACGGCGACTGACCTGGCCGGCGCGCAAGCGCAGATCAATGCCTACTTTGAGCCATTTGAAGGGATGGTGGTCACGGTGAGCGGTGATTTGACCGCGACCGAATACTTTGAACTCTCCCGTTATGGACAGGTGGTGTTGGCGCAAAACGGCCGTTTCCGCCAATTCACCGACGCCAATACTCCCTCCGCCGCCGGGTATACGGCCCACCTCATTGATAAGGCGCGGCGCACCATCATCCTGGATGATGACAGCAACCAGCAAAACCACGCCTTGTTTCAGAATGTGGCCGTTTTCCACCCCACGCCCGGCTTTAGTATCAGCAATTACTTCCGGGGCGGGGATACTATCACCGACCTGACCGGCGTGCTGCATTGGTCGTTTGCCGGGCTGAGCGGGACGGACGCCTGGCGCATTCGACCGGTAACAAGCCATTTCACCTACAATTTCACGCCGGTCAACACTCGTCCTGCCACGCCCGATGACGTGAGGGGGAACACGGCCGTTGCCAGCTTTAACGTGCTCAACTACTTCACCACCCTCAACGTGCGTGGCGCGCACTCCACCGCCGAGTTAGACCGGCAGGCGGCCAAAATCGTCGCCGCCATTGAAGGGTTGCACGCCGACGTGATCGGCGTGATGGAGATTGAGAATAACAACGGTGTGGCGATTGCCGACCTGGTGAGCCGCCTCAATGCGGCCGCCGGCGCGGGCACGTATGCCTACATCGCCACCGGCACGGTTGGTACAGACGCGATTACCGTCGGCGTCATTTACAAGCCGGGGCGCGTGACGCCGGTGGGCGCGGCGCAAATTCTTACCGATCCCCTGTTTACGCAGCCCAATGGTGGCACAACACAGCGCAACCGCCCGGCCGTCGCCCAGACCTTTGACAACATCTATACCGGCGAGCGTTTCACCGTCGTCGTCAACCATCTGAAATCGAAGGGAAGCTGCCCCGGCAGCGGCGCGGATGCCGACCAGGGAGATGGGCAGGGATGCTGGAACGACACGCGGCAGCAGGCGGCGGCGTATATGGTCAATACCTGGATACCAACGCTGGCGACCACAGTCGGCGACCCGGACTTTCTGATCATCGGCGACCTGAACGCTTACCGCCGTGAAGACCCCATCACCAACATCATCAACGCCGGGTATGCCGATTTACTGGACGATTGGTTGGGCGCGGCCGCGTATGGCTACGTCTTTGATGGGCAGCTCGGCTATCTGGACCACGCCCTCGCCAGCCCGGCATTGTACGATCAGGTGACCGGCGTCGCCGAATGGCGCATCAACGCCGATGAAGTGAACCTGTTGGATTACAACGACACGATTCAGGACACGGGCGAGCAAAATTTTGACGTCAAGCCATCCGCTCTGCCGCTGTATGAGGCGAATGCCTACCGCTCCTCTGACCATGACCCGGTGTTGGTGGGTCTCTTTGACTATGACCTGAGCAGCGCCCCGGCCAGCTATGGCTATGCCTGGCACGCGCGCGGCGACATTTTGCACCTGGGCAGCGAATGGTTGGCTGACCGGGGGCCGGCGGATGACGTCAGCGACGGCGTGGCGCGTACCCCTGGCGTGGCCTGGACGCCGGGGACGAACAATGGCTCGGTGGATGTGACCGTTGCGGGTGAAGTTTGTATCTCGAATGATTGTTTCCTCAATGCGTGGGTGGATTGGGATAACAGCGGCGGCTTTGACGCCGGTGAGCAAATTTTCAACAATCAGGCTGTGCGCGAAGGGCCGACGACGTTGACCTTTGCCGTGCCCGGCAGCCTCGGTTCGCCGCCTGCCTGCTTCACCGGCAGCGTCAGCCCATGCTATGCCCGCTTCCGCCTGACGGAAACGGCCGATGACGGGACGCGCGCTCCGGTAAGTTTCACCGGCGGGGCCAGCACGGGCGAGGTGGAGGATTATGCCTGGAACTTTGCCACGCCAACGGCCGTTACCCTCCACTCCCTCTCTGTCCCCAACCAGACCATGCCCCTGCTGTTGGCGGGGATGTTGGCGCTGTTGTTGGCGGCGACGGCCGTTTTCCTGAAGCGGAGGATGTGAACCGTAAGCCGTGAACCGTAAACCGTAAACCGTGAAGCGTGAAGCGTCATGGGCTGTGAGAAGGTCAACTTTTGCGAAGAGTTGGCCTTCTTCGTTTTTCATAACCGTTTTCTAACCGATCAGCGGGAAGAAGTCGCTAAAATTGGCGGCGTGTGTGTGTCACATCAAGCAAAGACAATTTCACGATGGAGGTATTGCATGAAGAAAAGATTTTCTGCGAATAATAAGGTTTGGTCAATTATACTGAGTGCAGTGCTGTTGATTATTCTTTTGAGTATTTCCCCAATACAGCCTGCTCAAGCAGCAATTACGGGTATAACAATCAACTATTACCCACTTAATATTCCAGTGGATAGCGGTGGCCCGTGTACTTCTCAAGGCACGCCTTTTGCTGTTCGCATTACTGTGCAAACTAGCATTCCCAATGAAAATTTCGCAGCTAAAATCCGATTTGGTACAGGCGGTTGCACCTGGAACCCTGCCACTGCCACTTGGACTACTGACACAACCGCCTTCACCAGCTTGCCCCGTGGGACGACGGATGAAAGTGGAATGACCACAATGTGGCTGTATGGTCGTGCAGCTTCAACTGCTACTACTATGTTGACAGTAAGAGCGAGAGCTTGTGATGCAACGTTTAGCGCCTGTCCTACACCTAATGTTGACTCCGCAAGTTTGCCAATTACTTTAATGGATATGTCTACGAGTGGCGGGTGGTTGGAGGAAAGCACAGGTACTGACCGTGCCAGTCGTGCTGTAGCTGTTTTTGACGACACCAATTTGGTTGGTTTATATGTGGCAAAACTCAACGGGGTCAACGATGGTTATGCTAACGACCCTGGTTATTATCGAGTTGCTGTTCCTGACTGCACTGATTGTAACTATATAATCGAAACCTGGGAATTAAACAACCCAGGAACGGCCGTTGGTCAAATAAACACAATGGGAAGCAACGGCTGTGCAAATACTGTTGTGGCTGGGGCCATACAATCCCTCAACAATTGTAATACGCCAACGGCCGTCACCCTCCAATCTACCTCCGCCAACAGCGCCACCTTGCCACGCTTGCTGCTGGTTGTGGTCGGGTTGATGGTGGGCGGAACGGCCGTTGTCGCCCAACGGCGCAAAGCATAAGAACCGCTTGCTGGGTAGCTGGGGGGAGCTGAAGCGCCCCGACTACCTTTTTCATCAGACAAAAATAGCATACAGAAACAAGGAAATTCTCAATGAAACGCATTACAACTCTTTTCCTCCCTCTATTCATGGCGCTTTTGGCTCTTATCGTCACCCCTGCCCTGGCTACCCCAGCCTTCATTGAAGACACAACCCCAGCCACGGCAACTAACAACGGCACAATCAATACCAATGAATATGTTGACTATACCACAGGGATCAACAGTGGTTTTGGCAACGTCATTGGCAGCGGCTCCCAACTACACATAGATTCAGACGCGACCGGCGCGCTGCATATCGGGTTGATCAAAGGGCCTGGCGACTTCAACGACGCGATGGTCATTTACATTGACGCCGACTATGGGTTTACAGGCTTTGCGACGACCAGTGGGTTTACCGACGCGGATGATCCATGCCGCCGCGCTATTTCTGGTTATGACGGCTCGAATCGTTCAACTTTAAACTTTGCGCCTGGGTTTCAAGCCAATTACGCTATTTGCCTGGATACTGGTTTTGCCGGTTTATGGGAACTGACCAATGGGGGCGCTCATCCTTTTGTGGTAGCTCTGAATCGAACTACTGTCGCCCCCGGCCATTATGAGATGAACCTGACCCTGGATGACCTGGGTTTAGCCCCTGGCGATTCTTTCCGCTATGTGGCCACCTATCTAAACCCCAGTAACGCCTTCCGCTCGGATGAGTTTCATGGCGTAAGCTCGTTGGGTGGTGGCAATCCTGGCCATAGCATGGTCAACCTGGCGGACGGCGATTTCAATGAGTTTTATTCCTATTATGGCAGGACGTATTGCGAAGTTGGTGAAGATGTCTATGATTTCCCTGACGAGTCAGGAGTGTCTATCGAGATCACTGATGTCGGCGATATATTCTGTCTGCAAGTGATCGAGTTTATTGGCAATCACCCTGACGCCACTGGTGCGACAGATGGGCAAAACCTGCGGACTGGTAAATACTGGCGTATTCTTGGTCTAGATTTTGATGAGGTCCCGGCGACTGACTACACCCTCAATCTGACTCTGCCTTATGCGGCCGCTGATGAAAACACGCGGGCTTGCAAATGGTTGGATGGCGCTGGCCCTGGCTTTGGTTGGAATTGTTCTGATAGCGAAATGCCCACGACATACGATGCTGGCGTCTCTGTCAC
Organism: Anaerolinea sp.; assembly: GCA_014879875.1. GTDB lineage: Bacteria > Chloroflexota > Anaerolineae > Promineifilales > Promineifilaceae > JACSRF01. The sequence continues at coordinate 6,029 of JACSRF010000619.1, forward strand.
CCGGCAAAACGTGACCGAGTTGTCAGAGTGGGCTGTGGGGCAAAATGTAGGCCCAACGGCCGTCACCCTCCAATCCCTCACCGCCCAACCCAACACCCCCGGCCTGGCCTGGCTGGCCTTGCTGTTGGTAGTGGCGGCCGCGCTGGTTGGCTGGCGCTTTGCCGTGCGCAAGTAACGCAAACTGTCAGTTTGCGCAGGCAAGTTATTCGTTTGTGGCTCTACAGGATTTCATGGGGTTCGGCGTGACATGTGACGAGTGATGCGTGTGGCCTCTCTGGTCAC
>JACSRF010000666.1 GCA_014879875.1 Anaerolinea sp.
TCTACACTCTCTCCGTCGTCGGCAGCGTCAGATGTGTATAAGAGACAGCAAGAGAACCTCTCGCCACGCCTGCGCCCTTACGTCGCCCGCGCTTATGGGAACGCCCTGGCCAATACCGGCCAGTTTGTCGAAGCAATCGCGCAGTATGAAATGGCGCTCACCCTCTTCGACCGCTACGCTGGCGCCGCTCGTGGCGATGACAACGTGGCCGCCGAAAAAGCGTACACGATGATCGCCCTCGGCGACGCTTATGTGGGGTTGGCTGTAGCTGCACGTGGCTTTGACGACAAAACGGCCGCATCCACCGGCTGGCATTACCGATTCACCAATCTCTTCTACTTCTTCCTTTCTTTGCCCCTGGTGCTCTACCTCAGTACCCAACTTGGCCGCCATGTCTGGCATCCCCACTTTTGGCCCGTCTTGCGCGATCTCGACTGGCTGATCGCCCGTCTCTACGCCAAAGGCGCGCGCTACTACCAGGCTGCCGACCCCATCCTCGAAGCGCACGGCGCTCCTTCCGAAGGTGTCGCCGCCGACGAACGGCTGGCAAATCTTTACCTGGAAATGGGTGACGTGGCGCGCGCGCAAAAAGCATTCACGCGGCTGCTCAATCAGGAAGAAGCCCCACTCGGCGATTACCGCCAGGCAGTGGTGCGCGTCAGTTTGGCCGAGGCGCTGCTGCGTGATGAACAGGCCGCCACCGCCCAGACAGAGTTAGCAACGGCCGTTCCCATCCTGCAACAATACGAAGACCTCTACCTGCTGGCAACGGCCCGCGCGCTCCTCGGCATGACGCGCCAGGTAGACGACCCGGCTGCAGCGCTAATGCACTTACAGCAAGCCCTGGACGATTTTCAGGCGCAAGACAAGATCGGCGCGGCCACCAACGTCAGTGAACGGCTGCGCCTGCTGGCTCAGGATACTCGTTTGGATGGGGTACAGCGGCAAACGGCCGTCGCTGCCGCTGCCCTCCCTTTGCGCCGCTATCGCGCCCGTTACCGCCACCCGCTCACCATCCTTTTCCAACGGGGCCTCGTCATCCTGTTGGCCCTCACCCTCTTCCTCATCCCCATCACCATCTTCCGCCTGGAAACAGGCAGCGCTGTCGCCCCAGAAATCAATTTCAACGCTGCGCCGCTGCTGCAAGCGGACAATCCCAACTTCACTCCCAACCTCAGCCAGGGCGTCTCGGCGCTCAGGCTGACCCCCGCGCCCAACCCTGACGTCTTTATCAGCCTGGGCATCGCCATCTTTGCCGCCTATCTGCTCCTGTCCACCGGTATTGGGCTGTTCATCATTTTGCGTACCCCGCTGCGCCGCGTGCAAAGCGCCGGCGATGCGGAAACGGTGCAAGTGAGCGACGAAGGGGTGACGATGGGTATTGGCGATGGCGCGCGCACCTTGCACTGGACAGAAATCACCCATGTTTTGCGCGCCAACATCACCATCATCCGTGAACTGCTCAAAGACAATGCCCTGACCGTATTGCGCGCCGCCGGCCAGCCGCCCATTCACATCAGTGGCGCCATCGCCTGGTACGACTCGGTGAGCGCGCAAATGATGGCGCGCGTCCCGGCGGCTGCCCACCGCAGCGATTTCAGCTACCGCCTGCTCTACAGCCGCATGGGCGCTCTCTACGTGTTGACATGGGTTGCCTTGTGGGGCTTCGCCCTGCTCGGTCAATTTGCGCCGTCCCTGGTGGTCCAACTCATCCCCGGCACGCCCTACAGCCTGGCGAGTTTGTACCCGTACCTCTATCTCGGTCTGTTTGCGCCGCCGTTTTCGTGGTTTGTGTTACGGCCGTTGCAAATCGCCCTGCACCTCACCCCTACCAACAAGCTGCTGCCCACGCTCGCTCTCGCCTCCGGCCTGCTCATCACCATTTTGCGTCTGGCGACGCTGCTGCGCCCCTGGCTGACCGTGCCCGACATTTACCCCACGCTGGCGGCGCTGCTCTTTGCCCTCGCTGGGGGCTGGGTTGTGTGGCGGGCCAGAAAAGAACAGGATGACACGGCCGTTTACACCCGACCCATGCAGCTTGGCGCCACCCTCATCGCCTTGTTCGTCCTTTTTGTCATGGGCAGCCACCTCTGGCGCGAAGTGGGCAGCTACCATTACCTCACCTTGGGCAATGCCCAACGTGATCGTGCCCTCAGCCTGACCGACCCCGACGCGCAAACGATACAGGTGAAAACGGCCGTTACCGCCTACACCCGCGCCATGTCCATCGCCGAAACACCCATTCTCGGCATCCGCAGCAGCGATGGCCTACGCCTGCCCATCGGCATCCCCCAGCCCATGCACACCACCTGGCTGGCAGCCCTCAACAGCCGCGCCGCCATGCAAGCGCAGCTTGGGCAGTATGCCGCCGCCGTCCACGATTACACGACCGTCCTGAACTACACCGACAAGCCGGAAGTTCTCGTCAGCCGCGCCATCGCTTACCAGGGTATGGGCACGTCTACCGCCGGGCCAATGGGGGAAATGGACATCGAGCGCGACGATTACCAGCGCGCCATCGCCGATTTCAACCAGGCCATCGCCGCTGCCCCCGACCAGGCGCGTTACCTGCTCTGGCGCGGCGTTGCCTATCACGCGCTCAACCGCACCAACCTGGCCGACGCCGATTACGCCAACGCGCTGGCCATGGGCGGCGACGGCGCGCTGACGTCAGACCAGCAAGCGCAGGCGTACACGGGGCGCGGCTGGGTAGCGTATGCCAATGGGGATTATGAGACGGCCGTTGAATTTTTCGATGCCGCCGCCGCGGCTGTATCTACGGAAACTTCCGACGCTGCCTTGCCGGAAAATACAGCGGCTGTGGACGCGCTGCTGGGCCTGGGCTATGCTTACTACTCCTTGCGCCAATATGACGAGGCGCTAGAGGCGTGGAACGCGGCCACCGACTATAACGCCCAACTTCCTCAGCCCGATCCCGGCGTTTACATCTCATTGGGCACGCTCTACTGGCGCGTGGGCACGTTGGGCGATGATTATAACGCGCGTGGCAGTAATCAATGCAGCCAACGCAGCCTGTCTACCGCCGCCAAAGAAGCGACGGCCGTCGAGTTGGAAGCATCTATTCGCAATTTTGAGGCGGCGACGGCCGTTGGTGGGCAGTCGGACGCGGAACTGGCCTTCACCTACCGCACCATGGGGCAGGTGTATTTCCTGCTCGCCAGCTGCCCCAATTACGACGAAGCGGAGACGCTGCTTAAGGCGGTGGACAGCTACAGCCAGGCCATTGCGTTGACCCCGGACAATGCCCTTTACTGGCACATGCGCGGCCGCCTGGCCTATGCCGCCTGGCAAGCGCTGCCTGCCGTTACGGACATTGCCGCGCGCGAACTGCTGCTGCAAGCGTTGGCTGACCAGGAGCAGGCGTTGGCGCTGGACCCGGTACAGCAAGGGGATTACCGGCCGCAGGTGTGGTATGACCGCACCTATGAACCGGCGGTGAATGGCACGTTGGCGCGGGCGGAGGCGTTGGCGGCTGCCGGACAGATGGAAGAGGCGATGGCTTATTATGCGTTGGTGGCGGATTATGCCACCGATGTGCCGCTGCTGATGTATCAACGGGCGTTGGCGGCGGCGCAGGCGGGGGATTGGGCGACGGCCGCTGCGCTTTATCATGACGCCACCCTTGCCGCTGCCGCTCAAGAGGACCTTGACAGCGTGAAAACGGCCGCCTTTGCCCTGCGCGATTATGTCCTTACGCAGCCCCGCCTGGATGTGCTGACCGCATACTGGCCGTTGTCCGAGCCGGCGCGCGCGTGGGAAACGGCCGTTGCCCAATTGGAACGCCCTGACCGCTATTGGCGTTACCGCGCCGAATTCGGTTTCCGGTTCAGCATCGAATTGTTCAAGCAGCGCCCCGGCGATGAAGCCAGCTATGAGACCATTTACAAACAGATCATCACCGACATTGAACGCGCTTATCGGCTCAACCCGACCGCGCACCGGACCTGGCGCGACTTTTTTGTGGATGTCAACACCGGCTGGCTTTACCTGCGCCGCGCCGACGATTACTATAACGACGCCGATTACGACCGGGCGCTGGCCGACTACGCAGAAGCGGCCGCCCGCATCCAGCCCAACAGCGACAACGCCCGCAATGACCTGGCCGATGCCTTTTTCCGCGCCGGTATCACCGCGCTGCAACTGCAAAACTACCGCAGCGCCGAGCGTTGGTATAATGAAGGCATTGCCCTGGCGCGGCGCTATGGTCTGGACGGCAAAATGAGCGATGCGGCCGTTGCTTTGGAAGCGTTGTTGGCAAGTAGGCCGGAATTGGCTTCGGTCGGCGGCGCAATTCTGGAGAGATTAAATCAAGAGTGACTGTCATTCCTGCGAAAGCAGGAATCCACGATGGCTACCCGCCTTCGCGGATATGACGACCAGAGAAGTAAGTTAGCCAGGAAGTTTCACTTCGGCGGAAAGTTGAAATTCTAAATGGGCAAACAATTGTAACCGAGGTTACTAACCCCCGCTGGTGGCTCGGTCAGGAGACCGGCCACAGCCCGAAATATTGTTATAATCAAACGAACAAACATGTAGAGGGCAGAAGCAAATGAGTCGTATTCAATGGCAAGATCACATGATAATTGATCCGGACATACATCATGGAGACCCTGTATCAAAGGAACGCGCATTCCCATAGCGACAATTGTGGGCAGCCTGGCAGATGGGATGACCCCAGATGAAATTGTTGCCGCTTACCCTCAGTTAACGGCCGTTGCCATTCAAGTGGCTGAGACAGAAAACGCGCTGAAAGCGCGTTGAGAAGGACGTTCCCAGTGCGCTTTAGCGTACTTCACGTCTTAGCCTGTGAATTCCATTCACAGGCGATTGCCGGCCACGAAATTTAATAGTTTTGGAACAGGATGTCATGACACTAACCACGATTATTTTTGACCTGGGCGGCACGCTCGTTGAGTATGCCGGACCATATGGCGTCTGGCCGGACCTGGAAACGCCGGGTTTGCAGGCCGCTTATGCGCATTTGCAAAACCAGGGGGCGCGCCTTCCTGAATTTGCGCAATTCCGTGACACCGGCTTTGCGCTGCTGCCAGCACGCTGGCAAGGCGCGGTGGAAGGCAAACGTAATTTGCGCCTGGCGGAGCTGCTGCATGAAATTTTGCACGCCTGCTGCGGCGTCAATGGCGTCGCCCCGGATTGGGTGACGGCCGCAGCCGCGCACTATGAAAACGCCATTTGCGCGCAGGCGCATCCGTTGGACGGGGCGCAAGAGACGCTGGCGGCGTTGAAAGCGCAGGGGTACAAACTGGGTTTGCTCTCCAATACCATGTTCACCGGGCAGGCGCACGTCAATGATTTGCGTCGCTTTGGGCTGGATGGTTACTTTGACGCGCTGCTCTTTTCGGCCGACGTGAATATGTGGAAACCGCAGGCGGCCCCGTATTTACAATTGGTAGAAGAGTTGGGGGGTGGGGTGGAAACGGCCGTGTTCATTGGCGACAGCCCTGAACATGACATCATCGGCGCGCACAACGCCGGGCTGCGCGCCGTGCTCGTCCGCTCCAGCCGCTTCCCTCTGGCTGATCACATCCAGCCCGACGCCATCGTCCACAGCCTGCCAGAACTGCCCGCTGTGCTGGCAGGCTGGACGTAATTTGTTCATGTCAAAAAGGGTTTTTCACGAATGATGTGATTAATGCCCTGGCTTTTTCATGTTTGTCACCAGCAGAATGATCATGTGCATAAACGAGCACATTCGTATCAATAAACTGATAGACAAGTTCATCGTTCATGCAATTCCTCGCGTGACCATGGTATTTGACCGCTGCTCCCTAGGTTTGGCGCAGTTTGCAGCCAGAGCAAATGCCGTTGTTGTGCATCGGCATAAGCATCTGCCTGGGCTATGATTTCGGACAATGTTTGCGTCAACAATCCTGATAACGAGGTGTTGCGCTCAATGGCCAATATCCTGGCTCGCTGCAAAATATCTTTGGGTAAAGCGAGCGTTACATTCTGTTTTTCCATGACTGATTACCTCCGCAAAATCAGTGTAGCACGTATTTACGTGTATCACAACAGCCCATGATGCGCGATACGTGACCAGAGAGAATTCACGCATCACGTATCACACCGGACCCCACGAAATCCTGAAGAACCAAAAGAGTTTAATACAAAAGACATTGATGGGATTAACGTTATGTCAAAGAAAATCGACCCGCAGATCCCACAGATTTCGCAGATTAAAGAGAAGAAATCTGTGGAATCTGCGTAATCTGCGGATAAATGCTTATTT
>JACSRF010000667.1 GCA_014879875.1 Anaerolinea sp.
TTCTTCTTTGCCTCTTTGTCTCTTTGTGCCTTTGCGTTAAATTCTTTTCTGGCTTGTCCAGGTTAGGGGAAACGGCCGTTTTTCCCAACCCAACCTCAAAAATTTCCGATTCTGGAAAATTGAATATAGACCATATGTTCTAATTCTGGTATACTGTATAGGTTGTCATCTATGGCAGTAAACACCAAAATTGCAACACATCCTCATCTTCATGTCACTGCCCAATTCAAAAAAAGGAGAATTCGCAATGCAAGTAGTCAAACAATATCCAGATGGTCTTTTTTGTTGGCTAGACCTGACCACCACCGATCCGGAGGCGGCCAAAGCCTTTTATGGCGCTCTTTTTGGCTGGGAATTTGAGGACACGCCGACCGACACGGGCACAATGTATACCATGTGCCGTATTGAGGGGTATGACGTAGCCGGACTGAGCGGCATGAGTCCTGACATGATAGCCCAGGGTATGCCTCCTGTTTGGGTTTCCTACGTTAAGCATGATGACGTGGATGCCATTGCTGCCAGGGTGAGCGAAGCGGGGGGCATTTTGATGTTTCCCCCGATGGACGCCATGTCTGCCGGGCGCATGACTCTGGTGCAAGACCCGACAGGAGCCGCTTTTGGCGTCTGGCAGCCCAAAGAGCACATTGGGGCGCAGTTGGTAAATAGTCCCAATACGTTGATCTGGAATGAGCTGCAAACCCGCGATAAGGCCGCAGCCAAAGCGTTTTACACCCAGGTCTTTGATTGGGGATACGCTGAAGACGCCAATGGGTATGGCATGTTTAAGGTGGGCGAGCGTGTCCAGGCTGGTATGATGCAAATGGACGAAAGCTGGGATGCCAACATTCCGGCTAATTGGGCCGTTTACTTTATGGTAGCGGACGTGGCGGCGGCGGCAGCCAGAGTAAGTGAACTGGGTGGGAACATCCTTGTACCGCTTATGTCCGCCGGCGAGATGGGCAAATTTGCCGTTGCGCAAGACCCACAGGGGGGTGTTTTTACGATTATGCAGTTTGATGGGCCGGTAGACCCTCCACCTGGTTATTAAGGAACGAAAATTCGGCATGGTTCAGAAAGCTGAATCTGTCCTTTACAAATTAGTTCGCGTGCCAGCACCGCCGCGATTTATTGAGAAGATACCAAGAATTTATTACAAAGGGACAAAGAAACAAAGAGACAAAGAATCTCTTTGTCCCTTTGTTTCTTTGGTAACATCTCAATAATTTGGGGGAAACGAGGCCTGAGCTTGTCGAAGGCTGTTGGTTCGGCCAAGGCCGTTGGTTTCGACAAGCTCAACCAACTCCACCGCGAATTATTGAGAAGATACGCCGATAGTTATGAAAACTTATTACAAAGGGACAAAGAATCTCTTTGTTTCTTTGTCCCTTTGTTTCTTTGTAATAAATTCTCTGATTCTAACAAGCGGCTTTTGACGATAATGTAGGCAGATTGTGCCCAAAAGTGACGCAAACGCTACCTCAGAGCGCCTCAGGATCGTGTAGCCACAAAATCCGCTAGAACCAGGAAATTTGAAAGAGCCGGGTTTGTCAGTTGCTTTCCCGTCGTTTATCTCTATAATGACGTTTTTAATCGCATAGGGAAATTTTTAACATTGTATATCACCTGTTTCCCTTAACCGGAGTGGTTGTTGCCAAGAGTAGCCCGCTTAATTATCAATCAGGGCAAAAGATAGTTATGCAAAATGCAGTTATTCTGTTAGTGGAGGGGGAAGGCGCTGGCGATAGTTCGCCTACCCCTGCCCTAAAGAAAGCAGGATATAGTTATGAAGTTGTTCATACGGGTGCAGCTGCTTTTGCCTGGATTGAAACGCATGGACAGCCGGACCTGGTGATTTTTGATTCGGCTACAATGCGTTCTGGGGGAGGGCGCACCTGCCGTCGGCTGCGCCGTTTGTTAGGGGATAAACCGATTATTCACTGCCGCGCGGCGGAAATGGTTGAGGACATCAGTTTAGGCGCAGATGTCTATTTACAACATCCGTACACGCCGCGCAAGCTCTTAAACCGGGTACGCGCGCTTTTGCCTGCCGACATGATGAAGGAAGAAATTGTTTGTTTTGGTCCGATTATTCTTTACCGATCAAAATCGTCCATTGAACTGCTGGGACGTGGCGAACAGCATCTAACGCCGAAGCTGGCGCAATTGTTGGAAGAGTTCTTGCGTTACCCTGAAGAGATTATTGGCCGCCGTCAATTGATGCAAAATGTATGGAAGACGGATTATATTGGGGATACGCGCACATTAGACGTACACATTCGTTGGATACGGGAATGTATTGAAGAGGACCCATCCAGGCCAAAGCTGTTGCAAACGGTACGGGGCAAAGGGTATATATTCAGGTTATCGGCTTTGCAGCCGGAATAGTTATTACGTATACAAAAATGGAGCCTTGTTCGGGCGAGTTTTGCGCTATTGCAGGAAAACAAAAACACCACCAAACCGGTGGTGTTTTTTGTGAAAAGGGACAGATTCTTATTACTACTTTTGGCCGGTCGCACCACGTGCTGCGGCCAGTTGCGCCATTAAACGACCCTTGCGCCGGGCAGCATTGCGTGGATGTACGATGTGCTTGCGCCCTGCTTTATCCAGCGTGCTGTAGGCTTTGTTGGCGACAGCTTCCGCTTCGTCCAGGTTGCCTGTCGCAATCAACGCGCGTGTTTTCTTGATATAAGTGCGCGCTGCGTTGCGATACATGCGGTTGTGCATGGTCCGTTTCTTTGTTTGCCGTATGCGCTTTTTGGCGGATTTAATATTAGCCAATTATTCATTCCTCCGTGTGTTAACTCTAACGTGCCTTGGGAGGCGTGAGAGCAGGATGATGATAACATAGATTGCCGGATGCGCCAAATTTTTGCTCAGGCGGCTGATCAGGCAACGTAAGTGCGCAGCAGGGTGGCGGGTTGAGGGGCGCTGACGGTGAAGACGCCCAGCGCGGCCGGGAGGAGGGTGAACTGCACGGCCGTTAACGGGACCCCATTCACGTCTACATGGCCGCTAAGGCAGCCCCAAACTTCTAGCGTGCGGCCGTCGCAAATCCCTTGATACCGCGCGCCGGCGTCCAGTTCAACCCGTTCGGTGGTGAAGTATTGATTGGCGCATAACCGGTAACGCCGCGCGCCGTTTGTGTTGGCGATGAGCTGCGGTTGGCACAGTCCCGGCTCTACCTGGGCAAAGTTGATGACATCTAACGCTTTGTCTATGTGCAAGGGGCGCGCCTGGCCATTTGTGGCGCGGTTCCAGTCGTAGACGCGGTAGGTGGTGTTGGAGTTTTGCTGGATTTCGGCAATGACCGAGCCGCCGAGCAGCGCGTGTACGCTGCCGCTGGGCACACAAACAACGTCGCCGGCCTGGATGGGTAGATAGTGCAGGTGGGTTTCCAGGTTGCCGGCCGTGATGGCGGCGCGGAAAATGTCGGGGGTGATGCCGGGCTTGACGCCGAGGATGATGGCGGCGCCTGGTGTGGCGTGGAGCACGACCCACATTTCGGTTTTTCCCAGTTCGTTGCCTTCGTGCGCCAGGGCGTAGTCGTCGTCAGGGTGAACTTGCACGGAGAGGTTGGCGTGGGCGTCGAGCAATTTGATGAGCAGTGGGAATTTGTGGCGTTCTTGCGCCCATTGATTGCGCGCGCCGATGAGGTCCAGGCCCAGTTGTGTGTGCAGGTCGGTGAGGGGGGTGTTGGCGAAACGGCCGTTGGCCACCAACGTCACCCCATCTGCATGAGCGGCAATTTCCCAGCTTTCGGCAATGTTCCCTGGGGGCAGCTCGCGCCCGAACAAGGTTTCCAGATTACGCCCCCCCCAAATATAATCTTTGAGGACAGGCGTGAAGGTGAATGGATACAGGTTGTTGTCACTCATAAAATGGTTGAAATTCATATGGGTGAGAATGGTTCAATCATCAAGAGTGAATCACTCTGATTTAGATAGTCTCCGGGCGGCGTTTCAGGTAAATGAAGCCGAGCGGGGGCAGGTTGAGCATGACGGAATAGGGCTGGTCTTGCCAGGAGGTTAACTGCGTGTTCATTGGCTCGCTGTTGACAATGCCTGACCCGCCATATTTGCGCGCATCGCTGTTCAAAATCTCGATATAGGCGCCTGGTTCAGGGACGCCGAGCCGATATTCATGGCGCACAACCGGCGTAAAGTTGCAGACGACGAGGATGGACTCTTTGCTGCTGGGGGCGTGGCGGATAAATGCCAGGATGCTGTGCTGGGCGTTACGAAAATCTATCCAGGAAAACCCTTCCCAGGAGGTTTCTTCTTCGTACAGCGCTTTTTCGGTGCGGTACAGGTGGTTTAGTTCACGCATGATCATTTGCACGCCGCGATGTTTTTCATCCTGGTCTAATAAGTTCCAATCGAGGCTGCGGTCTTCACTCCATTCTTGCCATTGCCCAAATTCGCTGCCCATAAAGAGCAGCTTTTTGCCGGGGTGCGCCCATTGGTAGCCATACAGCAGCCGTAAGTTGGCGAATTTTTGCCAGGTGTCGCCGGGCATTTTATCTAACATGCTCTTTTTGAGGTGAACGACTTCATCGTGGGAAAAGGGCAGCATGAAATTCTCGCTGAAGGCATACAACAGCGAAAAGGTGAGGGTTCCCTGGTGGTAAGCGCGATAAACGGGATCGTTGCTCATGTATTGGAGGGTGTCGTGCATCCACCCCATGTTCCATTTGAGGTCAAACCCCAATCCGCCCTGGTTGACCGGTTTGCTGACGCCTGGCCAGGCTGTGGATTCTTCCGCAATGGTGAGCACGTCTGGGTATAGTTCATGGATGCGGGTGTTGAACATGCGAATGAAATCAATGGCTTCCAGGTTTTCGCGTCCGCCAAAGCGGTTAGGAACCCACTGCCCATCTTCACGGGAAAAGTCGAGGTAGAGCATGGAGGCGACGGCGTCTACGCGCAGGCCGTCAATGTGGTATTTGTCGAGCCAGAAGATGGCGTTGCTGATGAGGAACTGGCGTATTTCATAACGGCCGTAATTGAAAATAAGTGTGCCCCAATCTGGATGCGCGCCCTGGCGTGGGTCAGCGTGTTCGTAGAGATGCGTACCGTCGAAAAAGTTAAGCCCATGTTCATCGGTGGGGAAATGGGCCGGCACCCAATCTACAATGACGCCGATGCCCGCCTGGTGGCACGCATCCACAAAGGCCATAAACTCGGTGGGCGTGCCGAAACGGCTGGTGGGGGCGAAATAGCCGGTTACTTGATACCCCCAGGAGCCATCAAAAGGATGCTCGGCAATCGGGAGGAGTTCGATGTGAGTGTAGCCCATCTCTTTGACGTAAGGGACAAGCTGTTCGGCCAGTTCGGGATAGGTTAGCCATTGCCATTCGTCGTTGACCTGTTTCTTTTTCCAGGAGCTAAGATGGACTTCGTAGACGCTCATGGGGGCGCTTAATGCTTGCTGCTGCGGTCGGTTTGCGATCCAGTCGGCGTCTTGCCATTGGTATTTGTCTAATTCCCAAACAATGGAAGCGGTTTTAGGGCGCATTTCGCTAAAGAAGCCGACGGGGTCGGTTTTGGTGACCATGTAATCCATATAGCGGGTTTTTATTTCATATTTGTAGAGTTCGCCTTCACCGAGGCCGGGGATGAAAATTTCCCAAATGCCGCTGTTGTGGTGGAGGCGCATGGGATGGTAACGGCCGTCCCAATTATTAAACGTCCCGACGACGCTGACGCGCAGGGCGCCGGGGGCCCAGACGGCAAAACGGACTCCGGAACGGCCGTTGACCTCCGTCAAATGAGCGCCCAGCCTGTTGTAAATGTGCATGTGCGTGCCTTGCGCCAGCAAATATTCGTCAAAATCGGACAGGAGTGGGGGGAAGGAGTAGGGATCGGCCGTTGTGTACCGATGCCCTTCATGGGTGCGAATTTGCAATTCATAAGAAATGGGCAGCGCCTTCCCTGGCAGAAGCGCTTCAAAAAACCCTGCCTCATGCACGCGGTTCATCGGCATTTGCTCGTCGTCCACAAGGACGCTTATGCTGGCTGCATGGGGTAAAAACGCGCGCATGATGAGGCCATCCTGGTACGGGTGCGGGCCTAGCACAGCAAACGGATCACCATGATACCCATTGAGAATGGCTGCCAGTTCTTCTGCTGAAATTGTCGGTTCCTGGATCATCTTGTACTCCTGCCCAAATTTTGTAGCGATAACTTCACGCTGCATGACGAATATGGTCTGTCTCTTATACACATCTGACGCTGCCGACGACGGA
>JACSRF010000668.1 GCA_014879875.1 Anaerolinea sp.
CCCCAATCTCTCTGTGAATCTCCGTGTCTCCTCTGTGTTCTCTGTGTAACTGATGACTCAGTGTAACTGGGAGACCTATGACTAATCTATCATCGTCAACTTAACCGGCACGATGTATCATTATGCCGGTATTATTGCTTATGTACTGGCCTGGGACTCCTTACACACTCCCTTTGCTGATCGCCGCCGCGCTTTCCGGCAGCTTGATTATTCCTGCCTGGCGACGGCGTGACGCGGCCGGGGCAGTCATGTTTGGCGTCTTTGCGGGGTTGGTGGCCCTCTGGTGCGCCGGGTATGCTTTGGAAATTGAGGCCCTTACCCTGGTTGACAAGCTGCTTTGGGTCAAAATACAGTACATTGGCATTACGCACATCTCCGCTGTTTTTCTCGTCTTTGCCTTTCAATATACACGTCGCTGGCCCTGGGATCCACGCGGCATGTTCGTTTTCTTCTTCCTGCCCTGGTTTTTGCTGCTGGCCGTGTGGTTAGAACCGGATTTGGGTTTGTTTTATCGCCAGGTTACTTTAGACAGCAGTGGCCCATTTCTGAATCTGGATCTCACTTATGGGCCGCTGTTTTGGATGGTGGTCGCTTATTCGTACCTGATGCTGTTGGCCGGCACGCTGCTGCTGGTCGTCGTCATGCGCAGTTTGCCTGCGCCGTATCAGCGGCAAATCCGTACCATTGTGCTGGCGACCAGTTTTCCCTGGTTGGGCAACGGTTTATACGTCAGTGGCTTAAATCCGTTCCCATTCCTCGACCTCACCCCGTTTGGTTTTGTCATTACGGTCTTGCTCCTGGCCTGGACATTGCGCCATTTGCATTTGTTGGACATTACACCCATTGCCCGTGAAGTTGTCCTGGAAAATATCGCCAACGCGATGTTGGTGTGGAATCGGCGGCATCGTTTGCTGGACTTGAACCCGGCCGCCGCCCAGCTGCTTGGCTTGCCACTGTCTGGGGCAATTGGCATGATGGTTGATGAAGTGTTTGACGGCCGTTTCGCGCCGCTGCGACGGTTGTATGACATGGAAACAACGCGCCAGGAAGTGGATTTGAGCGATGCCCAAACTTTGTGCCACACTGAGGTGACGGTGTCGCCCATTTATGACCATCGGGGGGAGGTGAACGGCCGTTTACTCATTTTGCACGACATTTCCGCAGCCAAAGCAGCCGCCCAGTCGTTGTTGCACCAGAAGCAGCTTTTTGAAAACCTGGTGCAAATCGCCCAGGTGATCACGCAAAGCCCACAGCTAACCGAAACATTGCAAAGCACCCTGGCCATTGCCATTCGGTTGACAAACGCCGAAATGGGCAGCCTCTTGTTGCTGGATGAGCAGCAGCATGTCCGGCAAAGCATTCTGGCGCAGCGGGAGATACCGGTGGCGCGAAAACAGCTTGTCGAAACCAAAGTGTTGCAAGAAGGGCTTGCCGGTTGGGTGTGTCAGCACAGAGAGGCGGCGTTGTTGCATGATACGGCCGTTGACCCGCGCTGGGTGCAGTTACCGCAGCAGCCGTACATGGCGCGGTCTGCCCTCAGCGTCCCCATCCTCAAAAGCCAGACCGTTTTGGGTATTCTCACCCTCACCCACCCTCAACCAGCTCATTTCAGCGAAGAGGCGCTGCAATTAATGCAATCGGCCGCCAGCCAAATGTCCCTGGCGATCAGCAATGCACAGCTCTATGCGGACGAACAACGGCTCGTGCAGGAACTATTAACGGCGAAAGAGCAAGCTGAAACAGCCAACCACGCCAAGAGCGCATTCTTAGCCAATATGAGCCATGAACTGCGCACCCCCTTAACGGCTATCATTGGCTACAGCGAGTTGGTGCAGGAAGTTTTGGACGAGGAGGCCGCATCGTTGCAGTCGCAGTTGGCCCCTTATCTACAGAAAATCGAAAAATCAGCGCACCATTTGTTAACGTTAATTACTGACATTTTGGATATGTCTAAACTAGAAGCTGGTAAGGTCAACCTCCGGTATGAATTGTGTCATTTGGGCAGTCTGATTGAGAATGTGACTTACGCCGCGCAGCCATTATTGATCGCCAATCAAAGTTCTCTCACTGTGAATTGCCCACCCGACATCGGGTCATTGTATACAGACCCGACCCGCTTGCGTCAGATTTTGTTGAATCTGCTTGGTAACGCTGTCAAATTTGCACCGCAAGGTCAGGTAACGCTTGCTGTGTCACGCGACGCCGATAGGGTTCATTTTCACGTATCTGACACGGGAATTGGGATGACGCCGGCGCAAATGGATGGGTTGTTTAAGCCATTTATGCAGGCGGATGTGTCTATTACGCGGGAGTACGGTGGCGCGGGTTTGGGGCTGGCGATTAGCCAGCGTTATTGCCAGATGATGGGTGGAGAGATTCAGGTAGATAGTGTGTATGGGCAAGGGACAACGATTACTGTGTCGCTGCCTGATCAGGATCAATCGGCCATTGAACTGCAACGTTTGGAAACGGCCGTTTCCAGCCACAGCATCTAACGCCAACAAGCAAGACTGGTTGGAGCGAAGAAAAATATCATGACCAAAATCTTAGTTATTGAAGATAACGAGATGATCCAGGAAATCTTATCCGAACGCCTGCTGCTGCGAAATTTCGAGATTGTCGTAGCCGGTAATGGGCAGGAGGGACTGGACAAAGCGCAGCAAGAACGACCTGACTTAATCCTCATGGACGTCAGCCTGCCGGTGCTCGATGGTCTGGAAGCGACCCGCCGCCTGCGCACCATGGCCGACATTCAACATACGCCGGTTATTGCCCTGACGGCTCATGCGTTGGCCGAAGATCGTGACAACTGCCTGGCCGCGGGATGCAATGATTTTGAAACAAAACCGATCAATTTCACCAGCTTGATCAAAAAAATCACGGCGCTCGTTGGCGCAGCGTAGCCTGCCAGTCCTCCAGCGGTATAGTATTCGTGAAACGTGAAATCATCACGCTTCACGCTTCACGCTTCACGTTTCACGCCTCGCTTTTTTCCGGCAGCCCTGGTTGATTATGTAACTTCACCGGCTCTATCGCTTGCTTGCGCAGGCGCATGTTCAGCATTTCTACCGCAAAGGAAAAGGCCATCGCGAAATAGGCGTAATTCTTCAGGTGCATCTCATGCGCCGCCTCGGAATTCCACCCTTCGATCACCAACATAACCCCGATCAGAATGAGAAAAGAGAGCGCCAACATCTTCATGGTGGGGTGCTTTTCCACAAAGCGGCTGATGGCCCCAGAGGCAAACAGCATCAAAGCCGCGGCGATGACCACCGCCGGAATCATGACGCCCAAGACGCCAGAAATGCCAACGGCCGTAATCACCGAATCCAACGAGAAAACGATATCTACCACGACAACTTGCGCGACTACAGCTCCCATGGTCACCACTTTCGCCTTAACTTTGCGGCCGTGTTCTTCCGTTTCTAGCTTCTCGTGAATTTCAAACGTACTCTTGCCGATCAGGAACAGCCCGCCCACCAACAAAATCAAGTCCCGCCCACTGATGCTTTTGCCCAAGAGGATGAACAAGGGCGTAGTCAGGCGCATAATCCAGGCGATTGCCAACAGCAGCATAATCCGGCTGATCACGGCCAGCCCGATGCCCAAACGTCGCCCCATATCCCGCTGCTCGACGGGCAGTTTTGCAGCCAGAATCGCCACAAAGATAACGTTGTCAATACCTAACACAATTTCTAAGGCGGTCAGGGATAGAAATGCTACCAGATTTTGTGTGGTAAATAAGTCAGCCATAGCCGGTATGTTTCTCCTCGTATGCAAGAATCAAAAAATCTGCGGACAATCATTTACATAACCCATGTTGCTATAGGCATCAAGATAATGTTTTGGTTTGTAGTAACCGCTTTAGCGGTACATTGAACGACTAAAGTCGTTACTACAAACCCCAAATCTTTTTCTTAACATCTATAGCGGTGTCTATTGTAACGAGGAACGGCCGTCATTGGCAATTAGTTGATCACAACCTGGCTCAGGTCGTCAGCCGGTGGTGGGTACTGCGGATTGAGCTGGTTTAATGTGGTCACAATATCCCTGGTAATCGCCAGATCGCGGTACCATTTCTGGTCGGCGGGGATGACGCGCCACGGCGACCAGGGGGTGGTGCAGCGCGCCAGCATCTCTTCGTAAGCCGCCATGTAATCATCCCAAAACTTGCGCTTCTCAATATCCTCCACCGCAAACTTCCAATGTTTGCTGGGATCATCCAGCCGCGCCTGAAACCGTTTTTTCTGCTCGTCGGCAGAAATGTGCAGGTAAAACTTGAGGATCGTCGTTCCGGTATCGGTGAGGAGCTTTTCAAACTGGTTGATTTGTTCATAACGCGGTCGCCACACCGCTTCGGGCACAATGTTGTGGACGCGCACCACCAGCACATCTTCATAATGCGACCGGTTAAAGACGCCGATCATCCCCTTGCCGGGCACAACTTTGTGGATACGCCAGAGGAAATCGTGATCCAGATCCTCTTTGCTGGGAACTTTGAATGGATAAACGCGCACGCCCTGGGGGTTAACGCCGCGCAAGATGCTGCGAATGGCCCCATCTTTGCCGCCGGCGTCCATGGCCTGAAAGACGATCAGCAGTTTACGCTTGCCCTCGGCGTAAAAGCGATTTTGCAGCTCGATCAGTTCCTCGCGCAGCGCCTCGAATTCGGCAACGGCCGTTTCCTTATCCCCGTCATAAAGGCGTTTGCCCTGTGTGGGCATCTGCGCCAGGTCAACCGCCTGCCCCGGTTCCAATTGGTGTAAATAAGACATATCAATGCTCCTTGTCCTGACCTAACGGCCGTTCACATAATCCGCAAACACCTGTCCCAATGGCGTCAACTGCCCGCCCTGCCCATCCACCAGGTTGCCTGTGCCATACCCTTCCTGCTCCTCATACAAACTGAACCAGACCCACCACTGCACCAAACGGCCGCCATCGGCCGCATAGCCGGTGCTGTTGGCCGCATTCAGGAAAAAGTCAAACGTCTGCGTCATGAAGGCGGCCACCGCTTCTGGCGGGTAGCCATAGTCGTGTGGCATCACAATGCCATACTCTGTCACCGCCAACGGCCGATCGGCATACCCCCGCTGCGCCATCCAGGCGCGAAAGTCAATCAGGTTTTGCTTAAAAATCTCTAAATTGCCATGCTCAGACACTTCGTACAACTTCGCCCCGGCCCCGCCCATGCCCGGCGGAATGCCCACGCCCCAACTGCCCGCCTCTTCCCGAAACACAAAGGCGTGAACCGTCCAGATGTCAATGGGCATGGGCGCGCCGTAGTTAGCCTGATACGTATCCAGCACAATGTCTAGATAGGCGCGGCGCAGCGGCGTCGGCTGCGCCACACTGCCAATGGCTACCAGGGCGTTGGGGTCGCGCGCTTTAATGTAGGTGTAGGTCTCATGGTAAATGCGGGCATAGGTTTGCGGGTCAACGCCATCCTGCACGTACACGTCCGGCTCGTTGCCGATCACCCACACCGCGCCCGGCTGTTCGGCCAACACGCGGTCAATGTCCGCCCAGTTGGAGCGCACACCGGCCTGATGCACGCGGACAGTGTGCCAGAAGCGCACGCCATACCAGATTGGCTGTGTCGGGTCTACACGCCAGTTGACAAAAAGCCCGGCTGGCAGCCCGGCGTTGACGGCATTGATCAGATGCCCATTCCCACCGGCCACGCCAAAGCGTTCACGGAAACCGGGCACAATGGGGTTTGTGGTGGTGGGGGGGAGGGCAACGGCCGTCGCGGTGGCTGTTGGTGCGACGGTCGTCGTTGGGGTGGCGGTCGGTATAACGGCCGTCGCGGTAGCCGTCGCGCGCGTCACCATGACTGTGCTAGTCTCCGGAGGCGACATCGTTGCCGCAAGCGTCATCGTCGCCCGCGCCGTCGCCGTCGGCATGGGGGTGGTTGTGGCCGTCGGCAGCGGCGTGACCGTGATCAACCTTTGCGTGGTCGTTGGCGTTTGCGTGGGAAAAGGCAGCAGCCATGCTTCGGGCGTCGCCGTTGCGCTGGTTGTGCGGGGAACGGCCGTGACGCCGGGCGCACCAGCCGCAACCGGCGCCTTGGCCTGCCGCTGCTCCTGAAACAAAGGAAAGATGACTAACCCGATCCCCAAAAGAATCAGCCCGGCGAAAAGCCAGGAAAGTTGTTTCTGTAATTTCATACGAAGTCACTAACTAGTAGTGCAACAATGTTGTTTTGACGGATTTTTCACAAAACATAACCCGTCAAAACTTGTCGGTT
>JACSRF010000671.1 GCA_014879875.1 Anaerolinea sp.
GAGATTGGGCCAATCTCCAAGATTGGCCCAATCTGTAAACTCCAAAGTTATTGCTGAACGAACCCTAAGCGGTTGCAAGGGACTGGTGTGGTGGAAGTGTATCACGCGGAAATGACGCTCTTCTCGATCCCTCACCGGTCTAAACAGTGAGGTAGTTCTCATCACTCAAGTCATGCAGCAGACTCGTTGATACAAGATAAAAGGAAAAATTTAATGAAAGGGAATGACAAGCTAATAACAGTGTTGAACCAACTCCTGGCCGATGAACTAACCGCCATCAGCCAATATATGGTGCATTCGGAGATGTGCGCCAACTGGGGCTATAACCAGCTCCATAACGCCATCGAGGCACAAGCGATGGACGAGATGCACCATGCCGAGTGGCTGATCCAGCGCATTATCTTTCTGGAAGGCACACCGGTTGTAGCCAAACTCAACCCCATAAAAATCGGTGCGAGTGTGTTGGAAATGGTCACGAACGACCAGGAAGCTGAGATTGGGGCCGTGCAAGCCTACAACGACGCCATTAAGCTGGCCCATGAGGTGAACGACCAGGCCAGTGGCGACCTGCTGCTGCGTATCCTCAAGATGGAAGAGGGGCATGTAGATTGGGCGGAGATACAGCGGTCTCAGATCGAGCAAATGGGTCTGGAGAATTATCTGACCAATCAAATAGGAACCTAACCCTTATTATAAAGCAACTACTCAGGCATCTTCCCGGAAGCTGACGAGAGCAACACCTGTGTAACCTCTTAACCTGGTTAAGATACCAGTGAGCCTCCGGGAAGCTGAGCAGTTACCGCCAAGAGACGGAAAAGATTGGAGCATGAACTGACATTTTTCTCAGAGGTGGCGCAGTCAGAGACCGGCCACAGCAGGTATAAAAGGAAAACAAACTATGTCGAACCTAAATAATCAAGGAAAACGCATCATGCATTTTGGCATTTTGCTATCGTTGAGCCTGCTCTTGTTTGGCGTAGGCGCAAAGCCTCTGCTGGCTCAAACCTCATTTTGGCAGGCAACTTACTGGAATAACCGTGATATGATCGGTATGCCGGTGCTGGAACGCCAGGAAGCCGAACTCAATCATGATTGGGGAACGGGTTCGCCTCATCCTCTGGTTAATGCTGACGATTTTTCGGCCCGGTGGCTGCGTAACATCCAGCTGCCAACAGGTACCTATCGGTTCACAGCAGATGCAGATGATGGTATGCGTGTCTGGGTAGATGAGGTACTCATTATTGATACCTGGTACAACAGTCAGGTCCACTTTATCAGCGCCGATATTTTTTTGCTCGGAGGGGCACATCAGGTCAGAGTGGAATATTATGAAGCTGGCGGCCTGGCCTTCGCCAAACTAGATAGTGAACTAATCTCCACGCCTGAAGGAAATTGGCTGGCGCGCTATTACAATAATACGACTTTGTCTGGTGAGCCATCTTTAGTCCGTTATGAACCGCAAATTAATGTTGACACGTCCGGCTCGCCTGCACCCGAACTCATAGACCCAGATCGCTTCTCCATAAGCTGGACACAGAACCTGGCGCTTAATTCAGGCCGCTATCGCTTTACGCTCACGGTTGATGATGGGGCGCGTTTGTGGGTAAACGATCAACTTGTTATTGATGAATGGTCTGTCCAGTCGGCAACGACGTTTTCAGCCGAGATTGATGCTCCGGGCGGCCTGGTTCCGGTGCGGCTGGAGTATTTTGAGAATACGGGTACGGCCGTTGCCCGGCTGGATTGGACACAGTTAACGGCCGTACCCAGCCCGCCTGCGCCTCCAGTTGATACCTGGCGGGGTGAATATCATAACAATGTTTCGCTGGCTGGCGCGCCAGTTCTGGTACGGCACGAAGCCCAAATCAATTTTGATTGGGGGATGGGGTCGCCCGCGCCTGGCGTCATGAACAGCGAACGTTTTTCCGTTCGGTGGTCCCGCACCCTCCATCTCAACCCGGGTCGGTATGAGTTTACGACGCGTACGGACGATGGTGTTCGTCTTTGGGCAGATGGACTTCTGCTAATAGATGCCTGGCAAGTGCAGATCCCCACGTCCTACTCGGTCCTCTATGATCATCCTGGCGGCCCATTACCGGTGACGATGGAATATTTCGAAAATACCGGCCTGGCTGAAGCCTACCTCTTCTGGACGCAAATACCATTCGCATTACCTGGCGGCAATGTTCCTACAGCCACGATGGCTGGCGCCAACTATCTCAATGTCCGATCTGGCCCCGGCCTGGCCTTTGAGCCGTTTGCTCACCTGACAAACGGTCAAATTGTGCCCATGATTGGCCGCGACCAGTTGGGTCTTTGGATAAAGATCCAACTGCCTGACGGCAACATGGGATGGGTTAGCAGCCGTTATCTGATCAGCGACACGCCTGTCGCTGATTTACCCATTGTTAATTAAGATGCGCATCTGAGGATGCGCATTCCTCGCACCTCTATTTATTGAGATGATACCGTGACCTCTTCCAGGTATTTGTTTCTTGCTATTGAAAAGGAAACGAGGGAAGAAATGAAAAAGCAATTCACCTGTAATAAAAGACGCCTGTTGTTTTTTGCTATGATCCTATTGGCTGTACAGCTTTTGGTTACGCCGCCGGACAGCACAGCTCAGCAAACGCCAGAACCGCCGCCGCGCGGCGTGAACCGTACCGCGCCGGAACGTGAACCGATTGTTTTGAGCAGTGTCTTGCAGCCCGATGGCACGACCAATACCGTGATCCTTCTGCCGGCTGTCGCCGATACCTATTTGGCCTCAGAACGGCCGTTACAAAACTTTGGCAGCGATGCCCTCTTTCTCGGCTACAACCTGGTAGGTAGTGACTACTTTGGCGCCCAGCGCATCCTACTTCGCTTCGATGTAGAAAACTTTATCCCCGCTGGCGCTGTCATCAACAGCGCCGCCTTGCGCCTCCACGTTTCCTTCTCCAGCCCCACTGATGATGCGCCGATGGGCACAGTGCTGCGACGGCTGGCTTCTCCCTGGAGCGAGTTCGATGTGACCTGGAACACCGAGCCGGCCTGGACGCCTGTGGACAGCACAGCCGAGGTTGGCAGCCAGCCGACCTGGTACGAGTGGCCGCTTACTGACGTGGTCGCCGATTGGGCCAGCAATCTCTATGCAAATGATGGGGTTGAAATCATTGGTGATGAGACCGTGCAGCAGCGAGAACGTTCTTTTTATTCACGGGAAACCTTGTTGGATCTGTATCCCCGCCTGATCGTGGATTATACCGACTTTAACGACACGCAGCCGCCGTCTGTCACCGTTAATCCGCTGCCCACCTATTCGGGGCGTAATTTTACTGTCTCCTGGACCGGCGACGATCCGGGCGGCTCTGGTATTGATCATTATGATGTCCAGGTCCAGGCGGCAGGGGGTGACTGGGTGGACTGGTTGACAAATGTGATTGTAACAGAAGCGGTTTATGGGAATGGCGAAGACGGCCGTGTCTACAACTTCCGCGCTCGAGGCGTAGACAACGCCGGCAACATCGAATCATTTGGCCCGGCCGAGGCCACGACGATAGTGGATACTTTGCCACCGACATCAACCGTAGCGCCGCTGCCGGTGATCAACAATAGCAACAGTTTTCTGGTTTCCTGGTCAGGTACCGACAGCGCCTCTGGCATCCAATATTACGACGTACAATACCGCTTTAACAATGGTCCCTGGATGCTCTGGCTGCCGCAAACATTAAGTACCAGCGCCACTTTTTTCAGCGCGACCGACGGCTTTTATGCCTTTGAAGTGCGGGCGGTTGATAATGTGGGGCAGGCTGAACTCTTCCAAGATACGCCAGAAGCGACGATCATCGTTGATGCGGAGCCGCCTTTCGTCCAACCACGATTGTGGCTGCCGGTCATCATGACTGGCGAGTGACTAACGGAGCCAACGCCAGGCGCGCCGACCCACCGGCGCCGCCACCAACAAGAGTAATAGCAGCCAGGGACCACAGGCAATGCCGTAATAGATGAAGAAATCGGCCGTGTCCTGGGTCTGGTTGCGCAGTTCCACCGCCGCCGTTTTCGCCGTGTCTCCCGGATTCCACACTTGCGGCGTGGGCAGCGGCGTTGGCGTGGCGGTGGGTGTGGGCGTCGGTGTGGGGATCAAAGGCAGCAAATGCAGCGTCAACGTGGCCGCTGCAGCCCGATTCTCCAAGAAATTTTGCCGCCCCTGCACATTGCCAATTTGACCCTCAATCTGGCGCAAGCTCTGGAAAACGTACAGCGTCTCTGTAATCGTCGTCGTCTGCTGCAAAAAGCTGCGCGTCCGTTCCTGGTTCACGTTCAGGTTGTCCAGGCGCGAACGCAAATCAACGGTCTGGTCGGTGACGTCTTGCCCACTGATAGATTCATTCTGCACGACGCCTAGCCGCTTAAACCCACCCAACAGCGCCTCAAATTCTTGCGCCGGCGCGCCGACGGTCAGGTCGGCGTAACGATGCCCATTGTCATCGAGCCAGGTGCGCTGGCTGAGCACGTAGCCGTCATAGGTCGTCACCAGGTCGAGGGCGCGGGCGACGGCCGTTTCCACCCCTTCGCTCATCACCCACACTTCGCCGCTTTTCACCACCAACCGGTTAGATGCCTGTGCCATTGCGGGCACGGCCGTCGCCAATGGCGTCACACTCCACCACAACAGCCGCCCCACCAGCAGCAGCCCCAGGCCAAGCCACACACGGTTACGCCACATCATCATCCCCTCCTTGCGCCGCTTTGTGCGCCGCTTCGTGCGCCGCTTTGTGCGCCGCTTCGTGCGCCGCTTTGTGCGCCGCTTTGTGCGCCGCTTCGTGCGCCGCTTTGTGCGCCGCTTCGTGCGCCGCTTCGTGCGCCGCTTCGTGCGCCGTTCGTCGTTGCCACCAGCGCCACACAGGGCGCGCGCCCAGCCATGCCAGCAGCAAGAGCAGCAGCCACGGTCCACACAAAATGCCAAAGTAGATGATGAAGTCGGCCACATTTTGCGCGGTGTTTTGCAGCTGCACAACGGCCGTTTGCGCCGTATCGCCCGGCTGCCACGACTGCGGCGTCGGCACCAATGTCGGCGTCGGCGAAGGGGTGGGCGTTGGCGTCGGCAGCATTGGGTTCAGCGTCAGGTCAATGGTGGAAAAGGCGGCGCGGTCACGCAAAAAGTTGATGCGCCCCTGGATAATGGCGATCTCCTCCTCCACCGAATTCAATTCCGCGTTCACTTCCAAAATTTCATCAATCGTCTGCGCCTGCTCTAAAAATTCCAGCAGCCGGGCGCGCGTCGCCTGCAAATTGGTCAGGCGCGCGTTCAAATCGGTGTACTCTTCCGTCACATCCTCGCCAGAACTGGACTCATCCGTCACCTGACCCAGGCGGCGCAGGTCGCGCAGCGCCCGCTCAAACTGATCCACCGGCACGGCCAGGCGCATGGTCGCATACTTGTACCCCTGGTCATCGTCGGACATGCGCTGGCTGATGATGTAGCCGCCCAAATCTACGGCCAGCTGTGTGGCCTCGTTGACGGCTTGCTCGGTGTTGGCAACGGTGATGACCATACGGCCGTCTTTGATGATCAACCGCTGCTGTGCCTGCCCAGTGGAAGCAACGGGTGTTGCTGCCGGCTGTGCGACACTAGCTCCTGGAGCCGGCGCCGCTTCAACAATAACAGATTCGGTGACTGTTTCTACTACGACCCTTGTTACTTCAACCGATTCTCCTTGAGTCTCAACCATTTCGGTCACAACGCGCGTCACTTCGACCACCATTTCCGCCGTCTGCGGTTGCCCGCCACAGGCGATCAACACCAGCAAAAGCAGCGCCATGACCATCCCGTATCGTTGTTTTGTTGTCATCGCTTCTCCTCGTATAAAGTAGGGCGATTTTCCGAAATCGCCCGCCCGCTTTTGGAAAATCGGGCTACGGATTATCCCCACTCATGAAGTCTCCCACGAAGATGGGAGCGCGAGCAGCCTGCGCACTGGCGGGCTGGCAGTCCGCGATCCCATTTTCATTCGTGGTGTGCTGCATCTCTCATTATGCCATGTTTCGCAGCGACGGCGAAGCAAAGAAGGCATCTCCAGTTGCTGAAATGTAGACGAGGCAGCCCTAAAATCAGTTCCTTTTTGTTCCCGGCCAATGCTGCGGGCGCTTATCGTTTCACGTTCATGTGAAGTTCTCCTCGTTATTTGGGTATCTTCTGTATCATCTCAATAAATGGGGGTGAGAGGAGTGCGCATCCTCAGATGCGCATCTGAGGATGCGCACTC
>JACSRF010000285.1 GCA_014879875.1 Anaerolinea sp.
GTCGCTGTCGAGGGTGATGGCGTCGGCGCGTCGGTTGAACAGCCAGGCGACCAGGTCGCTGCCCGTGCCTTTGGTGTTGGGGGCGTGCAGGGTGATGCTGGTGGTGGCCGGGTCGGGGTCGCCGCTGTGGGTGTAAATGGGGGTGAGGCCAAACCAGGCCAGGTTTTCGGCGGCCAGTTGGTACTGCTCGTAGCTGGCGCTGATGATTTCGATGGTTAACGGCCGTCCCCCCCGACTTAATGCCGACGGTTGTAGCAATTGTGCAAACACCGGTTCCGCTTCTTGCCACTGAATCAACTGCACGGCCGCGCCGGAATGGGGTATGTGCCACCCTTTGATGGCATCAGCGGGCAGGATGAGGTGACGGACGCCATTGGCGCGCACGGCCGGGGCGATGGCCGCCAGTTCTAACAGCGTCGGCAGCCCCAGGTCTGTCTCGATGTTTGTGCGGTACGCCTCCCACAGTGACGGAAGCTGCGTGAGCATGTTGCGGTTGAGTCCCTGGTTGAGCATGGCGTGGATGAGCTGCTGTTGGCGACGGCCGCGTTCAAAGTCGCTGGTGGTCTGCCGCGAACGCGCATACCACAGCGCCAGGTCCCCATCCATGTGCTGTACGCCGCTTTCCAAGGTGAACATTTCCCAGTTGTCTTCGTCATGGATGTACAGCCCCGGCGCTTTGAGCCGCCAATCGCGCAAGTGGCAAGTGACCGGCACATCTACGCCGCCGAGCAGGTCAATGCCCTGGATGAAGCCGTTGAAACCAATACGCACATAATTGTCTACGGGAATGCCGAAGTTCCAGAGCAGCGTATCGCGCAGCAGCCCCCGGCCGCTGTCAGGGTACTCTATGGCGTTGCCGTGTGGCAGCACCAGGTTGATCCGCGCCATTTGCCAGCCCGGCACGACGACGTACAGGTCGCGCGGCAGGGAGAGGAGGGTGGCGGTTTGCGCACTCTTGTCAATGGCGACGAGGGTGATGCTGTCGGTGCGCTGACCGGTGAGGCTGTCGCCATCGTTGCCGAGCAGGGCGATGATGGTGACGTTGTTGGGGATGGCGAAGGTGGGGACGGGGGTGGGCACGGCCGTTTCTGGCGTAGACAGCGTGCGATCTAAGGTGGCGAAGGGAAAGAAGGTGGGCGTCGGGGTATGGGTGGGGCTGGGTGTGGTGGTAGCTGATGGCGTGAAGGTAGAGGTAGCCGACGGCGTGGCGGTGGGAGTGACGCTGGGAGATGGCGTGGCAGTGTGTGTGGCCGCTGGCGTGATGGCGGTGGTTGGGGTGGTCGTGGGGAGGATGAGGGCAACGGCCGTTGCCGGCTGCGTTGGCAGTGGTGACGGCGAGGCCAGCGGCGTGTTTTCAACCTGGATGCAGCCCACTAACAACAAGAATGCAAACAGCCACAAACTTTTGTTCATGAGGGGCGTTAAATTTGAAAACCACCGCGATAGGGAATGACTTTGTAATGAAAATCTGTGACATACGTCGCCAGCATGTCATTAATATCGGGCCAGATATCACTGTCAAGCAGGCTGTCTATCGTTTGGCGATCACGACAAACAAACCCGACCAGGCGGTTAGGGGCATTCCCATAGGCGGTGTGCCATGCCTCGCTCATCTGAAACCCAAGCGATTGCATGGCCGGAACGTAACGCTCCATCACAAACTGGTAATATTCCTGGAGCGATTCTTGTTTGATTTCGTAACTGAGCAGTATTTTATATCCTAAAATGTCTTCCATATTAACTACTTATTTGTCTGCGCCAGGGGAATAGTAAACGTAAACATACTTCCTTTGCCTGGTTCGCTGCGGAATGTTATTTCCCCATTTTGCGCTTCGACTATTTTCTTAACGATAGAAAGTCCCAATCCCCATCCTGGCTGCGCCCGGACTTCGCGCGCTTCGGCGCGGAAGAATTGGGTGAACAACTTGCTTTGATCTTCGGCGGTAATGCCGTAGCCGTTGTCGGCGACGGAAACGCGGATATGGGCGCTTTCCTGGTCAACCAAAATGGCAATGTGTCCGCCGTCTGGCGTGTATTTGTGGGCATTGCTGACCAGATTAGCCAGGACCTGGTTGATGCGCGTGGGGTCGGCATGGACGGCCGTCGCGCCTTCCGGCATTTTCACGGTCAGGGTTTGCTGACGGCCGTCAATCGCCTCTTGCAAACTGTTGCGGACATCTTCGATTACATCTTGCAAGAAAAAATCTTTGTTTTCAAATGTCATGCGTCCGCTTTCAATGCGGTTAATGTCGGAGAGATCGCTGATGAGGGTATTCATGCGCCCTAAATTGCGGCGGATAACGTCCAAAAATTGCTTTTGTTGGTCGGTTAGCTCGCCAGTCATGCCGCTGGCGAGCAAATCCGTATACCCCTTGATGGAGGTCATCGGCAGACGCAGTTCATGGGTGACAATGGAGATGAAGTCGCTTTTGGCTTTGTTGGCGGCGTGGATTTCTTCGTAGAGGCTGGAATTTTTGATGGCAACGGCCGCGCGGTCTGCCAACCGTTCCACAAATGCCTTATCTTCGGCGTCAAGGGTGTTCAGTTGATTGGCCTCCAGCGTGATCAGGCCAATAATTTCATCCCGTTCGCGCTTAATAGGTACGGCAAACTGGATGGTGGTGGGAACGCCGTTAATGGCCTGGGCGCTGGTGACATGCTGCGTAAAAACAGATTGACCGGTGGCGAGAATTTGCGCCAGCACCGGATGTGAAGCGGGGACAACATCATTAATGTTGACGTGGTTATACTGTTTGTGCGCTAACAGACGCAGGACAGGGGGATGCCGTTCTTCATCTTGTTCCATTAATCCAATGGAACCGCCATCCGCGTTGGTGTAAGCCACGGCCCAGTCCAGCGCCAGGCTGAGGACACGATTTAAGTCTAACGACTTGTTCAACTGCTGGTCAATATTTTGAAAGAGCGATAACTCCTGCACGCGCCTTTCTAATGCCTGGTCTGTTTGCGTGAAGAGACGCGCATTTTCAATGGCAATGGCGGCCTGGTTGGCAAAGGCGCTGAGTAAATCGAGGTCCTCTTGTTGGAAAACGCCGGCGAAGAGGCGGTTGTCTACGTACACGGCGCCGATGGTACGGCCGCGCGCGCGCAGCGGCGCGCACATGATGGAACGTAGTTGGTAGCCGACGACGCTCTGCTGTGAGGAGAAGCGCTCATCTTCCTGGGCGTTGTTGGTCAGAATGCCTTCACCGGTAGCAGCAGCGCGTTCAATGACAGTGCGGCTGATGGGCATGGAGTGACCGTCTATGGTTTCCTGGTCCATGTTGCGCGCAGCCATTGTTTGCAGCTTGCCACTAATGCTGCCAAACAACATCAAGAACCCACGTTCGGCGCCGGTGAGCTGGATAATGGCGTCCATAACCTGGTTCAATACTTCTGACAGATCCAGCGACGTCCCTAATTGCGAACTGACTTCATAAAGGGCGGCCAGACGGGCTTGTTGGTTGTTGCGTTTGTCTTCGCTCATAGCTTTTCGCGCTGCTGAAAATAATCGCAATTCTCTTGTAAGGGGCAAACGGCGCAGTGGGGGCTGCGCGCCTGGCAAACTTCACGACCATGACGAATCAAATTAAGGTGCATGGCGTAAAACGTTTGCGGACGATCCAGGGCGGCAAAGAGGGTGTGCGCCCGCTCTGCGGATACTTTGGGGCCGATCAGCCCAAGCCGCTGCGTAATGCGATGGACGTGGGTGTCTACCGGGAAGGCCGGCCGTCCGAAGGCAAACAGCATGATGATGGCGGCCGTTTTCGGGCCGACGCCGTTGATGTTGGTGAGCCAGGCGGTGGCTTCGTCTAGCGGCAGGTCGGCGAGGAAATCGAGATTCAGGCCGCCCTGTTTATCATACACCTGCCGCAAGGCTTGTTGAATGCGCGGCCCTTTTTGGTTTGCCAGACCGGCCGGGCGAATGGCGGCAATGATGTCCGCAGTCGGCGCGTGCATGACGCTTTCCCAGGTTGGGTACCGTTCTTTCAGGGCGTAAAATCCTTTGTCGCGGTTACTGTCTGACGTGGATTGGGAAAGAATGGTGCTGACGAGTTCATCCACAGGGGGCAAATGGAGCCGCCAGGTCGGTTCACCGTAAACCGACTTGAGCCTGGCGTATACCGCATCATATTTTTTCCGTTGAGCCTCGTCCATGCTGTTACCTGTGGTTTAGACCTGACAGGCTTTCTGCAATCTGTCAGGTCTTGACTAATTGTACGGCAGGTCTCGGTAAAGAGACCGGGTGATTTCAATGAATTATGCGTGAAATTTGTGAGTGGGCAAATCAGAATGGGTTCAGGCGGCGCGGCGGCGACGTGTTTGTACGCTGGCGCGCAGGCTGTCGTGAACGGCCGTTTGCTCGTCTGCCGTGAAACCCATCAGGTTGAAAACGGCCGTATCCAACGCCAACCGGTCTGGCTGATCTAACTCTTGCTCAATGTCCAGGCACGGCCGCTGCGCCAACTGCGTGAACAATTGACCCAACTCTTCTGTTTGCGCCGGGGTGAACGCGCGCGGGTCGGGCAGGCTGATAGCCGCCAATTCATACGCGGCCAGCCACAGCACGCCGGCGCCCAGGTTGACGCGGCCGTGCAGCTCACATTGCAGCATAAACCACGCGCTGTTGAGGCAGGCGGCCGCAGCCAATAAGGGTACGTCGGCGGCCAGATACACCTGGTAAAGCTGCTGGTCCACCGGCAGCGGATCAGCCAGAAGGGGGGCCAGATGTCGCCGCCAGACCCCTTTGGGCAGTACAATGGGCGCGGGCGTGGCCGGGGGTAAACTGTACCAGCGTGGACGAGCGGCGCACGTGTGGCGCTGGTGAAACCCTTGTTGTTCACCCCAGGCAATGTAAGCGGCGACGGCCGTTCCTGCCAAATTGGCGGTGGGTGGCAGCAGCAGCAGTTCGTGGCGGCAGTCGGCCGCCGTCAGGCGCAGGCGGTCCAGGCCGCGCAGAGATTTCAAGATGGGCTGGCGAAATACCGCTTCAATGCCCCACCGGTCAATAGTTTTCGCGTCCAGATAAAAAAACTCATTGGCGCCGGTGGTGTAGCCACGCTGCACGGTCGCCCAGGTTTGCAGCGGCGTCAGGACTGCCTGCTCGCGGCGCTGCAAGTAAACGGTTGGCGCGCGCAGGTGCAGTCCCCAACGCGCGTCCGGCAGCAGGGTTTGCTGCTGGACAACGTGAACGTCGGCGTCGTCATTGTGGCGACTTTGCGCCGGCAGCAGCCGCGTCACCAAACGCTCAACCGCTTGCTGACGGCGATAATCGGTGGCGGTATTGGCGATAAGGGAGGTTAACGGCCGTTGCAACCGTACCAGCCGCACCCTGTTTTCGGCGCGCCGGTTGGGGCCGCTGCATTTTTCCAGCACAACCAGGCAGGTATTGACTTTGGCCTGCGCAAACCATTGTTCAACGCCAGACTCGATAATGGCGATGATCTTGAACTGGGTCAGCAAAAATCGCTTCAACTCTGTTCCATAGGCCACGTCCAGCCAGCCATTGGGTACGATCAAGCCGAACCGCCCCCCTTCGCGTAAAAAGCGGACGCCATGCAGAAAAAAGTAAGCATAAAGCCCGGCGCGCTGGCTGAGGCGCGCCCAAAGCTGCGGCGGGATGATAGGTTGTGTCTCTGGATCCGTCGTCGGGTCATTGCCCCAGGCAAAAGTGAGCTGGGCGGCCGTCTGGCGCAGTTCGTCAAGCCACTCGGCGCGGGTATAGGGCGGGTTGCCGATGATGGCGTCATAGAGGCGCTGTTCATCTGGGTCCAGGTTGAAGAAGTTTTGGTTGAGGATGGTGGCCTGGGGGAGGCGGGTTTGGGCGGAAACGGCCGTGTTCCGATCCAGTTCGACTCCCGTGAGGGTTTCCGCGGGAATGGACTCCGGGGCGGAGGCCATCCACCGCTGCCACTGCGCCGCGCGCTGTAACAACGCGCCATTGCCGCAGCCAGGGTCTAGTACCCGGTCGGTGGGGCGGCGCAGGCAAAAACCAAGCAGGAGATCCGCGATGTCAACGGGCGTTTCAAATTGACCGAAGGTGTGCTGTTTATCAGGCATGGGGCCGTCCAATGAGTGCTTACGTTCAGGTTCACCATAGTATACTGGAAACGGCCGTGTCGTGGGTATTCAATTTTGGCTCTTTGGGAACTCAGGGCAGGCTGTGATGCGTGACGAGTGATGCGTGACCAGAGAGACCACACGCA
>JACSRF010000348.1 GCA_014879875.1 Anaerolinea sp.
TTTTGGAGGTTCTAGTTGAGGCGAAGTCTGACGTCCCAAATGTGTTACCTTTCATCTGGCCAGGTATCTACTGCCGGAGCAGACACTGCGTTGGATCCTAGGGTTTCCATCTTATACCATTTGCCCTGGTCCCATCGATAATGTTGAATATTGGATCCCTCGCGGACAAAAACTTCGTAGTCGAACTCTTCCCAACGCCGCAACCAGTTCTGGAAAGCAGATGGGGCAGACCGAATATTCTCTCCGAATTGCCCACCCTTTCTCCACCGTCCATCTTTCCAGCTTCGCCAATAGTGCTGAATGTGGTTTCCTTCATGTACGAAGAGCTCGTAATTATAACGGCTGCCGGGGGACCAGTTCTGGAAAGCAGCCGGAGCTGACCGAACATCTTCTCCGAACTGCCCACCCTTCCTCCACCGTCCATCTTTCCAGCTTCGCCAATAGTGCTGAATGTGGTCACCTTCGCGCAAGAATACTTCGTAGCTATTTTCACTACCAGGAGCACGATTTTGAAAAGCAAAGCCACCTGACACAGGAATTAACTCGGCATAAAACGGATCAGACGTTTTGCATATGAGGTTTTGCGAG
Organism: Anaerolinea sp.; assembly: GCA_014879875.1. Lineage (GTDB taxonomy): Bacteria > Chloroflexota > Anaerolineae > Promineifilales > Promineifilaceae > JACSRF01. The sequence continues at coordinate 589 of JACSRF010000348.1, forward strand.
TTTGTGGGAACATAAGCATTAGAGCCTGCAACTACAGTCCCATCTCCAAGACCAATGGTCTTCTTGTAAACATAGGAATCGTCCTCGTTGGGCGGCCGAAAGTTATAATTTGATGTGACCGAAACGCTGCTTGAAGCAAGAGAGTGGAAAATGTGCCCAATATTCCAATATTGGCCCTTATGTTTATCCGAACATGGGAGAATTTGAACCGGTCGATTTCGCTCAGAAAGTTCCAGGTCGTCTATTGTTAGGCACTTACCAGACCAGTGTTCGATTTTTGTTGAATCGTACCTGTAATAATGCAGTTTCCACAAGACATTCTCATGACTTTGTCCAAGCCTAAATACACCGGACACTGAACCGTTTGTCTCGGAAGCATGTAGGCATTGATTGTCAAGAGCACTTTCGACAGAAAACCAGGTATCTTTAATCCCAGGAAATGTATTCTCTCTGAGATTTTCATTAGCTTGCCATACGTATTCGGTTTTACGAATGTATTCTTCCCGATTCACGTTCCCTTCGCGAAAATGCCTGTTAAGCTTCCCATGATATAAACGATAACAAGGGATATTTGGCAGTTCGTCAAATACATAACGGCCAAGCAACACTTGATTGATCTCAATTGCTCTTTTGAAAACTCTCTGATTTCGCTCTTGGACAGCAACCCAGTCAATATCTACCCCTGAATCCTTCTGATGAGCCGCATCCTGCAGCATTGTTGTGCAAGCGAGGGGCACCACAATATTATACGCTTCTGCAACTAAGTAAGCGGATCGTGGATCTTTATTTACGATGATCGATTCAAGATGCTCTATTGCATCTCTAGTTTCTGGAAGCAGGTAATCCAATTTATCGGGATCTTGGAGAATTACATAGTCTTCATACGTCTTAATCAGTGCACCGACTCTAGCAATCCAATGGTCAGATACAGTCTCGCGAATTTCTCTGATGATTTCCTCTTTGGCCTGGATTATCAATTCTGCGGCACTTGGTTCAGGAAAGAAAATTGACGTCCAGACTTCATAAGCGCCATTGAGGTAGGAAAAGGTACTATAAGCTGTTTTCAATGCTTTGACGGTCGGGGATGCCTGAAATTCCTTAATCCACTTCTCAATTGACATGTTCCACCTCCATTGATTGGTCAATGACTGTCATCCCGTCGGGCTCGAAACAAAGTGAGTGTGCGATAGTGAAAAAAATAAATGTTTGTCACGGTTGCAAGCGCAGAATATGTTCACGCACTTGTTGTGCCTCTGCAATATTACCTGCCGCAATGTGCATTGCTTCCAAGTCGCCCAATGCGTTAACCGCCAAGTTGAAGTTTCCAAGCCGCTCAAAGGATTGGGCACTGTTGAGACAAACCTCCTTCCCTTTGTCATAGACTCTTCTTAGCTCACTACGTACCGCTCGGGCCTTTGTAATGTTCCCGTTCTTCTGATGTAATGCTTCTAAATCACCTAGCATAGCAACAGCAAGATGGAATTTTTCGTTGCGTTCATACGATCGGGCATTTTGCGAGTAAAACCGCTCTCCTTGCGTATATACGCGCGTCAGTTGCACATGCACCTGTTGTGCCTTTGCTACGTTCCCCATCTCTCTATGCATTGTTTCCAACTCGCCCAACACAGCAACCGCAAGGCGATATTCTCCAAGGCTTCCGTACGATTGGGCACTGTCTCTGTAAAGTTGCTCTGCTCGATCGTAGATGTGTGTCGCCTGGGCCAAATGGCCAACGTGGCGTCGAAAATCGGCCACTTGTCCTATTTCGTCACGAACCAAATCTATTTTTGCGATGGATCTATCCAAGATGTTTATGATGGCTGCTACCAAGTCATAAGGATTTTCAAAAAGCACACCATCCCATGGTGTTTTGAACCACCTTTTTTCTACTAGCGCTCTTGTGGCTCGGCCGGAGTAGCTGGCCGGGGCATACGTTATTTCTAAGGAGTAAGGTATCAGTTCGTCATCAGCACTGGTGATTTGTAAATAGGCCTGTGCCCCAGGGAATACTTGATTAGGAACACGAATCTCTGTCTCGTAAACGTGATTTTCTCTCTTCACTTGCTTCCATTGGTCATGTTCATCTTTTGCGAACATTATGAATGTAAAGGAATTCCCTAGATGATACCGCTCTTCTGCGCATATCCGGAGCCGTGCGTCACGACTGGATATTACTACATGCTTGAATTCATGATCTCCCTGTTCCATCAACCCTTTTTCCTTCTCAGGGTCAACAACTGGAAAACTGATCTTAAAGAAATCCTTATCTTTTTCATGCAATGTCAGACTGTCGAATTTGGTAGAGCGGTTTGTATTATCGACAACTAGCTCAGTCGCCAGCTCAATAGTGTCGTTGGAATCTGGTGATGTATCGTAAGCATCAGGTACGAGCACCCATCCTCTCAGGGGGACACTCGACTGAGGGTGCAATGGATCATTGCTGTGGATCACAAGATCGGCTTGACGTAAACCAGATTCATAACCAGTACTTTGGGGCGAGAAGAATAGTTGTAGATCTACTGGAGTACCTAGCTGAAGGTTAGTAGATGGACCTTCCAGCTTAAAATCTGAATCGCCAACGATCTCGATTTGGGAAATATCTAGAACTGATGAAGAGAAGTTCTCATTGATTATTCTAAGTGAACAACGGTCTTGATTTCCTGGTATACAGCACTTGAACCTAACGAAATTCGGTTTTGTAACAATGCGCGGTTTTTTGAATTCCAGTGGTTTCCACTTCTTAGAGGTCTGCATCTTCATTGACATGATGGCATCTTTTTGCACCCAGACCTCGCGAAACAGGGCAGCGGGTTTCTTTTCTTGGTCGTCCCCCTCCTTCATCTTTGGTCTAAGGGTACCGGAACTCAATAATAGCGGCGCATGCCGTTCTAGCCAATCTTTCGCATTCCAATAACCTTGTCGGCTGTAATGTGGCAATTGATTGGTTGTAAAGCCTTTAGGAAGATCGGTCAACTTAGCATCACTTCCGGAGTAGTTCTCTGTATAGTAACGAAACCCATCTTTCCCTGGCAGTTGTGGATCCACGCGGAATTCCCGCACACCATGCGTATGCCCGGAAAAAACTGCTGCTATCTTAGGTGCGTTTAATGTAATTACGGAAAGAAACTTGTCACGGCCAGCAACTACACAAGCTTCTTCAAGATAGCGCCATGCACCTTCTTTAAAATGCCGTGTATTATGTTGAGGGAAGCCATTTTCCAGAAGATCAGCTTCACCTATGCCTAGCGTTTTTGTTAGATGTATTGTTACTGCATTTGGAGGTGAAGGGTTCTTTAAATGTTCACTCTCCGTCATTTGATTGATTACTTCTATGTTGACTACAGGTGCATGTGTGAATACGAACACCCTGCCCTCGGTAGTCTGAGCAATTGCTTTCTCTAGGATCTGGATAGTCTCACTGCTGAAACCTGCTTCTCGAGGATCTCCCTCTCGCTTAAGAACTCTTGAAAGTTGTATATCTTGGCCCGTATTCAAGAAGGCGAGTTGGTGCTTGCCAAGCTTAACGGAATAGCTTGTGTCGTATGCAATTTCATTGAGGTAGTAAGATAATTGTAAGTATGAGGGGACGAGTGACGGGGCCGCTCCTTGCATCGACGCATATTTGTAATCATACATCGAGTTTGGGCGGCACAGTGCCATTATGTCAACTAGCTTTAGCCTGTTTTGGCGGAAACGTTTAGTTATTTCATCTTGACGTTCAGTTATTTCATCTTGATTAGACTGGAGAGTAGTGTTGGGAACCCCTTTCATCTTGATGGACGAATTTTTGATCTCATCTTCCAAGTTTCCAAATTGATCATAAGTTGCCACTGCATTAAGGCCGGTAGCTTGGAGCGCATCATCTCGATGGGGAGCCGTCTTGCACGGGACGCTGATGTAGAGATCAAGGGGAGGAGAAAAGGTGTAATACTCATGGTTGCCGGGTATCATGAAAATGGGTCGCTTCAGTCGTTCGCTACGCCCATCCTTACCAGTGATGATTCTAGATAAATGATGAAAGTTGCTTCGATTGCCAGCTGGCCAGCGCTGCCATTCATCCGTGAACGCATCTACCATATCCCCAGTCATCACAATGAAGTCAACATCGCTTTTATTCGCATGATGGATGATAGAACGAAATTCATCATTGGCGTTACGATAAGCATCACGAATTATTTGTTTTTGATCTTCAGTTAATAGCGAATGATTTTCAATATCATCAGCGATTATGTCACGACGTACACCGATATGCGCATCGGTGACATGGAAAAAACGAAAAGACTCTGCATCAGGCAATTCATCAGAGACATAAACAGCATGATAGGCAACACTATTGCCGAATCTAATGTTGAAAAGGCGTGGCCAATCAAATTGTTCACGGAGCTTACTTTCAAGAATTTCTGGAAATAACTGCACTTTGAAATCTGTCGAAATGCCACATCCTGCTCTTAATTCGTCATCGGTTTGCGGGAATATCTCTGGCTCCTCGCGCTTGTTGAGCCTATTGCGCAATTCAGAATACCGCTTTCTGTTTGTCTCTATCTCAGACTCATCGACAATTGAGGCGAAACAGCGGATTGTTGAGCCGGTTTCAGCATCTTCTAGAAGGAATTCTTCCGAACGCTGAGCAAAAGCTTTTTCAGTTTCTCCTTTAGCGATGATACTTGAGGTTGAAAGCGTTATGGTAAATGAGGGGAACAGGTCTTCAAGTTTACAGATATTGGGCTGACCTAACTGCGGTTTAGCAATCTCTAAACGGGGCAAGTCATCGTCAGCTTCAATGGTGACAAATACAGAATAGAAGCTTGAGTCACGCGAGTAAGATTCTATGAATTCACCTGGCACTACATAAATACCTCTTTTTTTGAGATTATCCTCGGGGTCAAAAGTGATCATAGGATAGTTTGGATCTGATCCATTTACTTTTAACTCAACTGTTGTCCCTATTTCGGCACGAAGCTTTATCCAGGGATGATATGTCCTTCCGACGAAAAATTCGATTTTTTTATCATGCCAAACCTCGTCGCCATTAAACTTGATGCGTACTTTGTCCCTGAGATCGCGAATATAAGGATCGTTTTTGTAAGCCTTAATGAGATCGAATGCCTGTGTCATTTGACAGGCAATGCTCTTAACGGTGATGGTGGCATTAGATGAGCGTGCGACAAAAGGTTCAACAGCTTTGTCTTCCCAACCCAGATTGATAGCACGTTGCCAGGGTATTGGAGATAAAAGTGTCAAATATTTGCCATTGCTGCCATTTCGAAGGCGAAAGCTTTTTAGGATATTCTCACCTGATATTACCCAATTATATGGGTCGTTTACCGGAATTGCTGACTGATCCTTTAGCCAACAAAGGCTGACACCCATGTCTTGCTTACCATATACTAAGTAGTCGTCTCGCCTAAGATTATAAAGAGCAACAATATCACCAGTTTTTACTGATTGTTGCCCGTCATAACTTGGCACACCTTCTTTGCGAAACACCCATTGGTACAACGGGAGATCGTTCCAAACAAGATCAATACCAACATTATCTCCATGTTTTAGATACTTTTGATTTTCATGTACTCTCATAGCAAATGGGCGATTGTAGTATAAACTAGACATCGTGATCACTCCTTGACCTCTGGAAAAATGTGCCTACACATTGGACGGGTTCCCTTTTGAGAGATTGCAAATAACCTGACCCGGCGATCAAGCAGGCCGTCGTGCCGCCGCTGTGGTATGAAATATGCCATGTTTTGAACTGACTTTGTTTATAGTCTTTGCCACGTTCATACTTCTCTTGATAGAAAGCTTGCTATAACCGCTGGCTTGATCAACTACGATTGGTCAGTTCGCCAATCTCTATTCTGTTATCGTTTTAACGTTAAGCGCTCCACGCTGTCGCTATTCTGAAGCAATACAGGCTGTTCGAGTTGGAGAGAGATCCTCTTAACGCCATCTGATCTCCTTTATACAAGTCCACTCGTCACTCACATTACCACCTTCGTCAATACACTGAAGCATGAACTTATAGGTACCAGGTACGCCTGTGTAGTTTGGCCCCGGGTTTTCTGGTTTGATCACCTGGTTTACAAACGGCCATGTGATTTTCGTTTCCGGTGTGGCTACTGTTGCGCCGGTCCAGATCGTGCTAACCCGTGATGAACACGTCTGTAAATCAATCTTCTTTAAGCACCAAGTCCCTTCAAATAACTCCCCACTCCCGCTATATTGCTCATGAGAGCTTACGCTTTTCAGAAAATATCGGTCACGTACTCCTTCTTTCTGAATCAAGAGACGTGCATAAATATCGCGTGAGTACGGGGCATCTACAGCAAAGGTAATCCAGCAACCGAATCTTGAAGCAATCACTTTGAAGTCTGATATCTCTGGCTTTCTTTTGCGTGGCATGAAGAAAGAGGAGTCATTGCCGATATTGCCCGCTTGAATTCTTGGACACAACTCGCCTCGTTTGTAATCGTCGGGATTACAACCATAGCCATGAAAATCATTGTGGTTTTCCGGCCAAGAAGTTCCCGGATGGGAAATATTCCACTTTTCTGGATCAGAGCCTCCACAAACCCGTATCCCATTCTTTTCGTACACATACTCTACTAGACCATCGCATCGGAGTTCATCAATGTCGTCAATCGTTCCATCCCAATCCCAATGGCAGTAATCCAACTGATCTGTCCACGTCCACCATATGTCCTTTCCAATCATTGCCGCGGCCATGTCAACAATTTTATGGCGGGTGATGACGGGGATGTTTTTAGCAGTTCTTGCTCCTTCAAATGGCACGCCTTTCTCAATTCCGAATTTGCTGAGAAAATTTTGCGACATAGTTTTCAAGGATTGTGCTAAATCAATATCAACTGAATTAATAACTTCTGTTGCCGAGAAGCTTTCTACAGCATCCCAAAATGAATTAACATGAATACCCTGGAAAACATAAACAGATGACAGTATCGATTGGTGAAAACCAGCAAAAAGGCCAGCATGCCAGTGATTGCCGAGTATACAATGTGCAGGACTGAGCCACTTGTATAGTGCATCTCCCAACTGAAAACCTGTAGAATAGCCTTGCCTTGTCACTATGTATTCTGTCTTCGGATCTTCGGACGCTTCTTCTATCGCTTTGGCTATCTGCAAGGGTAGTTTAGGCAACGCCACTCCCGGCTTATGCACAGTTGCCTCGATCCAACCTGCTGTTTTCATCATTGGGTAAGCCTCAAACCGGCGACGCACATAGGAATAGTCTGCTGCTGAAGCGGTGTACGGAGAGAGTTGCAGGCAGGAAACGAGTTCCTGCAGATGATCTGTATCGGCAAGCATACGCAGTAACCCTGGCCTTTCGCTTATAATGCCTTTTAGCGCAAGCAGACCTTCTTCGGTAGGATTCTCGAAAAGTTGTTGAAGTTGGCTCAATAGCAAGTCGGGTCTCATTAGTGTCCCAATAGCCGCCAATATGACATCTCTTTGTTCGTTATTGGGAATTGCGGCTACCAGCTCATGTAGTGTATGGGTCGTTTCATCTCTGTTCGCAATTGCAAGTGCTCGCATCACGCTGGGTGAATAAAGTGCAGCTTCTTGGTTGGCCCGGGCAAATGTGACCAGTCCAGAGAGTAAACCCTCATCAAAAGGCCTATTTTTGCGAAGCCAAGTACTTATGACATGCGCAGCTGCGTTCACAAGTATCTGATTACCAGTGTCAATGATCCTTTTTAAGCACGCGCCTGTCCTGGTTGGGTCGGTTCGCGCCAAACATCTGATAGCCTTTGCTTTTACCTTTTCATGGATTGATGGCTGTTCGACAATATCTAAAAGCGAATCCACATAGAAATCCCATAATGTATTGGTTCGCTTATTGCGCACAGCCTTGTCCAACAGATCAAGCATAACCAATTGGTAATCTGGAGTTGCCCGGCTATCGGATATCGTTGCAAGAGCCACTTCAATTGCGTTGGTTTCCCTTTCGAGTCTGCTCCGTAGGAGCGGATACAGCAGGTAGCCCAAGGCCTCGCCTTCAAAGCGCTGGCCTAGGCGCAACAATTCATCACAAAAGGCATCAGTTGGCATTGAATCAAAAGCCAACAAAACTTCCCTTTTCACAGGATCGGGCAGCTCGCCTGAAATCAATTCCGAAATATTTGAAGGCATAGTATTTCCTCAGAAACAACAAATTTTTTACTTTGGGCAAAGATTGCTCTCCATCATCTAACATTGTTAAAGACCACTTTAGAGCAACCGCCGCGAAACTCAGAAAGCAGATTCCAGTCGTGTTTCTCCGCATTATAACGGCCGTTCCGTTCCCAAATCGTTCCCTGGCAGGCGCAAGCGCTGGATTGTTAGCGAAAAAGAGGAAGAATCAACCGGCGAGGGCCGCGCTGACCCGGTCGCGCAGCAGCCGCTGTCTGGCGCAGCTCAAAGAGGCATAAGCCGTCTGGCGCAGCTTGTCGTGGCTGAAGGTGTAGGCGTCCGCCCCCTGCTCACGCAGAATGCGCCGCTGGCACAGTTCGTCCAGCGCCCGCGCCAGTGTCGTCTCCGGTGCATCGCTGGCTGTCGCCAGCAGGTCGAAGCTGAAAGAGCGGCCGATCATCGCCGCCAGACCCGTCAGGTCACGGGCCATCGGCGACAAATCCGCCAGCCGTTCCTCAAGCAATGCCTGCACCTTCTCCGGCAGCCGCCCCATTTCTCCCTGCTGACCGTCTGCTTCCGACCCCCAACTCCCAACCATTTCCACCACAAACAGCGGCACGCCCTCCGTTTCCGCGTATAACTGCGCCGTTTGCCCGGCGTCCAACGGCCGTCCGGCCACGTGCATCGCCAGCTCGGCGACGGCCGTTTCCTCCAAACGTCTCAATTCAATCTGCGCAAACATGTTGCTATGCTGTGAATCGTGGCACAACGGGCTGAGCGGATGGTGGGGGGACATCTCTTCCTCTCGGATCGCGCCCAACAGCAAAAAACGGGCGCGCGGCTCAAAACGCAGGAGGAAACAAAACCATTCCAGGGTATCTACGTCACACCATTGCAGATCGTCCACAAACAGGAGGAGGGGTTGGGGGAGACGGAAGACAGCGTGCGCCAGGGCGGTGAAGAAGCGCTGCCGCTGCCATGCCTCGGTCATAGGGCCGGGCGGGGGCAGATCGGGACGATCAAGCAAGAGTTCCGGCAGCAGACGGCTGATTTCGCGCAGCCAGACATCGTCCAGGCTGATCAGTGGTTTGTGAGTGGCCGCGCCCCGCAGCCACTCGGCGACAGGGCCATAGGGCAGACTGTGGGTGGGTGCGTGCCCGGCGGCGTACAAGGTGAGGATGCCCTGCCGCGCCGCCCAATCTAACAGTTCTTCGGCTAGCCGCGTTTTGCCAATACCTGCTTCGCCGCGAATCAGGGTAAACAACGGCCGTTCTTCACCTAGCACCCGTCTCCAGGCTGTTTGCAGCGTGCGCCAGGCCCATGTCCGTCCGACCAACGGGAAACGCATTTCTGCCCGGCCGTCTGCTGACGCCGGAGCCGTCAGCAGACGCCGGTAAACCTCTTGCGTCGGCGCGCTGGGAAGGACGCGCAGTTCCCCTTGCAAAGCGGCAGCGCAGACGTGATAAGTGCGCACCGCGCCAGAACGGTCGCCGCTAAGGGACTGCAAGCGCATCAAACGGCGGTAGGCGCTTTCGTGCAATGGATCAGCTTGTAACAACCGTCGCGCGGAGATCAAGGCCGCCGTATACTCGCGCGCCGTTTCGAGTAGTTGGACATGCTGCATCAGGCAGTCCAGGTATTGCTGCCGCAGCGTCTCGCGCTGGGCCAGAATCCAGTTATCATAATGGCTGGGCAGCAGGTCACCCTGGTAATGATTGATGGCAGCTTCCAGAGAGCGCCGTTGCGCGGCGGGGGAAACGGATGTGGAGACCTGGGCAACCGCTGTCGCAAACTCCGCCACATCAAGGGTGTGAGGCGCGCTGCTACACCACGTCACAGTATGCCAGGCTACTTCCAGGAATTGGTCAGCTTGCGGTAGGATGTGGCGCAGGTGATGGATCGCTTTGCGTAAATTGGTACGGGACTGACCTTCATGAGAATCAGGCCAAAAGGTAAAGGCCAGGTGTTGGCGACTGTGTGGCTGATCGGGATGCAGAGCCAGGTAAGCGAGCAGGCTTTGTTGACTGGGGGTATCAAGGTGAACAACGGCCGTTTCCCCCCAACGCAGCCGAAACCGCCCCATCAAGGTGATGTGCAGCACATCCTTTGTACCCGCCATAATAGATGGCTCCCCGGCGCGTTTCAGGTATGACACGTGCCCGCTACGATATCGCTCTCCTTTTGTCCCATCATAAAGCCAACACACAAGCCGCAAAGAGTGACATTTGTCATCTACGAAGGGTGACATTTGTCACTTTCCACGCCGCGTTATACGCACTATGGCCCAGTCAGAAACAAGGATTGGTGAGGTTATTCATCAACGCGCTTGCCCGGCGTAATCATCGTCGCCCGCCGGAACGGTTTAACCTGCGCGGCCACGTCATCCTTGAGGATGTTGCCGGAGACGTGCATCAGGGTATCGCCATAATCGGGGTCTATGCCCATGCTCGCCAGGCAGGGGAAATGGTGGTGCAGCAGCCCCGCCTTCTCGGCGGCGTCATCGGCCGTCATACCCACCAGATGCTCGGCCACGTAACGGGCGCAGCCACACACGGCGTCACGCTGCATGGTAACGGCCGTTACCAGCCGCGTCTCCCCATCCACCACCACCTGCAACGACGGCTTGCCAAAATAACGGGCAAACTCGGCGATATGCGCATTCTCATACGTCACAAACTGGCGGCGCGCCACCTGGTATTGGGTCGGCGTCAAGGAGCAAAGCGGCTTCGGCGTGGCGCAAGCCACGTTGATCGCCGCCAGCCAGCCATGCAACTGTCGCGCCAGGCCGCGCGGCAGCCACGCTTCATTGTCAATGGGAGCGAGTACGGCCGTCGCCCCCGTCATCTGCGCCATATCCGGCAGCAGTTCCGCCACCCCCTTATGCTCGGCAAACGACAAAAGCAGGTCGGCGGCGGGCAAACTTTCCGGCAAGTAATCTTCGGGATAATCCAGCACCGGTGGGAAAAACTGCGGCGCTTCCCAGGTCAATACCTGCCAGGCAGCCGGTTGATGCTGCACCACATTATGGATATGCCGACGGCCGTACTCACCATTGAAAATCGCTAAAATACGCATATATCAATCACCAATCGTCAATCGAAAATCGTCAATCGTCAATCGAAAATTCCCCGCAGCCCCTTCCACCACGCCAACGAAGCCGGCGCCGCCAACAAATGGGTTTGCCCCTGATCATCGCTGGCCCCCAACCCGCGCGCCAACGGCCGTACCCCTTCCTCCGCTAACAACAATCGCGCCACCTCCCGCTCCCAATTTTGTTGGCTGCGAATGAGGAGGACGTGGGTGAGGGTAACGGCCGTTTCTTCCAACAAATAATCCACATGCCAGCACAGCGTCTTGGGACGCGGCCGCCAGCCAGGCGACGTCAATCCCCATTCCTGGAAATGGCTCTGCATTGGGGTGTAAATGGTTTGTGCATCAAACTGGCTACGCGAAGCATGGCGCAGCAAACGCGACCCCAACCCCCGCAAAGCTGACCCGACATAAACATACACCCCGGCCGGCGCCCGTACCACCTCCCCACCCTGGAAATGGCCGAAACGCACCACTAACTCATCAGCCACCTCAATCCGCAGCAAGTAACTGCCACCCCGCTGCCCAGGGACAAAATCGGCCGTTGTGATCACGTCAATCATCTGCATCAATAGACCCTGCGTGAACCATAACCAGAACCATAACGTTTCACGTTTCATGCCCCACATTACGACGACGCACGTAGAAAACAGCGCCAAAAGCCGTCAGCACAACAAACAGCCCGACGGCCGTCCACCAGGGAAATGTCGTCTCTGGGGCAGCGACAACGGCCGGTTCAGGAGTAGGCGTCAGCGCAAGCGTCGCCCCACCCCCCTCCTGAAAGATCGCCAACGGCAAATCATGGTCCGTCGCGCGATAGGCGATGCGCCCCTGGCTAACGTCGTCGCCCCACAACGATGGGTAATCCGCATTCACATGCAAAATGGTCACGTCCACCGCCTCAGCCGCCAGCGCCGGCGTCGCCAACAAGCCATCAATCAACTGCGCCGCGCCGATGTACACATAGCTGTAGCGCGTTTCATCGGGCAGCCGCAGCAGCAAATTCTCCATGTGCGCCATCATCGTTTGCAGCGGCGGCGACAGATCGTAATCGTTGAAGTCGCCCATGACCAGCGCCCGCGCCTGCGGGTCAGCGTCGAGCAAGGCGGCCACCAGGTCGTTCAAATGACGCGCCTGCGCCACCCGGCTGGATGTGGTCTCCTCCTCGCCGCCCAATTTCGACTTGAAATGATTGACAAAGAGGGTGAGCGCACGGCCGTCTACCAACACATCCACTTGCAACGGGGGACGTGAAAAAAGCTGGTCCTGGCCGAGGGGGCAAACGGCCGTTTCATCCACAATCCCCGTTTGCAATTCCGTACACGCCTGGCGCAGTTCCGCCGCCAGCACCGTTACCTGGCGTGGGTCGCTCAGCAGCGCCACGTCAATGCCGCGCGCATCGGCGCTTTCGCGGTGCGTCACCGTGTACGTAAAGCCGCACGCATCCGCCACCTGCGCCGCCAATTGTTGCAGCAGCGCCTCATTTTCCACCTCCTGCACGCCAACCAGCGTGGGGCAGCCCAACGTCTGCGCCAGGGCATAGGCCAGTTTCGCCTGTTTGGTCGCCAGCACAGCGGGAGATAGTTTCGGCTCTGCGTCGCTGCCGGTATCGTCCACGCCGTCGAAGTAATTCTCCATATTGAAGCTGGCGATGCTGAATTGAGCGGCCGTTAATACAGGAGTGGTGGGCAGCGGCGGCAGCGGCGTGACAGTCACACGCAAATCGGCCGCCTCCTGCTGCACAATCTTGAACTGGTCAAAATGGTAGGTAAGCGGCCCGACCAGACCGCTGACGCTGTCGCCGCTTTTCACGCCCGGAAAACCGTCACAATCCACATCGCTGCGATACAGGATGGGGATGACCTGACCAATGGGATCGCTGGCCTGGCGGCGTAACGGCCGAACGCCGCCAACAGGGACAACGGCAAAGCTGCAACCGCCAAACGTTGGCCCCACGACCAACGCCTCAGCTCCCAGGCGCACGCGCATCCCCTCCACCGCCTCCAGCGAAGTCACCGCTTCCAGGCCGATTGGCGGTGGCAGGGGCACATCGGTCGCTTCCAGTTGGATGTCCAGGTCATCGTCGTCTATTTCCGTGAGACCGAAAAATTCCGTCACCTGCCCGGTTATGCGCACCTGATCGCCAGGGCGCAGCGTCGGCCGTTTGCGCCCTAAAAAGATGGCAATCCCATCTGAGGTAGCCGGGTCGCCATCTTCCTGTCCCGGCGCATCTTGCACAAACAGCGTGTAAAACACAAAGCCATCCGCATTTTGGTCTTCAAGTACGCCGGTGACAACACCGCGAAAGGTGACGATCTGGTTGACCAAGGCGGCGACGTTACGCTGCCCTTGAATGGCGCCAATGGGCGGCAATGTTTCCGCGATCACCAGCGGGGCGCTGCATTCCCCGTCAAAAGAAATTTCGCCGGGCGTCGGTTTCTGCTGCGGCTGCCAGTCGGCGGCGCTGTCGGTGTCACAGTCGGCGGGCACGCGGGCGATGCTTTGCCCGGCAAACACAGGGGCGATGGAGGGAGTGAAATAAGTCGTGCTATCGCCATAGTTGATGGCGTCTATCAGCAGCCCGCTGCCGTCGAGCAGCAGCAGTTCGTCGCCGCCGTTCGCGAGCGCGATTTTGCCTGTGGCCCAGGCAGAGAAGCGGCGCATGTCGGGCACGTCGGGGTCACTGTCTTGCAGTTCGTAGTCAGGGTTACGGCCGTATCGTTCCCGAAAGCCAACGGCCGTCTGCGCAATCACCGCCACTTGCCCAGGGGCCAGGGTGGCGTCGGCAGGAAAGCGGACCATCCCTTCCGCACCCCCAGGCGTTTCTTCGTCCCCCAGCTTGTATTGTGACAGGTCGAGAACGGCCGTGCCCACATTAGCGACTTCGATCCACTCCTCCCGGTCATCCTCCCCTACGGCATCATACATCACCTCAGTCAGCAGCAGGACGGCCGTCGGCTGGGCCTGCGCAGTGGCAACGACCAGGCAGAACCACATCAGGAAACAGAACTGGCACATGCGTATGCTGGCTTTCATACAAGTTTTACCCTCCGTCTTCCAATTCAAGCAAAATCAGTTGCAAATCATCGGCCGTAAACAGGTAATGCGCGTGGCAATAGTGACAATCCACCTCTGCCTGCCCTTCAGCCGCCAGCAGGTGTTCCAGTTCATCGCGCCCCAGGGTGACGAGGGCATGCCGGGTGCGTTCCCAGCTGCAATCACACTGGAAAGATAACGGCCGTTTCTCCAACACCTCATACGGTATCCCCACAAACAGTTGCGCCAGTAAATCTTCCGGCGTCTGGCCGCTCTGCAGCAGCGCCGCCACCGGTGGCAGTTCGCCAACTCGATTTGTCAACTGCTGCACGATTTCCATTTCATAAGGGGGCAAGGCTTGCAGCAGCAAACCCGCAGCAGCCGTCACCCGCCCTGTCTCGTCCAGGCGCACGCCAATTTGCACCGCCGACGGAATTTGTTCCGACTGGTTCAAGTAGAAGTTCAATTCCGCTTCGACAACGCCGGTCTCCAGGGGCACAACCCCATCGTACAAATCTTTCAGGCGCAAATCTTTGACGACCACCAACGCCCCCAAATTGCCAATGGCCGCGGCCGTGTCTGGCTCGCCCAACTTCAGCGGCAAATCCACCTCTGGGTGTTGCACATAACCACGCACACGGCCGTAACTATCCCCCTCAACAAGCAGTTTGCCAATCGGCCCATTGCCCGCAAACTTGATGGCGACACGCTGCTGCACCTTCAACAGCGCCCCCATGAGCACGGCTGCCACAAGACCTTCCCCCAAGACGGCCGTTGCCGTTGGCTGCGTGCCATGCCGTGCGGCCGCTTCATTGACCAGATTCGTGGCCTGGCAGGCAAAGCCACGCACACCTGCTTCTTTTGCTATCACTCTCACCAGATAATCTTCCAACGCTGCACCTCTAACAAAAACTGAAACCCATTATCTGCAAATTCGCATGACTCTTCAACAAATCGTGGGCAATAATTTCAAAAAAGATCAAAATTGGTACGCATGACCTATTGTAAGAATAGCATTAACATTGTATTATTAACCTAATTCATCCATTTTCTTTTACTTAGATTATGCAATAGGAGATATAAAATGTTGTTTTTAAATCGTGAACAAGGTCAAGGTCTGGTAGAGTACGCATTGGTTCTGGTTTTGGTCGCCGTTGTGATCATCGCCATCCTGACACTGCTTGGGCCGCAGATTGGTAATGTGTTCAGCCGTATTACCAGTGGCCTGAACTAACAATCAATTTTATTCAGAAACACAAAAAGCCCCGCTGCGGTTGCAGCGGGGCTTTTTGTTTTGACGGCGAAAAGCCAAATTTTTGCTAAAATAGAGGGTATGATAACTCTGACGGTCGCTTCTCCACCAGATCAAGCCATGCGCCACTGGCTGAATCAGCTGCATCGCTGCGCCTATGATGCCTATGCGCAAGCAGTGGCCGATAATCTGCCGCTACAAATTTACACAACAGCCGGGGAAACCGATGGGCTGGTCTGTGTCCTGACAGAAGCAAAACACATCTTCATCTACATCGCTTTTGCCGCAACGGTTGACCAGGAAGCGTTATTGCCAGACCTGGAGAAAATATTGGCAACGGCCGTTGCCCAACGTGGCGAACGAATTCTGGACTGCACCCTATACACCCCCAACGAGACCCTTGTCAACTTTGTACGCGGTCAGGCGTTCCAGGAATGCAACGTGGGGTACGAGTTTTGCTATACGACGGCGATGCCTTTACCCGAAGTAGATTTAGGGCCGCTGCGGATACGGCCGTTTGCCGCCACCCCCATCATGCCCTATCTGGAACTGCTCGATCTGGCCTTTAACCAGCTCAAACTGCCACACGATTGGCGTACCACCATTTTCCGCCGCGACATCGCCGGCGCCACGCGGATGCTCATGGAACACAACCGCAATGGCGACTTTGCCGCCTTTTGGAAAGGGGAACGGCTGGTTGGCCTCTATACCTTGAACCAAAACGTGCTCGACACCATTGCCGTCCATCCTGAATTCCAAAATCGTGGCTATGGCGCGCGCATTTTGCGCCACTGTATGCACAAATTGTTGCACGAGCTGGGCTATGCAGACATGTACTTGTACGTGGCCGCAGCCAACGAAGGCGCAGTCCGCTTTTACCTGCGCCACGGCTTTACCATTTCAGCGCGGTACAGCCAGTTTACTTACGTGGGAGAATGAACACCCGTTTAGATAAAAGTGACCAACTCTGGCGGCAAATGAGAGCAATCATTATGGGAGACCAGCACGCGACGGCCGTCGGCATGCACTTCAATCCGGGTAATGCCGCAGTTGCAAATCTCCAGATTCACCCACATCTCCGGTGGCGCTTGCAAAATCCGGCACACAAAATAACGAATCAGGTTACCATGGCAAACCACCAGATCGTGGTGATCCACGCCATTCTCCGGTTCCCGAAAATAACGATCATATGCGTGAGCAATCCGCGCTTGATCCCGTTCCACCTGCTCTGGCGAAATGTGGGTCATCATGTCCTGCAACGAAGGTGGAATATTCGGGACACACTCCCACAACAGGTTCGTACCGAGCAAAGGCACACCGGGGTGAAATTCGGCAACGTATTTAGCGGTATGGCGCGCGCGGCGCAACGTACTCACATGAATAGACGTTAATGGCGTATGCCGCAGCTGCTTGCCAGCAGCCTGCGCCTGGGCAATACCAATCGTTGTCAGATCACCACCCCATTCATCAGGGCTGTTGTCGCGATCCTCTTGCCCATGACGGAGCAAATAAACTGTACGTATAAACATGGCGAAACTCCTCCGGGATTAATCCAATTGTAAAAGATTACACACCTTTTGTGAAACGCAAGTTTATTTGGCTCTTTAGGAACTCAGGGGGCAAGCCAATCGTAAATCGCAAATCGTTAATCGTAAATCCTATAGTTGCACTTGCCATAAATCAAACCAATCTTCACCAAACCCTCTGAGCCGTTCAGTAAACGCGCGCGCCGTCAGAGAAGCTGTTTCTGTCAGAAAACGGCCGACCTCGGGGTCATCATACACCACCTGCGACAAAATCACGTCGCCACCCTGGGCAAATTTCTCCAGGCGTGAAGCCACGTTGATCGTGGTTCCAAAATAGTCAAGGCGGTCATTCAAGTTCACGGCAATGGCCGGGCCGGCATGAATGGCCGCTTTTAGCAGCAAGGGGCGCTGCCCGGCAGGGGGATCAGCCAATGTTCGCTGCGCCTGCAAAATCGCTTGCAAAGCAGACAGCGGCCGCGGAAAGACGGCCATCACCGCATCGCCAATGGTTTTCACCACAGAGCCATCGCGCGCGGCAATGGCCGCGCGTAGTACGTCAAAATGGTCTAAAACCAGGCCAAACGCTGGCGCGTCACCAATTTCCCGGTACATGCGCGTCGAATCACGCAAATCTGTAAACATAATGGTCAGCCGCCCCACGGAAATTTGCGCGTCTGGGCGCAGCGCCTCATAGGAAAACAAATCGCGGAAACGCTGCAAGGCCGTCACGTCAGCGGCCGTTGCCGCCTGCTCACTCCAATCTATGCGCTCCAATACAAAAAGTTGTTCCGCGTCTGTGTCATTTGCCAAACGCAGCGCCGGCGACAGGCCAACCCTTGCCGTTTGCGCCGCCCAGCCGCTATCTACAGCCCGCAGCGTCACCTGCCCATCACCGACAGGCATCACCAATACTGGCTGCGCGCCCGGCAAAGCCATCGTCCGCAGCCGGTAAGAGCCTGCCTCAAGCAACGGCCGTACCGTCTGGCGGTCGTGTGGTGGCAATAATTGCTGCACAAAGATGTGCGGCGTCATCTGTGGTCCTGCTACACAGTAAGCAACAGACGCCACCTTGCGAATGGCCGGGTTAGGACGAAATGTGAGTTCTACAGACCGGTCAAAGTCCACAGTGAAATCAATCTGGCAACTGCTGCAATGCACGTTTGGCTCAATGTCGGCCAGGCTAGACGCCTTGTGCTCTGCGCCACGACACAGAGGGCAGAGCAGCTCCCACTGAAAATCGAGCATCCCGGCGCGGGTCGCCAGCAAAAACAGCTCCAACACATCGCGCCGATTCGCCTGCCAATAGTCGGCCAGCAGATACGGCCGTAACCGCGCCAACGTCACATCATCTCCCTCAAGCATCAGGTCTACCACCTGCGCCAACAAATGCGCATTCACCCCATCAGCCAAAAGTTGCTGCCGAATTTGCAGCAATCGTTCCCGTCCGCCAGCGGCAAAACGCGGCCGCAAGACCTGGCTCACCGGCAGCGCGTCTTGCAGCGCCACCGCGTCATATGCCGCAAAAACACGGGCAAAACGACGCGCCGACACAAACCCAATAACCAGCGGAATAGCGGCCCAGCCTAAAACGTTGCGCGGTTCAACCCACACCTGGTAAACAGCCCGCGTACCTCCTGTGGGCAAGGGATCCAAATTGACCTGTACCCTCATGCACCGTAATGGGCCACGATGATAATGGCGCACGACTCCAAATTGTGACGGGTACGTCCAATGAAACGGTTCTTCTTCCCAAGACAAGGTGACGAATGGGATGCGAAAGCGCAGGTGGCGACGGCCGTTGCCGGTCACGGCGGCCATATCGTTCATCGGCGCGACGGCCGGCACCTGCGTATCCAGATTGAAACGGTTGGTATCAGCAACCAACGGCCATAATGCCTGTGGGCTGGCCTGCAATTCCCATACCCACCGATAATGAAATTCGCGTTTCGTCATGCTTCCCTCTATCCTCAACGCTATATGGCATCACTGCCATTATAGACAGCAGAATGACAGCCATGATAAAGATAACGTTAATAGCAGTGTCTACTTTTCGACCAGGGAAACGGCCGTTTTCTGGTAGAGAAACGGCCGTTTCCTGGCAGGGAATATGCTATAATGAATACAATTATCAGATATGCTCAACAAATGGAGTCGTTTATCTTTCATCATTTCGCGTCCTTCATCTTTAAGGAGTGTGCCTCATGGCAAAACAACCCCTGTCATACGTTGATGCAGCCTGGCTGCACATGGAAGACCCCACCAATTTGATGATGGTTACTGGCGTCATGACGTTTACAACGCCCCTCAATATTGATCACTTCAAAGCAGTCATTCAACATCGCCTACTAAAATATAAACGATTTCGGTCGCGCATTGTGGAACCGGCGCTGCCCATTGGGTCACCCCATTGGGAATTAGACCCTTATTTTGATCTAGACGCACATTTACACCACATTGCCCTGCCGCAGCCAGGCGGTCAAAGCGAGCTGCAAGAACTGGTCAGCGACTTGATGAGTATGCCGCTCGATTTCTCTAAGCCGTTGTGGCATTTCCACGTGGTAGATAACTACCAGGAAGGGAGTGCGCTGATTGGTCGCTTGCATCATTGCATTGCCGATGGCATTGCGCTCATGCAAGTGCTGCTGGCAATGACAGACCTCAGCGCCAATGCCCCCTGGCCACAGCCGCAGGCAAAAAAGGCAAAACCGCAGCCAGGCTTGCTGGGGCGAGCCTATGAAATGTTTATGAAACCGGCGACCGATGCCTTTACCACGGCGCGGCAGGTAACAGAATGGTTGGTACAAGAAGGGGTGGAGACGATCAGCGATCCAGGTCATCTACTAGACCTGGCGCAGCAGGGCGCGGAGGTAGCCCTGGCTTTGGGCCGCATGTTGGCGCTGCCCCCAGACCCCAAAACTGTCTTTAAGGGTAAATTAGGGGTCAGTAAAAAAGCGGTGTGGTCACGGCCGTTACCCCTTAGCGACGTGAAAGCAATTAAAAACGCCACCGGAACCACTGTGAACGACGTGCTTATTTCCGCGTTAGCGGGAGGGCTGCGTCATTACCTGTTGCAGCGTGGCGAGTCTGTATATGGGTTAGATTTCCGCGCGTTTGTGCCGGTTAACATCCGTAAACCAGAAGAGATTGAGCGGCTGGGTAACAAATTCGGCCTGGTTTTTCTGGCGCTGCCTATTTATATTGATGATCCTCTGGAACGGCTGATGGAAGTACACCAACGCATGGAAACCCTGAAAAACACACCGGAAGCGGTGGTGGCCTTTGGCATTCTGGCCGCGATGGGCATGACGCCGGCCGACGTGCAACGGGTCATCGTCCAACTATTTGCCTTGAAGGCAACGGCCGTTATGACCAACGTCCCTGGCCCATCTATTCCCCTCTTTATGGCCGGCAGCCAGATCGAGGAGTTGATGTTCTGGGTGCCGCAGTCGGGGCGCGTCGGGTTAGGCACAAGCATCATGAGCTATGCCGACAACGTTTATCTGGGTATCGTCACCGACGGGGGCCTGATCGCTGACCCTCAAGTGATCATTGACGGGTTTTACCAGGAATACAATCTGCTCATGGCGCGAACCCATAACATCCCGTCGCCCGACGTTCCGACAACCGACGTCCCAACAACCGACGATCTCACCCGCATCAAAGGCATCGGCCCCAAAGTCGCCAATCTGCTGCAAGAAAACGCAATCACCACCTATACGGAACTGGCGGCGGCCGATCCGCAGCAGTTGCGCGATCTATTAGGGAACAGCAGCGGCCGTTACCGCTTCATTGACCCGACAACCTGGCCGGAACAAGCACAAGCGCTGGTAAAGTCATGATCAAATCCCCCCCCGGTTCACTTCGATTTGTTGACACAGCGTCTTGTTGGTATAATTCCGCGCTTAAATTAATCTGCATAGGACCGCTGATGATTCAGCGGTTTTCCTATTCTATCGTGGGTGGAAAATGACACAGAAAAAACCGCATTTATTAACACCAGAAGGTTTGGTAAAACTAACACAAGAATATGAACATTTAACGACCAAAGGGCGTGAAGAAGTAGCCGAACGCTTGCATCATGCGTTTGAGGATGGTCAGGATGATGACTTTGTTGACAATGCCGAACTCGAAGCGGCGCGTAACGCACAATCATTCCTGGAAGGACGCATTCAGGAGCTAGAAGATATTCTCAACCATTACAAATTAATTGAGGATGATGGCAAGACCCCCGAATTTGTGCGCGTCGGCGACTGGATAACGGTTATCGAAGTGGGTTACGATGAGGAAGAGCGGTACCATCTGGTTGGGGCAGCAGAGGCCAACCCGGTAGACGGCCGTATCTCCAACGAAAGCCCCCTGGGTAAGGCGCTGCTGGGCGTGAAGAAGGGCGACATTGTGCGCATTAATGCCCCGCGTGGCGTAACCGAGTTTCAGGTGGTGAAAATCGAGTAACCAGTGAAAAAATCAGGTTTCAGCCGGCCGGAGCAATATGTCACCTCAAACAATCCGGTTTCTGGTTAAGCCTGATGCAAAAGAAAGCCTTAGCCCGTACCCGGTACGGGCTTTTTGTTGGTAGGGTGGCACACCACCACACAGAATGAAAGTTTGTAGTCCGAACATCCTTGTTCGGACATCGAACAGGGATGTTCGATTTACATAGTAAGGAAGGTAATGATGACCTGGCAACCAACAACATTAGAGGAGCAGCGTCTGGCAAAATTGGCAAGCTTGCAAGCAGCGGGTATTGAACCATACCCATTGCGCGTGCAGCGCACCCACACCAGCGCCGCGGCGTTGGCGTTGTTTGCAACGCTTATCGAGGGTGAAGAAGCTGTCGTGACGGTTTGCGGCCGTGTGCAAAGTATGCGCGACATGGGTAAAACGGTGTTTGCGCACGTGGCCGATGGCGACGGCCGTATCCAACTTTTTGTGCGCCGTGAAGCGGTCGGCGAAGAGTCTCACCACACCTTCCGTAAGCTGCTCGACCTGGGCGACTTTGTGCAGGCGACTGGCGTTCTTTTCCGTACCCAGGCCGGTGAAGTCAGCGTGCAGGTGCGCGACTGGAGGCTGCTCAGCAAAGCGATCAGCCCGCTGCCGGTCGTCAAAGAGCAGGAAGTGGACGGCGAAGTCGTCCGTTACAGCGCCTTTACCGATGTGGAAGAACGGTATCGCCAACGCTACGCCGACCTGGCCGTCAACCCCGACGTGCGCGACGTGTTTCGGACGCGCGCGCGTATCATCAGCGCCATGCGCCGTTTTATGGACGATCATGGCTTCCTGGAAGTGGAGACCCCGATTTTACAACCGTTATATGGCGGGGCTGCAGCACGGCCGTTTACCACCTTCCACAACCAGCTCAAACAAGACCTATACCTGCGCATCTCCTTTGAACTATACCTGAAACGGCTGTTGGTCGGTGGCTATGAGCGCGTGTATGAGATCGGCCGTGACTTCCGCAACGAAGGGGTCAGTTTCAAACACAACCCCGAATTCACGCAAATGGAATTCTACGCCGCCTATTGGGATTATAACGACGTGATGGTTCATACCGAAAACATGCTCGCCTACATCGCCACCCAACTCACAGGAGGCACAACCATCACCTACCAGGGGCGCGCCATCAACCTGAAGCCGCCCTGGAACCGCCTGACCATGCGCGAAGCCATTCAACAATACACCGGCATTAATTACATGAACCACACCGACGCGGCCAGCCTGGCTGCCGCCATTCGGGAAATGGGCCAGGTGCGCGGCATAGCGACGCAAACACCGCCCAACGCCAGTTGGGGCAAGCTCATTGACGGCCTCTTGGGTGATTTTGTCGAACCCAATCTGATTCAGCCAACCTTCATCACCCAATACCCGCGCGACATCTCCCCGCTGGCGAAAGGCATCCCTGGCGACCCGCTGCACGTCGAACGCTTTGAGTTTTTCATCGCCGGCATGGAAATGGGCAACGCCTTCACCGAATTGAACGATCCCATTGACCAACGCCAGCGTTTTGAGACGCTGCAAGAGATGTATGGCAGTGACGAGGAAGAGTCAAATCCCGTTGACGAAGATTATCTGCGCGCGATGCGCTACGGAATGCCGCCCAATGGCGGCTTTGGCACAGGCGTAGACCGCCTGGCAATGTTGTTCACGGATAAAACGACGATTCGTGAAGTGCTGCTCTTCCCCCATTTGCGCGAACGAGAATGAGTTTGTGGGGCGTCGGATTATCTTCCGACGCCCCACCCCCACATCTATGAAACCCTGGATCATCTGGAGCGTCCTGGCCTTGTTAAGTTGGGGCTTTTTTGGCTTTTTCCCGAAACTGTCGGTGCGTTACATGCGCCCGGAGAGCGCCATTATTTTTGAGGCGTTAGGCGGTCTGGTTGTAGCGCTCATTGCTTTATACAAAGTGGATTTTCGGCCAGAAATCCATCCACAAGGAATTTTGTATGCAGCCCTGACCGGTTTTGTCGGGGTAATGGGGGCGCTTTTTTACATGCAGGCAGCGACGACAAAGAATGTATCGGTGGTGGCAGCGATCACGGCCGTTTACCCCATCATCACCATCGCCTTAGCCATGCTGCTGCTGCGCGAATCACTCACCTGGCGGCAAATAGCAGGTATGGCCCTGGCCCTCATCGCCATCTGGCTGATAAGTGATGGCTGATGAGTGATGGCTGACAAATCGGTAGTTGGCATGACCACTGACCACCGATTACCGACCACCGATTACCAACCACCAGCTTGCAGCAGCCACAGCGCCGCCATCCCCAGGGCAATCGTCCACAACACATTGCGCGTGTACCAGGCCGTAACGGCCGCCACCACCCCTGCCAACAGACGCGGATTGGTCAGAGAGAGGTCAAGTGCGCCGCCGGGCAGCAGCAGTTCAGGCGCAATGATGGCCGACAGCACGGCCGTTGGCACATAAGCCAGCCCACGCTGCACCACAGGCGCAAGCTGCACCCGCTCCAGCAGCAGGAACAGCACAACACGGATTGCATAGGTGATCAACCCCATGCCAATGACGGCCAGCCATAGATTCATGTTCGCACTCATGCCCGCACCTCCTGCCACAGACCAATAAGAATGCCGGCGAGCGCCGCCGCCAGCAGCCCCAATTTATACGGCCAGGCATATGTCAACACGGCGACCAATCCGGCCGTGAGCGCCGCGGCCAGATGTGGCCGTTTCGCCAACGTCGGCACAATCAAGCCGATAAACGTCAGCGCCAGCGTGAAATCGAGCGACCAACCAACGGGGACCTGCGCGCCCAGAAAAATGCCAACTGCCGTACTCGCCTGCCAAAACGTCCACAAAGTCAGCCCTGTGCCCAGGAAATACCAATGTTTGTGCGCCGCCGGCTTTTGCGTATCCTGGTAGTGCAAAATAGCCATCACATACGCTTCGTCGGTGAGCAGGTAAGCGAGCAGCCAACGCCAACGCGCGGGCAGATCACGCACATGGGATGTCAGCGAGGCGCTGTAGAGCATGTGACGCAAATTGACGATGGCGGTGGTGAACCAGAGAACGGCCGTCGCCGCCCCCACGCCGATCAACTGCACCCCAATAAACTGCGCCGACCCGGCAAAGACGATGGCCGACATGGCCTGCGCCAACGCCGGTGGCAGCCCGGCCGCCAGCGCCAACACGCCATAAATCAGGCCAAACGGCGTCACCCCCACGGCAATCGGCAGTTCCGCTTTGATCCCGGCCAATAGTTCAGAACGTGGTGTTGTCATGCTTCCAGTTTATACGTCTTTCTTCCTTATGCCCCTTTGCGTTAAAAATTCTTGTACACCATACTGGAAAGGTACTAACGTTGCGCCAGCGGAACCCACTGCCGCCCGGTCGCGCCGACGTAGGTGGATTGGGGACGGATGAGACGGCCGTTTTGCTGCTGCTCAAAACAATGCGCCAGCCAGCCGCCCACCCGCCCCACCGCAAAGGTCGGCGTGAAGAGGTCGGTGGGCAGATCCAACCCATGCAGCAGCAGCGCCGTGTAAAACTCGACGTTGGTTTGCAGGTTCCGTCCCGGTTTATAGGTGGCGAGCAGAGCAACGGCCGTTGCCTCCACCGCCTTCGCCAATTCATACAACGCCATGTCTCCGTCCGCCTGGTACATCGCCGCCGCTGCCTGGCTGAGCACCTCGGCGCGCGGGTCGCGCACCTTGTACACCCGATGCCCAAAACCCATCAGCCGTTCGCCCGCTTCGATTTTAGCGCGCAGGTAAGCTTCCGCCTTATCGGCCGCGCCAATGGCAAACACCATATCCAACGCCGGCCCCGGTGCGCCCCCATGCAGCGGCCCCTTCAACGCGCCAATCGCCCCGACAACGGCCGACGCCAGGTCCGACTGTGTGCTGATGATCGTGCGCGCCGTGAAGGTTGAGGCATTCAGGCTGTGGTCGCTCACCGTGATCAGGTAGGTGTCCAGGCCACGCACGCGCGCCGCGTGGGGCGCGTGCCCACTCAGCATGTACAAATAGTTCGCGCTGTGGCTCAATGCCGGGTCGGGCGCAAGCGGTTCCTGGCCCTGGCGGAAGCGCCAATAGGCAGCGACGATGGTCGGCAGCCGGGCGACGATGGCCTGCGCCTGCCGGTATGGATCATCGTCTGGCAAATCGAGGTTGAGCGCGCCTGCGCCCATGCGCAGCGCATCCATGGCCGGGACCTGCGCCTGGGCGGCCGCTTGCAGCAGGTGGAGGATGGCGGGGTGTAACGGCCGTAACGCCGCCAACTCAGCGGTAAATGGCGTTAATTCGGCGGCCGTTGGCAGGCGGTCATGCCACAGCAGGTACAGCATCTCTTCAAACGTCGCCCGCCCGGCCAGCTCTTCCAGAGGGAAGCCGGCGATGATCAGCTCACCAATTTGCCCGTTCACGCTGCTGAGACGGGTGGCAGCGGCCACAACATTGTCCAGCCCAGACACCACTTCCGATGTAGATGCAATTGTCATGTTATTTTCTCCTAATTTAGTGATTAGACATTATCGGAAATAAGCATTTATCCGCAGATTCTGGGGTTACACGGAGTTGCACGGAGGATACACAGAGTGACACGGAGATCAGGAGAAATCAAGCGTAA
>JACSRF010000283.1 GCA_014879875.1 Anaerolinea sp.
GCCCTTAGCTTTCAGCCAGGGCAAACTCTGATGTCCCAAATGTGTTACCTTTCATGTGACCGGGTGTCCACATCCCAATGCAGGGCGACGGCATAGGCCAGATCGTAGACGCCCAGCCAGGTGGTCAGGCTCCAGTCGAACGGTTGGCGGTCAATCAGGTAGATCGGCCGTATTCCCTCTCGCGGTACCATAATGTTGTAACACCCGGCGTCGCCGTGAAAGATCGTAAAGCCGTTGGCGTCCTGGCTGCGGTTAATCATCGCCTGGGGATGGTGGGCGAACAGATCGCGGATGGCGGCAGGCCAGTGGGGTTGCAGTTCGCCGGTAAGCTGGCCGATGATGTGCCCCGCGCCCGGTTCGGCAATTGCCACCCAGCGGCGAATGTGGGCGGCGTCGTGGATGGGAGCGCCCGCTTCGGCCAGACGCGCCGCGCCCCACCAACGGCCGTGCAAAATGGCGCACGCCTCGGCCAGCGCCACGCCATACTCCAGAGAGGGCAGTTTGTCGCAGGCAATGGTGTGGCTGGCGGAGACATCTTCCAGCAGCAGGTGGTAGCGATGAATGGTGGGGGAGTAACGGCCGTCGTAGCAGCGCAGCAGCGGCGCATCCGGCACGTCCACATAGTCGCGCAGGTAGTAATCCACTTCCGACGGCAGGAAAAATTCACCGTCGCCGGTGTCGGTGTTGACCATTTTGAGGAAGAGACGGGACGGCCGTTCTCCCTGCGCGTCGGGCGAGTAGGTCAGTTGTAATGAGCCGCTTTCCGACCAGTTGCCGCGCCCGCCGGTCACATCAAACTCCACAACCGTGCCCTGAGTGAGTGCGCCGTTGTGGGTGAGAACGGCCGTTAGCCATTCAGTTGTCACTTGTTCCAGATTGCTAATGATGTTTTCGTTCATAATGGGCGGTTATCCAAAGAGAACACAGGGCCTTGCCACTCATCATCGTTAAGTGCTGTTTCCTGGAAGTTCCCCTGTCTATAGGCGCCAAGCGTCTTGCGCCAGAATTGCTGCGCCGGCTTATTTGTCTCAAGCACAGCCATCTCCCATCGGGCAGGCAGTAGGTCGAAAAGCTGGTGAGCAACCTGTTTACCCACGCCGCGCCGTCGGTATTTGCGCATCACAAAAAATTCGGTGATGGCCCGCTCACTGTCGGTTAATTTCACATCATTATCAACCAGGGCAAACCCAGCCAGTTTACCATCCACCGTGACCAGATAGGCCGCGTGAGTCGGTTCAAACCAGAAGTAATCGAGATCGCCGTATGCAAAAAGTCCATGCTCATCCAGATCTGCATCGTCATATTCCGAGAAATCATAGAGATACAGTTCCATCATGCGTCGGATTAAGTTACGGTTGGATCGTGATGGTGGCCGCAGTTCGATATTCATGGGTTCTCCTTCCATCTTTTTTGCTCTCCATTGAATCTGAATGAGATCTGTGTTTCAGCCGGTCCCGCATACCGCCGCCGGAGCGACACCTCTGTCAAATGACCTGCACTGAGCACTTCGACAAGCTCAGCGCAGGCTCCATCGCAGTGACCGTTCCCGCATCCCCATATCGGCGCATGTCTGCCAGTTGGCGATTGAAGGGGCGCTCATTTTTAACCCGTGGCACGAAAACGGCCTGTATTAGCCTCTTGCGCCTTAACAATGGCCTCAGCGCGGCTGGCTACATGCAGCTTGTTGAAAATGCTGGAGATATGGTTGCTGACTGTTTTGCCAGAGATGTGCAGCCGTACAGCGATGTCGTTGTTGCTCATTCCCTGCGTGATGAGGCCGAGTACCTCCCGCTCGCGGTCGGTGAGGTCGGGAAAGGGAGTGACGGCCGTTTCCTGCCCATCCCCTCGCTGAAAAAAGTGCGTCAACCGGCTGGCAATCGCCGGGCCGAAAAGCGCCTGCCCTTCGGCAACGGCCGTTACCGTCCGTAGCACCTCTGCCTTATCTGCCCCTTTCAAAATGTAGCCGCGCGCCCCGGCGCTCATGGCGGCAAAGAGGGAATCGTCATCTTCCAGCATGGTGAGCATGATCACGCCCGTTTGCGGGTAGTCGGCCAGGATGCGGCGGGTGGCTTCAATGCCGTTCATGTCCGGCATCTGAATGTCCATCAGAACGACGTCGGG
Organism: Anaerolinea sp.; assembly: GCA_014879875.1. Lineage (GTDB taxonomy): Bacteria > Chloroflexota > Anaerolineae > Promineifilales > Promineifilaceae > JACSRF01. The sequence goes on from JACSRF010000283.1 coordinate 2,122, forward strand.
CGTGACGGCTGCGGCCTGAGCAATGGCTTCCTGACCGGTGGCGGCTTCGCCAACAACGGCCGTTTCCGCTGCGGCGTTGAGCAACGCGGCCAATCCTTCCCGAAAGAGTTTGTGATCATCTACAACGAGAATGCGAATCGGTTGTTTGCTCATGACGCTTGTCCTTCTCGTTTTGGGGTAGAGAGGGGTAAAACGGCCGTTACCCGCGTCCCCCCCTTTTCGCCAGACTCGATACTCAACCGACCGCCCAACTCCTCCGCCCGCTCGCGCATGGAATGGAAACCGACGCCGGTACGGCCGTTTGGCTCCAATCCCCGGCCATCATCAACAACAGAAAGTGTGAAGCGCAAATCCTCCGCCTGCAAATGAACGACGCAGTTGTGCGCCTGGGCGTGGCGGGCGGCGTTGGTCATTGCTTCCAGGGCAATGCGGTAGGCGGCCACTTCCACCGCAGCCGAGAGCGGCGGCAGCGGCTCCGGCCTGGCGACGATTTGGATTTGCAGGCTGTGCGGGTTGTGCAACTGCGCGGTGTGGGCCTGTAACGCGCCTGCCAATCCCAATTCGTCCAGAGCGGGCGGACGTAGTGCATACACCAGCCGCCGAATTTCGGTCACAGTGGCCTGATTTTGCGCTTTCAGGGCGTGCAGCAGGCGGGCCGCTTCGGTTGGATTGTTTTCCAGCAGGTCTAAAATGGCGTCAATGGCAAACGTCTGGCTGGCCAGGGTGGGGCCAAGCTCGTCGTGCAGGTCGCGGCGGATGCGGCGGCGCTCTTCTTCGCGGGCCAGCACCAGCTTTTCGCGGGATTTTTGCAGGGCGTTGGTCAGGCGCAAAGAGTAGGCGGCGGCCCCGGCCTGGGCGGCGATGTCGCCCAAAAGCTGCTGCTCTTTGGCGGTAAACGGTTCGCCGGGCGAGCGGGGGGCGGCTTGTAGCCAGCCGACAATTTCACCCTGATAACGCAGCGGCCACTCCTGGAGAACGGCCGTTCCCCGTTCGCCGCTGCTGGCGGCGGGCTGCCGTTCATCGTTGGCGACCAGTTCGATGGCGGCGTAGGGCAGTTTGAGCGTCTGGGTGATGGTGGCGGTGATGGCGGGCAGGGTTTGGCCAGGCACGGCCGTTTCCTGCAACTGCCGCCCCAATTTGGACAACACCGCATAGGGATCGTCCCGTTCGCCAAACATCAGCCGGTTCACACTGCGTTGCAGCCGTTCACGAAGCGGGTGGAATAAAACGGCGATGAGGCCGGTGGCTAACAAGGCAACGCCAAAGCTGCCGCGAGTTTGTAACATTGTGCCTAAACCACCCACAACGAGCGTATAAAAGGCGAGGATGCTCAGGGTCAGCCCGCCGTACACCAGGGTGCGGTTGATCAGCAGGTCAATATCCCACAGGCGATATTGCAAAATAGCCAGTCCTAAAGAAATGGGAAACATAGCGACCAAAGCGATCATCAACACGCCGCCGAAAAAATTCCAGGTGAGGCGCGGGGCGCCGGCTGGCAGCGGAAAAAATCCCATAAAAAGAAACCACAACAGAATGCCAAGCATCAGGGATGTGACGCCAATGACCACCCATTTGGTCTGCTGCTTTTGTAGCTGGTTGGCATGGGCATGGTAACGAACAATCTGCGCCGCTGCGCCGAGCAGGATAAAGAGCAAAAAGAAGATGCCATTAATGGCATCGGGCAGGTTGTCGTGCAGTCCGGGCGAAAGGATTGCATTGATCATGCCAAAGGGCAGAATGATGAAGAGGAGCAGGTAGGCGCTGATGCGGGTCCAACGGTTGATGAAACGGCCATCGGGGAACAAAAACAGCAGCAAAATCAAGGCCGTCGCCCCGATTTCGCTAACCATATCGCCCAAAAAAGCCACCCGCCGGGACTCCTGCGTCCAGGCCCACAGGATGTTGCCCAAGGAGACGCCGAGATAGACAAGTCCCAGGCAGGTTAACACCCCCATCCAACGGTGGCTACAGGTGCGGAAGACCACTACCCACAAAATAACCACCGGCACAATCAAGATCAATTCGGCGGCCGTGTGAAAAATAGCATAAACAGTGATTGAAATGCCCCACTGCTGCAAAACGGCAAAATCAGCCGGAACGAGGATGATTGCCGGGCAAACAGCCTCTGTACACACGATTTGTAGTTGCCGCATCCGGGCGGGAACTGCGCCCAGCAGCAGAGCCATCGCCCCCAGCGCAAAAAGCAGCAGCAAGAGACGAACGGCCGTATGCCATTGCACCGGGATGAGATCCAACTGTGACTTGCCGGTAGGGAGGGGATGGGCAACGGCCGTTTGTGCCCAGGGTAGCAAGTTTTCATGGGGCACAGGTGCATTACGCATGTTTTTCGTTGGGGGTAGGTCGGCTTTGGGTGGTGGAGGGATGAGGCGGTTGACGTGGATTTGCAGAGTGGTTTTAACCGGTTTGAGTAGGATGGCGGTGACGGCCGTTGCCAGAACCAGACCGAGCAACTGTCCCTGCCGCTGCACAGCCAGCAGCCCCAGGCCGCCAACCATGAGCAGGTAAACGGCCGTGACCAGTGCCGTCAGGCCACCATACACCAGCGTCCGATTAATGAGCCTGTCAATATCCCAGAGGCGATGGCTCAAAATAGCCCCGGTAACGGCAATGGGATATAGCATGATGGCCACAACTTCCGGGTGCAGCGCAAACCAGACAGCCAACAAATTCGGATCAAAGCCAAAATAGGCTAGTAGTGGCACAAAGGGTAGCAGCAGCACAAACACAGCTATAATTGTGCCCCACACCACCCATTTAATCTGCTGTCGCTGCTTTTTGTCACTTATCAGACGATACCGATTGAGCAAAACAGTCGTTGCTACCAGGATGATAATGGCAATGGCGATAATCGTTTCTGGAAACAACGACGCTACGGCGCGATAATAGACGGGATTCAGCGGCAGGGTGGGAAATAACAACCATAACCCAATTGCCAGGGCAAAGACATGAGCCAGCCAGCGTGTCCATTGTGGCTGAAAACGGCCGTTCGGAAACAAAAACAAGGCGTAACCGGCCACCACAAATGAAACTCCCCGCAGCAGGGATAAAGGGAAATGCCAGGGATCATGCCTCAGCGCAAAGGCAAAGAAGACAGGTGACAACAGCGGTAGAGAAGCAATACCGGCTGCGGCCGTCAGTAACACGCGCCAATCACTCCCTTTGCGCCAGGCGACCAAACCACATAATAAGATAGCCACCACAGCATGACTCAGCGAAAGCAAAATTAAGTATCCGGCATAAACGCGTTGATGTATGCCCAGCGCAGCCAGCGCGTCTATTGTTTGCCTGTGGAGGGGAATAGACAGCGGGGAGCAGTTTGCCACGCAGGTTTCCGTAACGAGTCGTGAGAAGGAGGGCAAAGCGCCGACAAATACGCTCACCGTGATCGTGGCAAACAGAAACCATGCGGTATGGAAAACAGCTATTCTCCCAATGCGTTTTTTTCGGGCAGCCTCTACCAGATTCATGGGTTTGTTTTACATGCACTTATCAAGTGTACAGTTCATAACAGTTGAGATCGTCGCAGGCGGTTATGGCTTTTTGCAGCATGGGCAGCCAGACCCATTGGGTATCTTCGTGATACTGCCCGCGACAATGCTTTAGTGTAACATATTTCTCGCGCCGAAGTGCCAGGCACAGGACGGAAACTATTTGTTTCACCCGGTGGTTGTGCCTGTTCTGGCACTGCTGATTAACGGCCGTCTTGCCAGCGCCAGACCGCCCACAGCGAACGGATGAGACCCCAACCCAACGTCAACAACAAGATGATCAGCAGCAGCAGTCCCAGGTCAGGTTCAAAGCGCAGGGTTAACGGCACGCTGGATTTGGCATTGGGCAGGCGAACAAACAGGAGGTAGCCAATCAGCGCCAGGTCAATGATTGCCAGGGAGATAAAGAGCCAGCCATCACGGCGGCTGAAGTTTGCATCACGCAGTTGGCGAATGGCAAATATCCCACTGACAAGCAAGAACAAGATGAGGCCAACGGATAACGGCCGTAACTGCCGTGACAGCCACGCTGCCGTCCCTTTGCTTCGGCGGTGGTCATGAGGTGACGGCCGTAGCCCTGACCGCGCAAACCAGCCTCTACCCACAGCGTACCAATCCGCAGCCAACCCCGGCCGGCCCTGGCCAGAACGCCACCAATAATGGCCCCATCCGCGCCGCGCAGGAAAACGGCAAAAGAACTATCGCCGTCGGCAGGCACATGTTGGTCATTGTGCTGGCGCAGCCCATTCTGGACGATCTGCTGATCCTCAAGGGCAGGCGAAAATTCAATCTTTATTTGGTAGCCAGTCAATTTGTGTATTGCGCCTCTTTCTAGCTATTATTACAATGTGGATAACTATCCACATGATAATAGGTGTAGATATGGTTAAAACGATTCAAATGACAATTGATGACAATTTGCTACAGCAAGTTGATCGCACTGTGCAAGATTTGCAAACCACCCGCTCCGCCTTTATCCGGCTGGCTTTGGAGCAGGCATTACGCCAGTATCAGGTGCGGCGGTTGGAAGAGCGGGATGCGGCGGGGTACACGGCCGTGCCTGCCACCTCCGCCGAAACCGATGAATGGACCAATGAACAGGATTGGGGGGACGCATGGAACGGGGCGAAGTAAGATGGTACACCTTTGCCGAGCCGGACAAAACGCGCCCGGTTCTCATTCTTACCCGCAGTTCGGCCATCCGTTACCTCAACGCCGTCACCATCGCTCCCATCACCACCACCGTTCGTGGCGTGCCCTCGGAAGTGCCGCTTTCCGCCGCCGATGGCCTGATGGGCGATTGCGCCGCCAATTTTTATAACGTGCAGACGGTACCTAAATCGAAAGTAGGCGCATGGATTACCACCCTGACGCTGCAACGGATGGCTGAAGTAGACCGCGCCCTGCAATTTGCCTTGGGGATTGAATCCAATTTGCACTGATGCCATTTCTTTACTCCCATCCCGTCAAACCAACATCTGGATCGGTGACAAAACTGACGGCCGTAGCAAAATTCTCTTCCACGCTGTTCAGGCCATCCAAAAATAGCGCCTGACCAGCCTGCCAGGGCTGGAAATAGCGCCGCTGCACGTCCACTTGTGCCCAGGTGGCGACGGGCGCGTTGGGGAACTGCCGGGTACGCTGCGCTAACCGTTCCCGCCAGACCACCTCGTCGGAGATATACAAATAGAGGGGGCGGAAGTTGACCTGGCGCTGTTGGGCGATTTCATAGGCGCGGCGGCGGTCGCTCCAACGGTGCTGTGTCTGGTGCTCATCTACGCCCATGAAGACGGAATCCACAATGACGCTGTGACCCCAGGCCAGCTGGGCATCCACCAGATGCAGCAGAATGTGCACCATATCTTCCCAAAACCGTTCTGAGTGGCGGGTCATGTGCGCCGGAATGGCGTCTACCACGTCATCAACGGTCAGGATGGGCAGTTGCAACTCTTGCACCAACAGCCGCGCCAGCGTCGTTTTGCCGCAGCCGGGCAGGCCGGAGAGGATGATCAAGGTTTGCGGTAAGGGCAAGTTGTCTGGCATCGTACCTCTTCCAATCAGGACAACCAGGCATCATGGGCCGGGTTGTCTGTGTGTGAAGTCATGGTCGCGCCTCTCCTTTGCAAGTGCGCGAAGTGTATCAGCTTCTGGTAGCCGCACTAATTCTTCACAAGCACGGGCAGAAAGAGTTCATGATCCGGTTCGCCTCTGACAACACGTGTTGTCAACGGCACAGGGATGAATGGGCTGCCGGGGTCATTACTCTGAACACAAAGCACCCCTCGATGAGTGCCTATCAGGAGGTCAGTCGTATCGAAGGTTACAGTGACCGTCGTGGCTGCGTTTGGCGGGATCACGCCACTGGCAGGATCGGTCATGACCCAATCTATGGGTGTCGGTGTGTCACAAACCTGTGATTGTAACAACGACATATCGTCATAATATACTGACGAGGCGCCACCGGCATACATGTCTACGGCGGCTATGTTGACCGCACCATTGCCGCTGACTCCATCGCTCCAAGGGGCTGTGTAAAATATCTGGTCGTCATAATAGAAAGCTTGGGTGTCCTGGTCCAGGTCAATCTCCAGCCTGAGTTCAACCCATCGGTCGGTGATCAGGGTCGCTGTGCCCCCACCCCAACCATCGTTTCTGATGACATTCGCAGAGCCGTCGAACTGCACCTGCACCGACCAATTTTTCGGCCCATTGTCATTGTACGTATTGAGCATGATGAAATAGCTGCTGCCGGTCATGGAACTGGGCACGTATTGCCAGGCTGTGAAAGTCCAGTAGCCGCTGCTGATGCCACTAAATTCTCGTACCAGGTCAGAATTAGAGGCGATGTCCAAAGAGTTAGGCGCGCTGCGTGCCCGGACATCATTGGTAAAGGCTGTGAAACTGGGGTTGTTTTCCCAACCTTTCCAGCCGCCCACACCATGCATACCGGCGCCGGTGGGATAGGTGTCAAATGTGTCCACCCAGTTGCCGCCGCTGCTTAATGACTGGCTTGTATCACCCGCTTCAAAGATGCTCCATGCCAGGTCTGTATCCCCTGTGTTGCTGATGGTTAAAGAATGTTCAACCTGGGTGTTTACGGCCTGTTGGCTGACAATGCGCGTTGGCGCAACCTGGATGCCGGGGGTGTCTGGCGCAAGAGTGCCAGATTGAACAGCAGGGTGATGGGCATATTCATTCCCGTAAAGAGGGGATGGCTGTCCGGTGGACAGGAAAAGGATAAATACCATTGCCGGTATGGCACAAGTGAAAATGAGTCTTTGTTTCATAAATCAATCACCTACTAAATAGACCCTCCGCTCGTCCGGTAACACCCGCCCGCGTCACCACTTCATCCGCCACGCAATCAACCGTTAACTCCGTCCCCGTTGATTCCACGCCTGTTTCTGGATCGAAGAAGGGGACGGCGCGGGTGTTAAAGCGGTAGCGACTGCCATCCGGGCAAACGTAGCTTTCGGTGAGGCGCAGGCGTTCATACTCACCCGGCCCGGTCAGCAGGGCCGCTGTGGTAATACCCAAAATCAGGGCGGCAATGACGATAAAAAACAGAGCCACTTTTTTCATAAGACCTCCCAGATCACTGACTGCGCACGATCAGAGGTAGATAAACGGCCAAATCTTCAAATTCAAATGCGCCGCTGTCACACCGCTCACCCTGGGGGCGCATGACGCCGCGCTGGTCAACGACGATACCGGTCACACAATCAGCCACGTCTATGGCCGGGCTGTCCGGTTGCAGAGCATGGGTCTCGGTCGGCCCACCGTTAGCGGCCAGCGGCGCCAGCAGCGGGTCAACGCCAACCAGATCCGTCGTGTGACTGCCGCAGGCATTGTCTTGCAGCAAGCTGAAGCCGGCCGAATTCAGGGCGCCGATTGGGTAGCAGGTCGGAAACCCGCTGTTGCCGGAAATAATGCTGCGCGTCAGGGACACCGGGTTGCTGTCTGGATCGAGAAAGATGGCCCCGCCCGCTCCCAACCCGGACAGCGCCGTGTTATCCGCGATGGTCGTGTGATAGATTGTGGGCGCGGTATCTCCGGTAGGATCCAGGTAAAGTCCACCACCCCAAAAAGCCGTATTGCCGCTGACGGTGCTGTTGGTCATCAAGAATTGGGGAACATCGTCAAAACTACCACGAAAACGAATGCCGCCCCCGTTGCCTTGTCGGGCACTGTTTCCACTGATGGTGCTACCCTCAATCAGCGTATACACGTCCAAAAAGGATATACCACCACCGTTGCCAGTCTCAGCGACATTGTTGCGGATCGCACTGTCGGTGAGGCTGAAATAGCCCAATCCATAATACAGGCCCCCAGCATGGTTGCTACTGTTATTGCCCTCGATGAGTGTCCGGGTAATCGTTAGAGCACCACGATTGCCTCTAATGCCACCACCAATATCGGCGGTGTTGTTCTCCCGCACAATGCTGTCCTCAATGATCGCGTTTGTGTTTAGCATAAAGATTGCGCCGCCTCGTAATGCGGCGCTGTTGCGCTGCAGCAGGCTGTTCTTGATGGTCAGGTCCCAAAATGCGACCTCTATCGCCCCACCATTTCCCCCAGTAGAATTGCTGTCCTGGATGACCACATTGTCAAGCTCCAACAAATATGGGGGTGACGACGAAAAATACCCTTGTATAGCCGCCCCACCACTTATCGCGTGGCCATTCTGAAGGGTCAGCGATTCAAGCTTAAGGGGGGCTTCGGCCTGAAAGATCCGGCTTTTGTCGTTGGCGTCAATGATGGTCTCGCCCCGGCCGTTGCCCCGAATAATGACCGGCGATGTAATCACAAATTGCCCCAGAGTCATATGGATAACGCCGCTTACGGCAAAGACAATCAAGTCTGGCTCATTAGCGCTGCCAGCCGCACAGCCATCCCAGGCAAAATTAATCTCGGCCGCTAACAATGCCTCACGCAAAGTGCAGTTTCCGTTAACGGTCTGGTCGTCAGCCAGGGAGTTTACGACGATGGTGGCCTGGGGGGCGGCGGTTGCGGGAAACGGCCGTAAACCCACCATGATAATAAGCAACAGGAAGAAGAGAAAATGACGTTTCATTTGTTTTCCTTTTGGCTTGATCACGGCCAACCAACTTGCTGTTTTTGAATATCATGGTTTGACCAGAACTGGTAAGTAAATCAATAACGCGCCGTCGCGTTCCACCGCGCCTAAGTCGCATTGGGAGTTAGCGGTATGAAAACGACTGTAACCGCGCTGATCAGTACCGACTTCGACGCAAAGAGAAATATCGCCTGCGTCTATTGCTGGGCTATCCGCTTCGGGCATATAGGTTAACGTAGGCCCGCCGTTGTCTTGTAGAGGACCTAATAATGGCTGGATGTTACTCAGGGTAAATGTTTGACAGCTATTATCACTGGCTAAATTAGGGACCGGGGCTGTTACCTGCGTCCAGTCGCCGGCACAATTTGTGGGCAGGTTGGCAGCAAAAAGGGTATGCAGAAGCAGCGCCGCCGCGCCCGGCTCGTTTTGCAGCCCATGGCCGCTGTTGCTTTCAAGACCGTTGGCGGCAATGGTTACATGAACGGCCGTTGTATCCCCTTTGTTCATAATGCCGCTGCCAAAACTGGCATCATTCAGGGTAATGGTGCTGTTGAGAATCTCTGCCTCACCCTCTTCAATGAGCAGCCCGCCCCCCTCTATTTCTGCCAGATTGGTGTCAATGATGCTGGCTATGATGTGTAATGCTTCGTCCGGCATAAGCTGGGCAATGCCGGCGCCACGATCTGCCTGATTGTCACTGATGGTACTGTTGAAGATAACGGCCGTTGCCAGCGATGCCAACCCACCACCAGTCTCGGCCACGTTGTTGGTTAAGACTACCTCTTGCAAGGTAAGCGAACCGCTGTTGTGCCGGATGCCGCCGCCAAACCCATCGGTTTGCCCGCGCTGAATCGTCAAATTTTGCAGGATCACGGATTGTTCTGTGGGGAAAGTAGTTGGATGAACATCGAGCACGCGATCAATCCCACCGGCGTCCACCACTGTTCTGTTAATTCCGTTGCCCACAATGGTCAGTGGTTCCCAAATGTCCAGGTCGCCCACCAGGTTGTAGTCATCGGCGCCAGGCTGCGTCAGCAAAATGACGCCATCCACACCAAACGAGATGGTATCGTGGCCGAACGAACCGGGTGGGCAGCCTTGAACGGCCGTGTTGGTATTGGCGGCCGAAATAGCCGCCCGCAGCGTACAGGAACTGCCATCAAGCGTATCGGTCAGGGTATCCACCACAATCGTCGCCGACCCTTGCCAGACGGCGTCCGCTTTTTGTCCTAAACTCAATATGCCAAGCAAACTGAACATCAGCAACAACCAATTTTTCATCAAAAGTTCCCTGCATTATTAATTGACGTGGCTATAGATTTTAAGAAAAAGATTTGGGGTTTTCTCATAGCTTGCCAGGAGCAGGCCAATCGTAAATCGCAAATCGTTAATCGTAAATCCTATAGAATCAGGCAACGGCCGTTTCCCCCAATATCCCATCCATTTCACCCGTCCATAACCGCCACCCCATAGGCAGCAAAGCCAGCAGCCAAATGAACACCGGCGCCGGAAACATCGTCCCCTCCATATAGCCACCCACCACAAAAAGGAGGAAGGCGACGGCGCCCACTACAAACAGCGCCGGAACCCAACGCGGCCCGAGGCGATTGCGCCACAGGCCAACAGCCAGGAGCATTATCATAATGGGGAACAGCGCCGACAGTATAGCAAAGGGGAAAATGTAGGGGTCATTGCCAATGTACAGCCCGATTTCCTCATGGGTCAATGCCAAATCGTTAATGAGCGCTTCACTTGTTGCCCAGGTGAACATAGCGGCCGTGCTACTAGCCGTGGTCAGCAGCGCCAGGACAGTGCAAACGAAACCATAGCGGGGCTGTACCTGCCCAATCCAACGCCCTATTTCCATAAAAACGGGGATGAGCAAAGCCACGCCATAAGGGGCGATCATGCCGCCGATGCCCTGGTTGCCTAAGGGCAAAAAGAGTGCGCCGATAAAAAAGAGCAGCGGCCCTACGATACAAGCAAAGCCTAGAAATTTCTGCATAAGCTGTTGATATTTTGGCATATATGCCTCCTTTTCTACGGTGTGTAATCTATCTGCCCACATTACAATGCAACGCCTGGCGCCTGCCCAGCAGAGGGCGACCACAAGGGTGCGCCCCTACGCCAACTGTTATTTTTCGGCCACCAGCAGGTTGCTGCCGGGGGCCTGACGCATGAGGTAAAACTGCATGTTTTGGAAGCCGGTCTGGCTGAGCAGGTCGGTCAGTTCGTCGCGGGTAAAGATACGGCCGTCGGCAAACAAGTAATACATCAGCCCCACCAACTGCACCATGGCGTTAGTCGCTGAGCCAAACTGCTTGCCCGCCACCTGATCAAAAATCGCCACCTTGCCGCCCGGCTTCAGCGCGGTGTGGGCTTTTTGCAGCAGTTTGTGGTTGGTCTCCAGGTCGTAATGGTGCAACAGGTTAAAGAGCAGAATCCCATCCCATTCCGTGCCCCAGGCCGCCTGCCACAAATCGGTCGCATACAGGTCTACGCGATCTGCGAGTTGGGCCGCTTCCAGGTTTTGCTGCGCCGTTTCCAGGGCGGCTTCGCTGTCCATGATGGTAGCTGTCAGTTGAGGATGTGCCTGGCAAAAGTGAATGGTGAACTGGCCGTGCCCGCCACCCACGTCCAGCAGACGGCTGGCGCTGGCGGGTAGCGCCACCTTCTTTACAATGTCTGCCCCCACCAGATTGGCGTTGCCCTGCATCATCGTCTGGTGGGCGTGGCTGAGGCCGGGGGTGCTGGCGGTGAAGTCGTAGAAGTTAAACGGCCGTTCCCCACTCTGTATTATTTCCGGGGCATGGGGCCACAGTTCCCGAAAAAACGTGTCAAAGACAAGTAGGGCGGTCTTCATGTCCAGCATTTCACCTTGCAAAAACCATTTGTTGGTCATGGCGCTGTTGTGGTAACGGCCGTCCCGTTCCACCACATAGCCAATCGCTGCCAGCGCCGCCAGCAGCTTGTCCAGCCCACGCGCCTGGCAGTTCAGGCTTTGCGCCAGTTCGGTGGGGGTAGACGGCCGTTCTTTCAGCGCGGTGAAGAGGTCGAGACGCACGGCCGTGTTGATCACCTGAAGCGCCAGCCCCCCGGCCAGGTCAAGCATCGGCGCTGGGGCGGCGTTGAGCGTAAAAAAGGCAGTTCTTTCCAGAAAATTGGGTCGAATAGGCATGGGACCTCCGGGAAGGCAGTGTCATATCTCCGCCAACAGGTTCATGAACTCGTCATGTTCTACACCATCAATCGAGAAATCCAGCGGTTCATATCCGGTGCCGGCAACCAACTGCAAGAAGGCGGCACTTGAATGTTTTACAGTCAGCGGTTATGGATGGGCTGGCGTTTCTTAATGCTGACGGCTCGGCTCGAACTAGCTACGAGATTCGAGAATCTACCGCCTTCAAACTGACTCGAAAAACTAATGCTTAGAGCACCAGGATGTGCGACCGCCCTCAGTGACAGGTGGGCCTTTTGCTCGATGACTCGCGCTGCCCCTGCGAAGACCATGCCCCCACTTGGCCGATATACCTGCAAGTCAATCATCCCAGCCGAACGGCCAGGAGCCGTGAGCACCAGTCGGGACACGCTATAACGACCACTCAACTCATTACGTCGAGCCAGCACAGCTGGAAAAGCACGGTGCTGGCGCAATTGGGCAATAGCATCAGGCCGGACATATTCTTTGTTCATCAACAACATCCAAGTGACTTCTCCGCACTTGAGCTGCAGCGCATGATCGGTGGCGTATGCAATGCCATATGATTCATGATCTACTGAACGAAGGCAAGACGCAATTTGATCAGGGGTGGCATCAGTAAACTCGATAGCGTGCGCTTGGGTGTCCGGGGAATTGAGCAACGTGAACGGTTCAAGTGAAGGTAACACCACATCCAGCTTGTGACGGTGAGCAATGAGACGGGCCGAGAAGGCCGCTTGTCGCTTCACGTAACCTTCCGTTCGAGATTCTATCCCCAGCACGCTCTCCAGCGCTTCCGCGTCGCCTAGATAGCCTAAGGCACGGGCTACACCCGCCACAACGCGGTCATCATCTATCTGGCTATTCTTGATGAGAAGCTTCACGGCCGTGTCTTCCTTGGAACGGCCAAGATAAATTGCCGCCTGGTACCTAAGCTCAGGTGGCTCATCTTTATTGGACAGAATTGGATCCAAGTCCTCGTTTGCATCGGCGAAGCCAGAAGTTGCTAGGAAGGCCAACGCATGTGATCGAGCAAAGGACGAACTCTGGCCAGACACTTCATCACGCAGTTTTTGCAAGGCAACAGTATCTAGTACCCTACCGCCGTTGGAAGCGACATTGAATATTTCAAAAGGTGGCTTGATTATGACGGACATCATTACCTCCTGGTCTCTGTATATGAGCGTTTTCGACCATCATTAGAACTTCGTTCCGCAAAACTAACCGGTAAAGAGTTGGCTGCTAGAGAGCACTCAACAACCGCTGCGAACGAAACAGTGTTCGCTTATCACTATCCTTTGAGAAGGAGTCAGGTTCGTGCCGCTGGATGCCTGGGACATTACATTAAATGGATCTTTGTTAAGATGCTCCAGGCCAAAGTAGTGACCTATCTCGTGAGCGAGTGTCTTCGCAAAATCACCTTGGATCACAACCACAAGGGCTGTACTCCCTTTATCATCTTTGTTGCATGAACCCCCAACCGGTGAAGTACCGCCAATCCAGTTTCCTTTCTCATCCTCCCACGGTTGGCGTACGAGGAACACATCAAGCCCATTATTATCTGTTCCCCAACCCTGGCAGAGCAAGTCGCTGGCCTCTTCAGAGGTATCGAGGACAGCATACCCACCGGCCTGGGCAAGCGGGATGTGGTAGTGCAGGACCCGGCCAATGCCCAACTCCGCCTGAGCGAAAATATCACGGGTAGCATGTAACACGCGATCAATATTCCGTTCGTCACTGTCACTAAACCAGTGGCTTGTCCCCTCTGTACCTACCCGTATCAGGTTGATATGGAAGTGACGCCCCTGAACGGCGCGGATCTGTCTCAAAAGCGACGTAGTCTGGATGACTGCCGACGATGCTGTACTGCTATGGCCCTGGGATCGCGTGTAGCCCAGGAAATCTCTCTGCAACGACAAGACACCTTGCCATTTTCCGTTGCTTATCAGTTGGAACGGACTCAGGAACAAACACGCAGCGATCTCACGAATGGTGGTCATATTGCATCTCCAAAATTACTGTAAGGCTACAAGAATCGGGATAAGACTGCGGCCGTGGGCGAGCGGCCGTAATGCCTTACCCAATACCGCGCCAAAGGCCTGCGCAGGATCTTGAGCCTTCATCGCATGGCCGACTGTGGGTGATGTTGTCAGCAAATCACCAATGTCTATCGCTCCATACTGGGAATCAACCTTGCAAAAAACTTTTCCCATGAGGGCAAGAGGAACTCTGTTAGCACTGCCTGGCTGTTTATCGAGAACAAGCCCCGGTCTATATGCTCCAGCGCCGGAAACAACGCCGGCCACTTTGCGGCAGTAGGCGGTGCGATTAGGGTGCAAACGGCCGTCATCATCCAGTACCATTACCGTGCCCGGTTCAATCTCTGCCTCGTTGACCACGTCGAATTCCTCAGCGCAGTCTGCATTGTGCAGCAAAATATCTCCTTGTTGCCCATCCAGAAAGATTGTTTCTTTGCCAGCCGCATTACGCAGGCGCAAGCTGCCGTCTGCGCCGCCCCCTGTTGGCTCGCCGCCCAACCGCAAGTCCCCATTATTCAATCTCAACATCCCCGGAATGGAAATCGTTTCGCCGGCGGCTTTGTGAATATGGATACGGCTATTTTCACCATCCAGGCGAATCGTTTCCTCATCTTGCCCGTTCCGAAGAAGCAGGCTGCCGTCCTTTGCTTGCAGCAACACAGCCGTTACGCCGCTCGCACTGCGCAAGCGCAGACCGCCCTCGGCACCGTCACCATTTGGTTCGCTGCCCAATCGCAACTCCCCTTTGTCAAGTCTGAGATTGTCGAGGACATGAAGGGTGCGATCGGCCGCATCAAGCACAATGACAACTTTCCCATCACTATTGCCGATCATTAAACTGCCATCGTTCCCCTGGCCGTCCGGTTCGGCACCAAGACGCATCTGCCCCTTTTCCAGGTGCATTGAGAAAGGAATCTCAATTTCACCGTCGGCCATGAGTTTCATGCGCCCGTTGGTGATAATGCCATTTTCGGCGTCTAACTTAATCTGCGTAGGACGCTGACTCGCTAATACCCCAGTGTGAATGGTAAGCGAGCGTTCCGAGGCATTGAGTTCGATCCGTTTTTCAGCAGTTTTGTCCCCCATGAGCATGATGCCGCCTCCCTGCTGCACTCTGATCCAGCCGCCAAATGTCGTGGGGATGAGCGATAGAAGGACGTTGCCTGCGGTGTCTTTGATATCAATCTGGCCTGTGATAAAGTGTTTGCCCGCGCCCGGTTCTATTTCTTGTAAGACGAGATCATCTGGTTTGGATACATGGAACGTTCCACTCTGAGGGAGAGCATTTCCGTCAAACACAACGGCCGTTCCACTACCGTTGTTGTTTTGAATCGTAAGCTTGCCTTTAATTAGATTGCCTTTAATTAGTTCTGACATTTTAATCTCCTATTGATTTGCCTGTTTTTATTTCAGGGATACACCATTCGCTGATATCTCGCACACTGTACCTTTCCCGCTTTCCCGTTGTCATGGGGGCAGACCCCTATTTCGGTCGGGAAATGTTCAGGCTGGCTGCCTAAAGCGGCAAACCTAGCACTCTTAAGCCTTCAGCCAGCAGCCCTTGCCAGGTCATCGAATCATGCCCGTGCATGTGCTCGTCATAATGCAGTTCATACCCTTTCGCCTGCAAGACGGTGCGTAGATGGCGGTTGGCCAGCAGTTGACCGGGGAAACCGCTGGCCGAAGGGGCGCTTTCCAGGAGACCCACTGCCAGGTAAAACCGCAAAGGCGCCAATGGTCTGAGGGCAAACTGCCGCGTTAACCATTCCCATTCGGTCTCACCTTCGGGCCGCCACCAAAATGAGCCAGACAGCGCAATGACATTGCCAAAGGTGTCGGGATGTTGCAGGGCTGTGAAAGCGGCCGCCAGACCTCCGGCGCTGCCCCCGGCCACAATCGTTTGCCTGGGATCGCTCGCGAGATGATACGTTTGCCGCAGCCAGGGAATCATTTCTTGCGCCAGGAAGGTGGCAAAGGCAGGATGGCAGGACAGCTCTTTTTCTCGTATCGTCACTGACTCTTGCCAGGTGACGCCGGGATTATCTACCATGACGGCGACGAACGGCCGTATCTCTCCATCCGCCAATAAATTATCAAGGATCACCGGTGCCTGAATGGCAGCGTGAAAGAATCGCCCATCCAAAATGATGAGCAGCCCATACGGATCGCCAGACGCCTTGTATTGCGGCGGCGTGTAGACCCAGACGCGACGCTCATTGGCCAGAAGTTGACTGTAGAAAAGATGGCGTGCCACGCTCCCTTGGGCGATCCCGCTGCGAGGCGTCGTCCAGGTCTGCGCCGGCGCGTCCGGCAGCATAACCACAGACTCTATATCATCCTCGGCGTGATCGGGCCGTTCTTCATCTCTGGGTTCTACGAAGGTTTTGGCGTTCAATGGGTCATGTTTCGCCACGGCTTGTTCTGCATCGAGGGAATCATTCACCACAAAGCTGTAAGCGGCGCGGTAATCATTGCGTAAACGAAACGTGGCATACCAAAGGTTGGTATCCTGGAGACAGGTCATATCGTGTTCGTCTTCCCCTGAACCATCAACAGCAATTTGTACGCTGACGCTTTTCGTTTCCGCCGCGCCGCGCCAAAGGAATGTCACCAATGAAAAGTGGGCTTTCTCTTCATCTGGTTCGATGAGCGGCACGCCTTCTGTCGCCAACTGCTGCCAGAAATTGTCCAGCGCAGCCCCGTTCCCCATTTTTCTCGCCTCATGCAGCTGCTTGAGTCGCGGGCTTATCACTTCCTCTACCATTATTTTCTCCGGTTAATACTGCCTGCTTTTGCCTCAATACCATATTGATAATGAGCCATCAGAACACTTCCATAAAAGTTACCTTGCTTCACATAGATAAAACGCACTTTTAGCAGCAGCGCCAACCAATGTTTTTCGCTTTCCGCCCATTCTAATCTTACCGGTTTCCCGCTGTCATGGGGGCAGTCTCCTAATTCGGCCGGGAAATTTCCGCTATGGCATGTGACTAAATACGGCCGCTACGCTACTATCTGTTGCCCGCCGCTCACCAGATTCCGTGTTTTCCAACATAATTGTCGTCCACATCGTGGCTACCAGACGGCCGTTTGCCCAGACTCCACCGCCCGAATCACCGCCCGCCACCGTCTGCCCATCTGCAGTTTGCAGCCGCACTGCCAGTCGCGCCTGCTTTTCGCTTTGAGCTACCACAGTGGCCGCAGTCAACACGATCCGGTTGTCGGCTCGCTGGGCCAGGAGTACGCTGTCACCAATCTTGAGCGTGTTTGTTTGTAGAGCTTCCGCTTTGCCAGAAACGGCCGTGCTCAGCATATCCGGTGCCGTCAGTACCATCGTGCCTCCATCCCGGTAACGCACATGCCGCTTGAAGTCGCGCAGCTCCATTTCCGCCAACCACACGCCATCCGCCGCCGCAAAAGTCACTCTGCCTAACGCCTCATCAAATTGGCTCCAATGATCATGCGTTATCAGCAGCGTCTCATCCCCGTAAACCACCAGCGTCCCCAAGCCATAGGCAATCAATTCCCCGTCCGCCCGCGCGATAGTTCGATATTCGTCATTGGGAATGGGCAGCGCATCAGCAACAGCCCCAGCCGTTTCCAGCCAGTTAGGCACGGCAATCGAGATCATGACTGTCGCCGCCAGAATGTGGCGCCGCTGCTTTGTCTCCACCCAAGAAGGGATCAAATGCCCCGCACTGAGAAAAAGAACCGCCGTCACCAAGATAAATTTACGCATGTCGCTACTCCATATGTTAAAATCGCCCGTCTAGCTTCTTCCACTTGAGCCACATCGAGGCCGGGTAAACCGGTCGCCTGCCTGACTTGCCGGTTGCCAGCAGCACACCTTACCCTATTGCCAAAGCGCCCAGCCGGGAAGGGGGGGAAAAGGGGGGAATCGAGCTTCAGGCATCGCTTTCTCGATAAACGGACTGCCGTCAGAACGTTTGGGAGGGGAAAAGGGGGGGATATGCTGAAAAACGGCCGTTGTCGCCTATAATGTTCCCAATCCACACCGCAGGAATGTTCGCTACAGAGGCGCCATGACCTATCAAACCGGACAAACAATTAAAGGGTATAAAATTCTGGAGCGGATCGGCAGCGGCGGCTTTGGCGCTGTCTTTCGCGCCTATCAGACCACCCTGGGCCGCGAGGTAGCCATTAAAGTCATCTTACCCGGACTGGCCAACCAGCCAGAATTCATTCGCCGCTTTGAAAATGAAGCCCAACTTGTCGCCCGGCTGGAACACCTGCACATCGTCCCCCTCTACGACTACTGGCGCGAACCGGAAGGCGCTTACCTGGTCATGCGCTGGCTGCGCGGCGGCAGCCTGAAGGACGCGCTGGCAAACGGCCCGTACACGCTTGACGCGGCCGCCCTGCTGCTGGACCAGCTTGCTTCCGGTCTGGCCACAGCCCACGCCGCCGGCGTTATCCACCGAGATTTGAAGCCGTCCAACATCCTCCTCGATGAAGAAGGTAACGCCTATCTGGCCGACTTTGGCATCGCCAAACAGCTAACGGATGCCGGGGGCCAGGCAACGATTGCTGGGGCGGTTGTTGGTTCCCCCGACTACCTCTCGCCAGAGCAGGCGCGCAGCCAGCCAGTAACCCCCAAAACGGATATTTACTCATTGGGCGTAACCCTGTACGAACTTCTAACCGGTCACCACCCATTCCCCAACCTCACCGGCGTCGAGCGGATCTTCAAACACCTCAACGACCCCTTGCCGCCGATTGAATCACTCGATCCGCTTGTTGCAGAAAGCGTCAATGAGGTCATTCAGCGGGCCACCATGAAAAACCCCAAATACCGGTTTGGGGATGTGTTGGAAATGGCGGCGGCCTTTCGCCACGCCGCCCGGCTCGAAGAACAGGGGCGGGCGGCGCTCGTCGAAGCCCTTACCTTGCGCGAACAGGAGATTTTGCAGCTGATTATCCAGGGCAAGGCCAATCGAGAGATCGCCGCCGCGCTTTTTATCGAACTTTCCACCGTTAAATGGTATATCCGCCAGATATACACCAAGCTAGGGGTGCATAACCGCCGTCAGGCCATCCTGCGCGCCAGGGAACTCGATCTCCTTGTGGCCGATGAGGAGGAAATTGTCGTAGTCGAAGGGGGCAAAACGGCGAACTGGCTCCTGCCCGCGCCCGCGAACCCGTACAAGGGATTACGGCCGTTTGCCTCAGCCGATGCCCGCTCCTATTTTGGCCGCGAAACGCTCATTCGCAGAGTGCTGGCCCGGCTCAACGCCGCTGCGGCCAACCGCTTTCTGGCCATTGTCGGCCCCAGCGGCAGCGGCAAATCTAGCCTGATGCACGCGGGACTCATTCCGGCGTTGGTCCGTGGCGAAGTGGCCGGTTCCGAACGCTGGTTTATTGCCCAAATGACGCCCGGCAAACGGCCGTTGGATGAATTAGAAGTCAGCCTCATCCGCATCGCCGCTTACCAGGTTGGCAATTTGCAAGAACAGCTCATGCGCGACACAAACGGCTTGCTGCGAGCGGCGGACATTATCTTGCCCAGAGACAACAGCGAACTTGTTCTGGTCGTTGATCAGTTTGAGGAACTGTTCACCCTGACCACGGATGAGGCTGCGCGACGTCACTTTTTGGATATTGTGGCAACGGCCGTTACCGACAGCCGCAGCCGGATTCGCGTGATGATCGCCCTGCGTGCCGACTATTACGACCGGCCGCTCTTTTACCCGTTGTTCGGCGACCTGGTGCGCCGCCACATGGAGACCATCCTGCCCCTTTCCGCTGAAGAATTGGAGCAGGCGATTGCCCTGCCGGCGGAACAGGTCGGCGTCGCCTGCGAAGCTGGCCTGACAGCGACAATCATTGACGACGTTCTCTATCAGCCAGGCGGGCTGCCCTTGCTGCAATACGCCCTCACCGAGCTGTTTGAGCAGCGGCAAGACCGCACCTTAACCCGGCAGGCGTATCTGGCAATAGGTGGAGTGGCTGGCGCGCTGGCCGGGCGTGCCGAGGCGCTTTTCCGGGAGCAGGATGAAACAGGGCAAGAAGCGATCCGCCAGCTTTTTTTGCGCCTGGTGGCCATTGATGAAGGCAAAGATGGGCTGCCGGACACCCGCCGCCGCGTGCTGCGCGCCGAGCTGGACGCTATCGCCACCGACGAAGATTTGGTGGATGAGATTATCAACAGCTACGCGGCCCACAGGCTGTTGACGCTGGACAACGATCCGGCCAGCCGCCGACCCACCGTAGAACTGGCGCATGAAGCGCTGCTGCGGGAGTGGGAACGGCTGCGCTTCTGGCTGGAAGAAAGCCGCGACGACCTGTACCAGCACCGCCGTTTGCAGAATCTGACCCAGGAATGGCTGGAGGAAGACCGGGACGCCGGACTGCTCCTGACGCGCACCAGGCTGGACCAACTGGCTGCCTGGTCCGCCCATACCAACCTGTCGCTCACCCATGACGAGCGGGCTTACCTGGAGGCCAGCCTGGCGGCCCGGCAAGATCGGCGTCTTGCCGAGGAAATGCGCCACCAGCGCGAACTGGAAGCGGCGCAGCAGTTGGCAGATGCCGAACATCGCCGCGCCGAGATACAGGCCGAAGCGGCCAACCGCCTGCGCCGCCGCGCCGTTTACCTGACGGCCGCTTTGGTTGTGGCGGCGATCCTGGCCGTCGCCGCGCTGGCCGCCAGTCGCCAATCGGCGCTGAATGAGACATTAGCCCAGAATAACGCCAGCATTGCCAGTACCCAGGAAGCGTTAGCTGGTAGGCAGGCGGCCGCAGCCATGACTGCCGAAGCCAGCGCCAATGAACAGCGCCAGATTGCCGAGGCTGAACGGGACAACGCCGAAGCAGCGGCCTTGGCCGCCGCCAATGCCCAGGCCACAGCCCAGGCAGAAACATGGCAGCGGGCTACGGCCGAAGCGGTAGCCGTTCAGGAACAAGAAGCGGCGGAAACCCAGGCGCGGTTTGCCTCTGCCCGCGAGCTTTCCCTGGCGGCGCTCAACGTTGTCAACGCAGATACGGAGTTGAGCGTGCTCCTGGCAATGGCGGCGGTAAATAAGACGTATGCCGTTGATGGCTTTGCGCTGCCAGAGGCGGAGCTGGCCCTGCGCCAGGCGCTGATGGATTTACGTCAGGAGCAAACGCTGCCCGGTACAGAGCCGACCGGCTGTCCGCCCGGTGTCTGGTGCAGCGGTGTTGTCTACAGCCAGACGGGAAATCTGTTGGCCGCTTCGGGGGTGGGGAATACGGCCGTTATCTGGGATACCGCGCGTGGTGAGCAACGGCTCGTTGTGGACGGCCACAGTGCGCCGGTGATCGCGGTGGCGCTCTCGCCAGATGACTCTCATCTGGCAACTGCCAGCGCCGATGGCACGGCCATGATCTGGGAATTGGCGCTGAATGAGCCAACAACGCGGCTTACCATCCCCAGCCTTATCCTGGCCGGGCATGGCTCGGAACTCACCGATGTGGCCTTCAGTCCAGACGGCGCGCTGGTGGCCACCGCCAGCCGGGATAACAGCATTAAGTTGTGGGACGCCGCTGACGGCGGGGAAATTGTGACACTCGCTGGCCATGACGAGTCGGTGCGGGATGTCGTTTTCAGCCCCGATGGTGATACGTTGTTTTCTGCCAGCAGCGACAACAGCGTCAGGATATGGGACGTGCGCAGCGGTGCGGAACGCCTGACGTTGGCCAGTCACACCGACCGCCTGACCGACCTGGCCTTGAGCCTGGACGGATCCAGATTGGCTACCGCCAGTTGGGACGGCACGATCAAGGTGTGGGACACAGCCACAGGAGATGAACTGCTAAGCTTTCCCGGCGATTCGGCCCGTGTTTATGCTGTCGCTTTTAGTCCAGACGGCCGTTGGCTGGCTGGTGGCGGCACGGACGCCATTGTCAAAATTTGGGACGCGGCAACAGGGGATGAATTGCTGCGACTGCCGGGGCACAAGGGAATTGTTACCAATCTGGCCTTTGCCCCAGACGGCCAACGGCTGGCGTCCGGGGCCGATGACGGCGCGATTCGCATTTGGGACGTATCGCCCGCCGGTAACCGGGAATGGTTGACGCTGGACGGGCACAACTGGGTGATGTTTGGTGTGGATTTCAGCCCGGATGGGTCCCGGTTGGCAACCGCCAGTTGGGACGGCGCTGTGAAGATGTGGGATGCCCAGTCCGGCAATGAGCTGGGTGTTTTTGCCGCAGATGATTGGCGAAAATTTTCAGTGGAATTTAGCCCGGATGGTCAGCAGATTGTGACGTCGGCGCTGAATGATACGGCCGTTATCTGGCAGCTTGACACGGGAGAAGCCGTCCACCGTTTCAGCGATCACGGTGGGCCAATTCTGGATGTGGCGCTCTCGCCGGACGGCCGTTGGCTGGTCACGGTTGGCGAAGGGGCGGAACTCCCTGGCCTGATCCAGGTCTGGGATGCCCAGAACGGCCAACTTGAACGCGCCTGGGAAGGGCATGACGACTCAATCGAACGAGCGGCGATCAGTCCAGACGGCCGTTTGTTGGCCACCGCCAGCACGGACGGTACGGTCAAATTGTGGCGCCTGGCCAGTGGGGAGTTGTTGGCAACGCTGCCGGATCATGCCGTGCCGGTGAATGGGGTGAACTTTAGCCATGACGGCCGTTTGTTGGGCACAGCCGGGGCCGATAATCTGGCGCGAATCTGGGCGATTGAGGGCCAGAATGTTCAGTTGGTTCACATCCTGGCGGGGCACAGCAGCGTGGTTTGGGACGTTGTGTTCAGCCCCGACGATACGGCCGTGGCCACCATTGGTTTTGATGGCGCGGTTAAGCTGTGGGATGTGGCCGCGGGCGCTGAAAGGATGACGTTGCCTGGCATTGGGAATAACGGCCGTGAAGTCGCTTTTAGCCCAGACGGCGTTTATCTGGCCGTCACTGCGGGTGATGGACTGGTGCGCCTGTATGTGCTGCCCATCGACGATTTGCTAACGCTGGCTCAATCCCGGGTGACCCGTTCGCTGACCGATGCGGAATGTCGCCAATACCTGCACAGGGCACAATGTGCGTCTGACCAGTAGCGACAAACAAACGGGAGACAGGCGGGCTTTGAAACCTCACCGGAGATAGGTCAAATAACTTTGGCAAGTTGCAACAACTTGATAAATCCTTTGCCGGGGTACTGGTTGCCATGCACTTGGCAGGCCAGACGCAGGTTGTCGAGGTGAGGCTTGGTGGGAAGTTGTGGGAGGGGAGGAACGGTCGTTTTCCTGTACAATTGCCTCGAGTTGAGTAACGACACGTTCAGAGAAACAACGAGCCTATCGCTCCCCGGTTATCAATAACTTTATTTAAACGATTTATTTGCTAGTAGTGCGACAATGTTGTTTTGACGGATTTTTTCGCGGAATAGGACCCGTCAAAACTTGTCGGTTGAACTACTAGTAAAAATGGCTCTTTAGGAACTCAGGGGGTTGACAAGCCGTGATGCGTGAAACGTGAAACGTGACCAGAGAGGCATCACGTTTCATGCATCACGTTTCACGCCAAACCCCACGAAATCCCAAAGACCCAAAATTACCCATCAAATTGACGACATTACCTGGCTTACTCCACAAACATTTATGGACCAATGAACCTGATGGAAAACGAGGAAGCTTACACGTGCCAGGTGGACAAAGAAGTCCAGTCCAATAGTGATCATCCCTTTGGCACGCTGTTGGTGAAAGATGGGATAGTGGTGTTAACGGCCGTCTGCTGGCTACGGGGGAACTGCTGGCGACGCTGCCCGACCACGCCGCGCCGGTCAATGGGGTGAACTTCGGCCATGACGGCCGTTTGTTGGGCACAGCCGGGGCCGATAATTTGGCTAGAATCTGGGCGATTGACAAAGCGTTGACCATCTTGCTGCGCGAACCGGGGCGGGCTGTGTTGTGCCTGGCGCGGGGGCTGCCACAGCGCCTCAAGCCGGAATGGCAACCGGCGTTGGCGGACGGGCGATTGACGCTGCTCTCCCCGTTTGGCGCAGAGGTGAAGCGGGGGACAAAGGAAACGGCCGTTTACCGCAACCGCCTGGTGACGGCATTGGCCGAGTCGGTGTTGGTTGCCTATGCCCACCCCGGCAGCCGCACGGCGCAGTTGGCGCAAGAAGCGCTGGCCTGGGGCAAGCCGGTGTACACGCTAGACCTACCCGGCGAATGAGGGATTGATGGGGATGGGGTGTCAGACATTGGTCGCAACCATACCCACCCAATACCGCGTCCACAACCCTACCACCAGGGCCAGCAGGCCAAACAGAACCATGAACAAGGGGGCGCTAAAGGTGAGGTGCCACAGGTCGAACGGGATTTCTGGGGTGTAACGTCCGGCCTGGGCTGCAACGGCCGTACCCCATACCAGGGCAGAGGCCAGGGCAGCAATACCCAGGCCAGCAGCGACGCCCAGGCCGCAGGCAGCCAGGATGATGGGGATAAAGTAGGCAGCCGCCGCAGGAGATCCCAGACCGTAGCCAATGGTATCGGCCGTGATGAGGAGGAAGAGCAGCCCTATCAGCAGCCAGATAGCCAGTTTGGACCGACCCTGACGGGCCAGCCAGATGAAACCGGCCAGAACGGCCGTGACGACCAGGGCGGCGACAACTGTCGCCCCTTCCAAATCGCCACTGATTAACCAGGTGAGAATGAGAATGACCATAGCATAGAGATTTCCGTCTAAACGGAAACAGCGCGTATTGTGTTGTTTCCATGTTCTTATATAAGCACTTTA
>JACSRF010000362.1 GCA_014879875.1 Anaerolinea sp.
GAAATGGCAAAAATCATCGGCCAGGTCACCACCAACTGGGACTTCAACACGGCCAAGAACCTGGCTGAAGCGAACCTGACAGCGACAACGGCCGCTGACAAAGGCGATGTCTTCATTCTGGCCCCCAACGATGGCACCGCACGCGCCATTGCCGACACCTTTGCCACTGACAAAGACGTGACCAGCTACTATGTGACCGGTCAGGATGCGGAGAAGGCTTCCGTGCAGTACATCATTGACGGCAAGCAGTCCATGACCGTCTTCAAAGATGTGCGTACCCTGGTTGACGACGCCATCAGCGCCGCCATTGCCCTGCTGCAAGGACAAGACCCGGCCGCGCAAGGCGCTTACAACAATGGCGTCATTGACGTGCCGGCGATTCAATCCCCGGTTGTCACCGTAGACAAAAGTAACGTAAAATCAGCTTTAATTGACTCTGGCTATTACAGCGCCAGCGACTTTACCGGCTTAGAATAAGAACATGTGGTTTTGAGCCTGGAATAATGGCGGCTTGCCCGCCATTATTCCATGTCAATGTAGCGTGATTTGGCAGAGGGTGTTTTTTATTTCAGTTGAGAAACGGCAGAAAGACACTATTTGCCAAGCTGCGTGACTCGTGGGGCTGACGATGGACAATACTCCCTTATTAGAAATGAAAAACATTACGAAGGAATTTCCTGGCGTGAAAGCATTGGATAATGTCAGCTTTCGCGTGACCGCCGGTGAAATTCATTGCCTGGTTGGTGAAAATGGCGCCGGGAAATCTACCCTGATGAAAATATTGAGCGGCGTTTACCCACATGGGGAATATGATGGGGAGATTCTTCTGAACGGCATGTCACAAACTTTTGGGGGTATCCGTGACAGCGAAAAGGCGGGCATCGGCATCATTTACCAGGAGTTGGCGCTGGTCCCGGAGATGATGGTTTACGAAAACGTCTTCCTCGGTCACGAGATTAAAAAGGGCGCTTTGGTTGATTGGAACGAAACCATCAAACGCGCCACGGAGATGCTGCGCAAGGTGAAGCTTGAGGTGAACCCGGCCGCCCGCGTCAAAGAGCTAGGTGTGGGTAAGCAGCAGTTGGTGGAAATTGCCAAAGCGTTGAGCAAGGATGTGCGTTTGCTGATCCTGGATGAGCCGACCTCTGCCTTAAACGAAAGTGACGTTGATAACTTGTTTGACTTGCTGCGCGATCTCAAGAGCCAGGGTGTGACCTGTGTCATGATCACGCACAAGTTGAAAGAAGTCATGGAGATCGCCGATTCTGTCACCGTCTTGCGTGATGGCAAAACCATTTGTACGCTAAACGCCAGGAATGGGGAAGTGTCTGAAGCTGTGTTGATCAAGCACATGGTCGGCCGTGAAATTGACAACATCTACCCGAAAAGGGAGCACAAACGCTCTGAAGAAATTATCTTTGAGGTTAAAAATTGGTATGCGCGCGACCCATCCCGTGACAGAGATATTCTCCACGATGCCCATTTTCAGGTCAAGAAGGGGGAAATTGTCGGTTTTGCCGGGCTGATGGGAGCCGGGCGTACTGAATTGGCTTTAAGTATCTTTGGCAACCCGGAAGCGTACCAGATTCAGGGCGAAATGTTTATAGGCGGCCAGAAAAAGCATTTTACCCATCCGCGGCAGGCGATAGATGCCGGGGTTGCTTATGTCTCTGAGGACAGGAAGCGAAATGGTCTGATCTTGATTCAGGACGTGAAGCAAAATGTGACGCTGGCGAATTTACGCGAAATCGCCAGGCGGGGCGTGGTGAATGACAACGCGGAAATTAACGTTGCCAATGAATACAAGAGTTCTCTGAATATCAAAACGCCGACCATTGAACAAAAGGTGCTCAATCTGAGCGGCGGCAATCAGCAAAAAGTGTCGTTGGCAAAGTGGCTATTTGTGAAACCGGACATTTTGATCCTGGATGAACCGACGCGGGGCATTGACGTTGGCGCGAAATATGAAATTTACACCATCATGAACCGATTGGTGGAACAAGGCATGAGTATTATCATGATCTCGTCGGAACTGCCTGAAATTTTGGGGATGAGCGACCGGGTGTATATTGTGTCGGCCGGTGAAATTACGGGTGAACTGCCCGTAGAGGAAGCGACTCAGGAAAGCATCATGCACCTGGCAACCAGGAATTGAGAGTGAGGAGAGTGGGATGTCCTTCATCAACGATTTACAACGAGTATTAAAGCAAAACATCCGCGAATACGGCATGTTTATCGCCCTGTTTGTTATCTGGGTGGTCTTTGCCGTTCTGACAGATGGTATTTTTGTTTCTTCCCGCAATATCAGCAATTTGCTGAACCAGACCGGTTATATTGCCGTGTTGGGGATTGGCATGACGCTGATCATTGTGATTCGGCACATTGATTTGTCGGTTGGTTTTTTGGCCGGCTTCCTGGGGGCGGTGGCGGCGATTGCCATGTCGTTTTGGGGATGGCCTGTCTATGTGGTGATCCCGGCGGTGCTGACGCTGGGGCTGATGCTGGGGCTAATACCGGGCTTCCTGGTAGCGCAGATGGGCATTCCCGCTTTTGTGGCGTCGTTGGCCGGGTTTTTGGTGTACCGGGGCGCGATTCTGGTGGTGACGGAAGGCACGGGCACGATTATCATTCAAAACAAGACGTTTAATGCCATTGGCAATGGGTTTGTCCCCGATATTCCGATCAACTTTTTGCCGGAATTGCATAAGGTGACGCTGCTGTTGGGGATTGTGGCGATTGTGTTCTATATCATCGGTGAGCTTAACGGCCGTCGCACCAAACAAGCGTACAATTTCGACGTGCTGCCCATGAACCTGTTCGTCTTGAAGATGGTGTTCGTCTCTGTGCTTGTCGGCGGCATGACCTGGGTGCTGGCCGGGTACAATGGTCTCTCGTGGACGGTGGTGGTGGTACTCTTTGTCGTGGGCATCTACAACTTTGTGACGACAAAAACGGTGTTGGGACGGCACATTTACGCTGTCGGCGGTAATCCGGAAGCGGCCGAATTGAGCGGCATTAACGTCAAGAAGATCACCTACATTGTCTTCGGACAGATGAGTATGTTGGCGGCGCTGTCGGGCATGTTGTTTGCGTCCCGTTTGCAGTCGGCGACGACGACGGCCGGAACCTTGTTTGAATTGGACGCCATTGCCGCTGCCTTTGTGGGTGGCGTTTCGGCGGCCGGCGGCGTTGGGAAAGTAACCGGAGCGCTCATTGGCGCATTGGTCATGGCCTCGCTGACCAGCGGCATGAACCTGATGGGCATTGGCATCTCGTACCAGTATATGGTGCGTGGAGCGGTGCTGGCGGCGGCCGTTATCTTTGACGTAGCGACGCGGAATAGGCGGTGATCGGTACTCGGTGGACGGTAATCGGTAATTGGTGGTGACTATCCAGTGTGATTTTGGAACACGGAGGTTCACGGAGAAATGACAGAGTTTCACGGAGAAAAGAAGGAGAGAGAACGGAGTTTTCTATGATTTTCCCCCTCTTCCTCTCCGTGTATCTCTGTGTCTTCTCCGTGTAACTCCGTGTAATTCTGTGTAACTGAATCGTTACAATTGGTGGAAGGATGTCTTTTGCCCACGCGACAGGTTAATTTGCTGATATTGAGTTTGCTGCTGCTTGTGGCCGTATGCGCGGCCTGTCAGGCAGCAGAAAACGGGGGAAATGTGCTTGGTGACAGCGATCAGGAAGGGATGATCGCTGTTTTATTGCCAGATTCGGCCACATCGGCGCGCTGGGAAACGGACGATCGCCGCTTCTTTGAACAAGCTTTTACGGCGGCCGGCGTCCGCTATGCCATTGTCAATGCCGAAGGGGATGCGCGCGTGCAGCAAACACAGGCGGAACAGGCGATTACCAATGGCGCCAGGGTGATCCTGCTCGTTAATCTGGACAGCGGCAGCGGCGCGGCGATCATCGCCCAGGCGCGCGAAGCAGGGGTGAAGGTGGTGGATTATGACCGCCTGACCATTGAAGGGCCGGGCGCCGATGTTTACGTCAGTTTTGATAATGTGACCGTCGGCCGTTTGATGGGGGAAACGTTAGTGCCGCTGATTGATGCGCTGCCAACGGCCGTGCCGCGCATTGTGCAGCTCAACGGCTCCCCCACCGACAACAACTCCACCCTTTACCGCGCCGGGTACTTCTCCGTTGCCAGTCCGCGTTACGAAGCGGGCGACTGGTTCCTGGTAGACGACCAGGATGTGCCGGAGTGGGACAACCAACAGGCGCTCATCATCTTCGAGCAAATCCTCACGGCCGCCGGGGGCAACGTAGACGCCGTTTTTGCCGCCAATGATGGGCTGGCCGGTTCCGTTATCTCCGCCTTAAAAAGCCAGGGTGTAGCGCCTCTCCCCCTCAGTGGGCAAGATGCAACCGTTAGCGGTATCCAAAACATCCTCGCCGGCTGGCAATCCATGACCGTGTACAAGCCGATCAAGTTAGAAGCCGAGGCTGCCGCACGCGCCGCCATTGCCCTGCTGCGCCAGGAGGATGTGTCCGTACTCACAGCGGACACTATTTATAATGGGCAAAATGAAATCCCCTTCATCAAACTGACGCCGATTGCCGTCACCAACGAGAACATCGCCATAACCGTCATTGCCGATGGATTCCGTACCTGGGCCGAAATTTGCGTTGGTGAATTTGTGCAATATTGTCCTGAACGGTAACGATACTTGCCGTGGCCGGTCTACTTCGGCTTTGCTCAGTACATGCCTGACCGCGCCACCTCTGATAAAACCTGTATGAGCAGCATTAACGAGCGCCTTCCCGACAGCCAGGCCACTTCTCGCGCCATCCCGTTATCTCTGGGTGAGTATTTGCGCCGTCATTGGCAGCGGCTGCGCGCTGGCGACCTGGGGTCTTTGCATATCTTGTTGGGGTTGGTCATTATCGCCGTCATTTTCCAGACGCAAAACGCCAATTACCTGACGCCGCGCAATTTTGTGAACCTGATCGTGCAAATGGCCGGCTACACAACCATTGCCATTGGCGTCGTTTACGTCTTGCTGCTGGGCGAGATTGATTTATCGGTGGGGTATGTGAGTGCGGTAGCGGCCGTTTTCATGGCGCTGCGGCTGCGTCCTCCAGATGGCTGGCCCTGGTTTGCCGCCATAGCCGTCGCGCTGGCGGCGGTCGCCCTGATTGGCGTCGTGCAAGGGCTGATCGTCACGCGCTTTCGTCTGCCCTCGTTTGTCGTCACCCTGGCCGGGCTGCTGGTGTGGAATGGGGTCGTGCTCATCCTCATTGGCGCCAACGGCACCGTCATCATCCAGGACCAGATGGTGATCAACATTGCCAACTACTTTTTGCCAGAGATGTGGGGCTGGTTGGTAACGGCCGTTTGCATCTTTTTCTATGCGTTTGGGCGCATCAACCGGTGGCGTGACCGACGGCAGCGGGGCATGGCGACGACGCCGGTTATTGTCGTCGTTGCCCAAATGCTGCTTGTCGCCGCGCTGCTGACCATAACTGTCTACGTCGCCAACCAGGATCGTGGCGTTCCCTTTGTGGGCGTCATCATGCTTGTGCTGCTTGTCTTTTTCACCTCCCTGGCAGAGAACACCCAATTTGGCCGCTACGTCTATGTCATCGGCGGTAACGTTGAATCGGCGCGCCGCGCCGGCATAGACGTTGATTCCATTCGTGTGCGCGTTTTCATGATTTCCAGCCTGATGGCCGGGATGGGCGGCATTGTCCTGGCGTCGCGCCTGCGTTCGGTTGATACGGCCGCCGGTGGTGGTAACCTGCTGCTCAATTCGATTGCGGCGGCCATCATTGGCGGCGCGAGTCTTTTTGGGGGCAGTGGTAAAGTCGCCAGTGCCTTTTTGGGCGCATTAATCATTGCCAGCGTCGAAAATGGTATGGGACTGCTGGGCCTCAGCGCCGGCGTTAAGTTTGTGGTGACAGGGCTGGTGCTGCTGGCGGCCGTGCTGATTGACGCGGTGACGCGACGCGGGCGTGTGCATCCTGGGATTGCCTGATCCGTAAGCCATCATGCCGCGCCTGGCTCGTAATCATTCACTCCCGCCTCCTGATTGTCTGACAGAATTAAGGAAAGAGAATTAAACAACTTACTCATTTTGTTTGACAGAATGAACCTTTTGCCCCC
>JACSRF010000673.1 GCA_014879875.1 Anaerolinea sp.
TAGCGGTCCCACGCTGGACGACTAAAGTCGTTACTACAAACCAGACCCAAAATGATTTTCTGAACATCTGTAGATGGGTTCAATCTTAGAGATTGAACCAATCTGGAAAATAGGAACTTGTTCACAAACGATTACTTAAACACCTAACAGCCATTTCTTCTTGCGCAGCGCGTCCGAGGCGCGCCCGAGGACAATACGCACAAAGGTACGGGTCACGATAACGGCCGTGAACATGCTAATCATCACCCCCAGCGCCAACGTAATGGCAAAGCCAACCACCACATTGGCGCCAAAGCTGCGGCCAAAAATCAGCAAAATGCCGCAAATGACCAGCGTCGCAATGTTCGAGTCACGAATCGAAGACCACGCCTTATCAAACCCGGTGAGGATCGCTTCGCGCAGCGTCGCCCCCTTGCGCAGCTCCTCCTTCATGCGCTCAAATACCAGAATATTGGCATCCACAGCCATGCCGGTGGACAATAAAAAGCCGGTAATGGCCGGCAGCGTCAGCGTAACGCCCAACAACATAAAGGCGGTCACGTTAAGCAGCGCATAGACCAGCAGGGCCATATCGGCCATCAGCCCTGGCAGCCGGTAATAAATGAGCATGAACAGCAGCACAATCATCAACCCAATGGAACCGGCGCGAATGCTGGCGGCAATGGACATCTCGCCCAACGTCGCGCCGACCTGGCGGATGCTCTCAATTTTTAAGGGTACGGGCAAACTGCCATAGCGCAGTTGCAGCGCCAGGTTACGGGCTTCATCATACGTAAAGCCACCGGTGATCGAGCCTTGCCCGCCATCAATCACGCTGTTGATGCGCGGGCTGGAAATGACGCGCTTATCCAGCACAATGGTCAGGTAGCGCCCCACGTTGCTGCGTGTGTAGTCAGCAAAGATGCCGGTCGCATCTGGGGTTAAGGCGAAACTGACGTAAATCTCGCCAAATTCGGTCGTCTCAACGGCCGCCGAGCGCACGGCCGTACCGGTCAAGATCGTCTCAAACATCGGGGCCGAAAACGTAATAGGCGCATCTGGATTATCTGGGTCTAGCTCGCAGCGGGAGGGCTGATTTTCGTTCAACGTTGTGCGCACGCAAAAATCTGGCGGCAGCGATTGCGTACCGGTATCCACAAACTCCAACAGCGCCGTTTCCTGAATCAGGGCAATGGCGTCTTCCGGGTTTTCGATGCCCGGCAATTCCACCACAATGCGTTTGTCACCGGGGGCTACTTCCACCAGTGGTTCTGTCAGGCCGAGGGCATTAATACGCTGTCCAATAATGCTGCTGGCTGTCGTCATATCTTCGGCCGTCACTTCCTGTTCCGGTGGCGCGTCCGCTTCCAGCAGCACTTGCAAACCACCCTGCAAATCCAGCCCTTGCCGGATCGTGTAATTTGGGTTAAGCACAACCCATATGCCGCCGACAATAATCAGAACGATGAAGAACAGCCAGGCAAAGTCGTTTCTACTCATAATATTCCTACGTGAATGATGAAGGATGAATTGCCATCCTGGAGGGCATCCTATTGCCAAAACAGATGGATTATAACAGTGGGCTGGTGACGGGCAAATGATCTTGATTTAGTTTAATCGCGCACTTTGGCAAAAATCATCGTGTCACGCAGGGCGTTGGTCAGGTGATGGCGGCACTCATGACGCAAGACACCCTCTAGCTGGTAGTTGAGGCGGCGGGCAACGGCAACGCTGCGTTCATTGCGCGCGTCCATGTGAATCTCAACTCGTTTGGCGCCCAACACGGTGAAGGCAAATTGTTCAACGGCCGTCACCGCCTCAGTCATGTACCCCTGGCCCGTATAAGCCGTGTGCAGCCAGTAACCAATCTCAAACTTGGGCACATCCCAATCAATACGGTGCAGACCACTGCCGCCGATGATCGCCCCATTCTCTTTCAGCAGCAGCAGCAGCCATAAATCTTCACGGGACAAAAACCGCAAGCGCCCCTGGCGCACCTTGACTTCATATTCCTCCTCGTCAGGGATGTCCACAGCCCAGGGCAGCCATTCCTTCAACTCGGCTTGCGATTCCAGGACGGCCTGGCGTAAAAGCGCGCCATCGCCGGGCATGGGGCTGCGGATGAGCAGTCGCTCACTTTCGATCTGATCAGGAAAATCGTGCAAGATAGGTTTCATATGGGTTCCTTAATGAATTCGTCGATCACCGCGATCCCGGCTTGTAATCATCCAGCACCGAACCGCCGACAAACTCGCGCAAAATCGAATCGTTGGGAATGTAGGCCAGGCTGTCGCCCGGCAAGGGGGCGAACCATTGCAAAAAAGCGCGCAGTCGGTTCGCTTCCACACGTTCGGGGGTGTCTGGCTCCACTTGCAGCAGCAGCGGGTAAACCAGCGTTTTCAAAACGGCCAGTTCGTACACCAGCGCCGAATTAAAAAAGACGTCGGCGTTATGTTGGTTGGGGAAAATGTATTGTTTTTCACCGGTACGTACACTGGGCCAACGGGCAATGGTGTCGGCCGCCGAGTAGCCGCGGTGCGCCGCGTCACGCACAATACGGCGCAACATGCGCGTGTCTGTTGTGGGCACGCGGTTATGTTTGTCCAGGTTTAATTGTGTCAGCGCCGAGATAAAGATGCGGTAAAGCGATTGAATGGGGATTTCCGTCACCAGGCGCGGATTCAAACCATGGATGCCCTCAATAATGAGCACCTGATCGCGCGCCAGGCTCAGTTCGCCACCCCATTCACGCAAACCGGTATGAAAATTATAAAGGGGCTGCACGATGGCGCCACCGGCCAGTAAGGTCTGCAAATGCGCCTGGAACAGGGCAACGTCCACCGCTTCTAACGCTTCAAAGTCATAATTCCCTTTCTCATCGCGCGGCGTGTCTTCACGATTGACAAAGTAATTGTCCATGCTGATGGTAACGGGATGGATGCCATGCGCCAGCAGTTGCACAGCCAACCGCTTGCTAAATGTCGTTTTACCGGCCGAGGTTGGGCCAGAAATGAGGACAATTTTGGCGGTGGGCTGGCGATAGGCAATTTCGGCGGCAATATTGGTTATTTGCTGGCGGTGCAGCGCTTCGGAAACAAGGATAACTTCACGGATACGGCCGTCGCGAATCGTATCATTCAAGGAAGTCACACTGGGCACGCCAATGATCGTCAACCACCGTTCATAGTCCTGAAAAACACGCGCCAGGCGTGGTTCATCTTCAAACGGCTGCAACAGGGTGGGGTCGCGGCGGCGCGGAAACTGTAAAATAAAACCCTGGTTATAGTGACGCAGGTCAAACAAATCAAGATAGCCGGTACTGGGAACCATAAACCCATGAAAATAATCGCGCACCCCATTCAATTCATACAACGTCAGGTAATCTTTGCGCCGCTTGGCAAACAGATCCGCTTTTTCCTGGTCGCCCCATTCGAGAAACAGTTGCAGCGCCTCATCCAATGACACCTGCACATGCGTAATGGGCAAATCGGCGGCAACCAATTCTTGCATCCGCGCCCGCAGCCGATCCAATTCCTCGTCAGACAAGCGTTGGCGGTCATCCCGTTCACAATAGTAGCCGCCAAAGGGCATGGAGTGGTGAATGGTAATGCGCCGACCGGGAAAAACCTCGGTCGCGGCGGCAATCATCAGAAAGCTGAGAGAACGCCGGTAAATGCGCACGCCGTCGGAGTCAGTCATCGTGACGGGGACAATGCTGGCGTCCTCATTGAGCAGGCGTGACAATTCGCGCAGACGGCCGTTGACCAAGGCCGCCACAATCCGCCCATTTCCCTGCATGTGGATGGCCGCCGCCTTGATAAACTCCTCCAGCGGTGTGCCGCAAGGTCCATCAAAGGCACGGCCGTCAGCAAAACGGGCCTGTACAGTTCGACGTATGGGAGCCAGGGTGATACATGTCATAGATTCTTTCCGTGAGTGTCGGGCGTCGGAATGCCACACCGATCACCGATAAGTTCACTAAAAAGCCGGGCCTCTTGGCGCGGCGGATGAGATGATTCCGATCAGGTCAAATCGCATTATCGTCAGTTTTTCCGTTGTGCTGCTTAACTTATTCCCGCACCTTCCGTATCTTCCACGAGTAATGGGGCAAATCCTTCGCTGTGTGGAAAATGCGCAGCGCAAACTCCACCGCGTCACCCATCTGCAGCTGGCGTGGGTCGCCATCGGTGGCAGGGTTGGTGATACGCGCCCCCTCTGGCGTATCGGCGATGATCATGCCCGCCGGGGGCAGCGGCGTGGGAATGGCCCACTCGGCCACAAAGGAGACCACCACGCCGCGCCCGCTGAGACGCACGCTGCTAAACCCCTCCTGCGCCCCGCACTCATAACAGTTCGGGCGATGCGGCCACCACAACGCGCCGCAGGCGCCGCACTTTTGCGCGTGGAAACGCAGCAGTTCGTCCCGCTCGCGGTGCAGCAGCGGCAGCGACGTCCAGGGGTCGGTGTATGTCGGGAACAACGGTTTCTCCTGCAAATTCTCGCGGAAATAGTGCAGCAGCGTGTAGGGCAGTTCCGCTTTGCTGTCCAGCCACGCCTGGGTGGAGCGTTTGGCGGGGCGTTGGGCAATGGCCGCCGTGACGCGGAAGAGGTAGGCGTCTGCGCCGTCGCCGTAGCCGACCAGGGCCAGCAGGTCGCCGGGCTGCGCCGTTTCTAGCAGCAGCGCCAACTGCGCCAGCGGGAAGGCCGCGCCCAGGTTGCCTGCGCTCATGAGCAGCCGCGCCGCCGGGCTGAATTTGCCCATTTTGGCAAAGCTGGCGGCCAGTGGGGAGGATTTGGCGAGTCTTATGTAAGCACGGCCGTCTGGGGTGTAAACGGCCGTTCCCCCCACCACACTCCCCTCAATCCCCGTCACCTGCAACAACCCCTTCACCGCTCTGTCCACCAGCGCAAAATACCCCACTTCATTTGTATACGCCTCGTCATCAGTGTGCAGATAGCGCGAATTAGTGCGCCGCCACGTATCAATCACCGGGTCGCTGAGGTGGTACGAGCCGAGCAGTTCCGCCAACACGTTATCGCCGGAGCCAAGCAGCAGCGCCGCCGCGCCATCCCCGCTGAACGCTTCCAGCAGGCTGCCCGGTTCGCCGCGCCGCATGTCCGCCGCCGTTACCAATGCCTGCCGCGCCGTGCCCGCGTTGATGGCGTCGAAGGCCAGGCTGAGCGCCCCGGTCCCGGCGCGCAGGCTGTCGGTGATGTCCAGCGCCCGCGCCACATCCAGGTCGCAGGCCATGGCCACCACCGGCGCGGCGGCTTTTTCGCCAAAGGGGGGTGTGGTGGAAGCGAAATAGAGGGCGTCAACTGGCGCGCCTTCATGCCCTGCCAAGGCGTGCAGCGCCGCCTCCGCGGCCATCGTCAAACTGTCCTCGTCATACCCGGCCACTGCCCGCTCGCCCAGCAGCAGCGGCGCGGCCTGCTCCATCTTCCACGCCGCACCAATCGCCGCCCGCGCCACACGATAATGGGGAATA
Source organism: Anaerolinea sp. (assembly GCA_014879875.1). Lineage (GTDB taxonomy): Bacteria > Chloroflexota > Anaerolineae > Promineifilales > Promineifilaceae > JACSRF01. Next base: position 5,469 of record JACSRF010000673.1, read on the forward strand.
TACGTGCCAAAATCCAAAATACCTGCTTTCATAAGATGGTCCCTTTTCCGTATTCCGTGATCCGTATTCCGTATTCCGTATTCCGTATTCGGCTCACGGCTCACGGCTCACGGCTCACGGCTCACGGTTCACGGTTCACGGTTCACCATTCACCGTTCCCGCCACTTCTCCGGCTCCAAAATCATCTTCGTCAACAGACGGTCAATGTCGTCGTAATTGATGCGCATTTGCGTATGATCTTTTTCCGCCAGGTAGTCGCATTCAAAGGCAAACTGAAGCCAGACCATTGTCGCGGTGGCATTGGCGGCGGCGTCGCTTAAACCAGCCACGAACAGGGCTTCATCGCGCCGTTTTTGCCAGGCGACGGCAATGTGGCTGCACACCGCGCGCGATGTCTGCCGCAGCGGGCCGGTCAATGACGCTGCTTCCTCCGCCGGCCACGTTTTGGAGACGTTATACAAGTGCATCGCCGATTGAAAGGCAATGCCATATACTGTTAATTCCCAATAAGCGGTTTTGATCATGTTGTTCACGTCGCCACGATTGTAGTCTTAGCAGGCCATCTGTGGCAACCAATAGCAGGGTTTTTCAGTAGTCAGGAATCATCGAAGTTGAGCAGCAATGCTGGCATCAAAGGCACGTCTGGCC
>JACSRF010000475.1 GCA_014879875.1 Anaerolinea sp.
CGACCGCGACAAACTGCGTCCCGGCAATCAATTCCACGGCCCGGCAATCATCTTCCAATACGACACAACCAACGTGATCCCACCAGGATGGGAGACGGCCGTTGACGCCTACAACAATTTGGTCATAACCCACCAACCATCAATCGTCAATCGCCAATCGTAAATCGTAAATCGTAAATCGTAAATCGTAAATCCCCATGTCTACCTCCCCCAACGACCACCCCTTTGTCCACAAGCCGCACCGCACGGTGTTGGCGCTGTCTGTGCCCGTCTTTTTGTCGCTGGTAGCCGAACCGCTGACCGGTTTAATTGATACCGCGTTTGTGGCGCGCCTGGGGGCAGTGGCCCTGGCGGCGTTGGGCGTGGGCACGGTGTCCCTTTCCAGCGTCTTTTGGATTTTCAATTTCCTGGCGATTGGCACGCAAACGGAGGTGGCGCAGGCGGCCGGCGGTGGCGCAGGGCAGCGGGCGACGCGCATCAATGGCCTGGCGTTGGCGCTAAGCGGCTTATTTGGATTACTGGTGCTCCTGGTCGGGTGGCCGGCTGCGCCGTGGGCGGCGGCGGCGTTGGGCGCGGCGGGCGACGTGCAGACGCAGGCGCTGCTGTACATGCGCATTCGCCTGTTTGGCGCGCCGGCGATCATCGCCTCGTTGACAGCGTTTGGCGCGCTGCGCGGCTTGCAGGATATGCGCACGCCATTGTGGATTGCAGTAACGGTGAATGCGCTGAACATTGCGCTGGATTGGCTGCTGATCACCGGTGTGGGGCCATTTCCGGCGTGGGGGGTTGGCGGGGCGGCCGTCGCCAGTGTGGTGGCGCAGTGGGTAGGGGGTGTGTGGGCGGTAACGGCCGTACTCCGTCGCCTGGGTTGGCCGCAAAAGCTGCAATGGCATGAGGCGCGCCGCCTGCTGCAAATTGGCGGCGATCTGTTCTTGCGCACCGGCTTGCTCACCCTTTTCTTGTTGTTTGCCACACGGGTCGCCACGCGCATTGGCGCGGAGAGCGGCGCGGCGCATCAGGCCATTCGCCAGGTGTGGACATTTACGGCGTTGGGGTTGGACGCGCTGGCGGTGACGGGGCAAAGCCTGGTCGCTTATTTCATGGGGGCCAATTGGGTAGCGCAGGCGCGGCGGGTGGCCTGGGTTAGTTCTGGCTGGGCGCTGCTGCTGGGGGCGCTGTTGGGGGCGGTGATGTGGTTTGGGCAGCGCTGGGTGATCTGGGCGCTGGTTCCGTCAACGGCCGTCGCTGTTTTCATCCCTGCCTGGGTAGCCGCCGCCGCCGTCCAGCCCATCAACGCGCTGGCGTTTGTGACCGATGGCCTGCATTGGGGCACAGGGGATTATCGTTATTTGCGCAATGCGGTGTTTTTGGCGACATTGAGCGGGAGTGTGGGGCTGTGGCTGGTGGAGGAAACGGCCGTCAATGCCCTCACCTGGGTGTGGGTTGCCAGCGGGGTGTGGATCAGCGTGCGCGCTTTGTTTGGCGTGCTGCGCATCTGGCCGGGAATTGGGCGGTCGCCATTTGCAAAGCAGCCATGAAGAGGCATCGGCAGATAATGAAAACACGCCCGGAAAATCACCTCGCTCTAATTCGACAGAGAGCGACAGACAACGCATAATTAGCAGCAGCAGCAAGTAGTGCAACAATGCAAATCGTGATCGGTAAATAGTAATCGGTGAACGGATTACCGACTACCGACTACCGATCACTGACTACCGATTACCGAACTATGGATGCCCAAGAGCAGTACGAGAACGCCAGCCTGCTGACCGGCAGCGAGCTACGCACCATCGCCCACAAGCCCGAAATACGGGACCTGTCTTCGCTGTCGCTGCCTGAAATTGACGCGGCCGTAGACCTGATCGCCCGCATCGCCCCGGCTGGAAACGTGCCCGGCGTCATTCTGAACGGAATGCTGCGCCTCTCCGAGCGCAAATTGCCGCTGCCTATGGTACGGCGGGATATTGGCTTACTGTTTCGCGGTGTGGAGCAGGCCATCAAGGATAGAGCGGTCTACGGCGCGTTTTTTGCCGGGCCGGCGGCCATTATTTGGGCTTACCAAAAGCTGTTACAGTTAGCCGGAAAAGACCCGGAAGCCTCCTTCCCGGAAGGGACGTGGCAGTTTTACGTAGATTATGCACTGCGCGATGATACGGCGCGCCATGCCAACGAAACGCATGGCTTTGACACCCGGCTGCGCCAACATGGAGTGCAGTTGACGCCGGTTGACCGGCTGACAGCGTGGGTGATGACGGCCGTCTACACCCTACACCAATACCCATCCTTGCTAGAAAATGAGTGGCGGGAACGGGTCTACATCACCATTTTGCAAGACATCACCGCCCCAACGCCCGACGCTGCTCGTTTTACCAACCTGTACCGCGCCTGGGAAAAACAGCGCCCCTACCAACGGGGCCACGACGCCAACCCCCGCGACGATTATCCCACCTACCGCCGCCGCCAATTCGATCAATTCCTGATCGCGGCGATGCGTGATTTGCCCGATTCCATTTTGCAGGCATGGAAACAGCGCGTGCAAACGGCCGTTGCCCACGACCTCCCCGCCTACCAACGCCAGATGAGCATCCTGGCCTACCTCGACCCTGGCGCATATGCCGAAGCGCGCACGCCCATCCCCTTGGCGCAGGCGCACGTTGGCCTTATTTACCAGGGGCGTTACTACCTGCTGCCCGCCTGCGCGCCCAACGGCGAGCAGCCTGCGCACTGGCAAACCGCGCGCGCGCAAATCGCCACCATCCTGGCACACCCGGCAGCCACGCCGCCAGCGCAGTTGCAACTGTTGGCACGCACGCGCCGCACGGCTGCCGCCGCTGTTCGCGCCAGCCTGGAACCCACCTTGCAGCAAGAATTGGCGCAGTTGCGGCTGGCGCCTATCTGGATCAACGCCGACCCACGCCCACGTCACTTGCCGTTGGCCTCGCTGCGCCAGGTAGAACGAGGCGCGGGCGACCATCCCCTGACCTTGTTTCGCACAGACGACACGTTTGTCTTTGACCAATCGCACATCTTTTTCGATGGCGCCTGGGGAGCGGCGTTGGCAGAAATCATGACCAATGAGGCGCTCTCCTGGGCTGCTTATTTGCGCACCCTGCCACCCCCACAGCCAGGGCAGACACGGCCGTTTGCCCCCACCCTCTCCATCTCCGCCGCCGACCGGGAACGCATTTTGGCCGCGCCCCGTGTCGCCAGCGAAGTTTGCGTAGAAACCCGCGCCATTAAATTCGCCGCCATTGCCGGCCTGCGCCGCAAATTCAAACAGCGCAGTGATCTCTTACAGCTCACGGTTAATGATTTGCTGGTACTCTACCGCGCCATCCACGCCGCCACCTATGCGCCCCCGCCCAGCCTCACGCAGCGGTTACAGCAGTTAGCGCAGGCACAAGAAACCGCAATGTCCGCCCGCATCGCCCAACTCGCCCTGCAAAGCAGCCCCAACCCAGCCATTTTAATCCCGGTAGACGTCAGCCAACGCCGCCCTGCCGACCGCATTTTCCCGATGACATTTTCCGTACCATTGGTAAACTTCGATTTATTGGCGATGCACCGGCGCGTACTTGAATCGCTAGAACAGAGCGAAACGGAACGGGGCCGGCGCAAACGGCGGCTGGCGCGCGAATCTTTTGAGCAGTTGCAGCGCGACTATTTAGGGACGTTAGCCGGATTTGGTGAAATGATGAGCCGCGTCAAGCAAGTGGCCGGCGCCGGGGAAAGCGCCAGTGTGGGCGCCATCAAGCTGCTGGCGCATCTGCCACGCCCTCTGCAACACATTCTGGATAACATTCCCAACCGTTTTGACGTCCTCAATGACATCATTCGCGGCCGCGAGGTCTTCTCTAACGTTGGCGCTGTCGTCCCCACCAGCACACTCTCCCGGTTCATCACGGCCAAAGATGACAATGACAAGAAAACGTTAGCCTGGGGCGTCATGACCGACGCCACCGGGATCATGACCATGACCCTGCGCGATTTCCGGCCCCATGTCGCCCAATTGGAAGCCGTCGGCGAGTTAGACACAGCCATACTCATCGCCCAAGATTACCTGGACAGCTATGCGTATGGCTTCAACCAGTTTGCGCGCGATCTGGATCGCATCGTCAGCAAAAGCGGAGCGCGCTACCAAGAATGAAACGCAGGGGTTAGGGGGTTAAGGGATGTAAGAAAATCCACCAAATCCCCTAATCCCCGCTATTTTTGAGGAGCAGTTTGTGACCACAGATAGATTGATCGGTCGGCAGTTTGGTAATTATCGTCTGGAACGCCTGCTTGGACAGGGAGGCATGGCCCAGGTGTATTATGGCTGGGATATTGCGCTGGAACGGCCGGTAGCGATCAAGGTGATGCAGGGGCAGGCCGATGAGAACCAGGCGCGCCATTTTGTGCAGGAAGCGCGCATGATGGCCCGCTGGCGGCATCCGCACATCGTCCAAATTTACGCTGCCGGGGAAGCAGACGGCCGTTTCTACTTTGTCATGGAACACATTGACGGCCCTGACCTGGCACAATGGCTGGCCGCGCAACCAGCGCCGCTCCCCTTTGCTGAGACGCTGCGCATTGGCACGGCCGTCGCCGCGGCGCTTGATTATGCCCATGCGCAAGGCGTGGTGCATCGAGACGTGAAACCTGAAAATATTTTACTGGCGCAGGATGGGCGGATCATGCTCACCGATTTTGGCCTGGCGTTGGCCGCCGGCGGCAGCAGCGCCGGCGACGGCACGCCCCATTACATGGCTCCAGAACAGGTACGGCAAAACACGCAAGCATCATCACAAACAGACATCTACGCGCTCGGTGTGACGCTGTTTGAAATGCTCACCGGCCATTTGCCTTTTACCGACCCCTCCGCAGCGGCCGTTGCCCTACAACAAGTAACCCAACCACCCCCATCCCCTTGCCAGTTACGGCCAGAGCTGGGGCAGGCGGCCGCGTTCGTACTGCTGCGGGCGCTGGCAAAAGATCCAAACGAGCGCTATGAAAACGGCCGTACTCTCATGGCCGCTTTAGCCCAGGCCCTTACCACCGCCGACGCTACAGACGAATTACTGGGGCAGCAGTTGGACGAATACCGCCTGGAAACACTACTGGGGCAAGGGGGTATGGCGCGTATTTATCGTGGCTACGACCAACGGTTGCAGCGGTACGCCGCCATCAAAGTCATTGCCGTTTCGCACCGCGACAGCGAGGCATACCGCGCCCGCTTCCAGCAAGAAGCGCAAGCTATTGCCCGCCTGGAGCAGCCCGAAGCGCACCCCAACATTGTCCGCCTCTACCGCTACGGCGAAGTGAACGGCCTCTTTTACATGGCAATGCAGTACATTGAGGGGGAAAATTTGCGTCAACGGCTGGATCATTACCAGCAGCAGGGCCAACAAATGCCACCGTCAGAACTGCTGTCCATCATCTGCGAAGTGTGCGCCGCCCTCGATTTCGCTCACGCCAGGGGCATTGTGCATCGGGACGTGAAACCGGCCAACATCATGATCAACGCCACCGGGCGCGCCTTTCTCACCGATTTTGGGCTGGCGCTGCCCGACGCCCGGCAAACGAAAGGCGAAGTGTTCGGCTCACCCCAATACATTGCCCCGGAACAGGCCATTTCCTCAGCCGCCGCCGTGCCCCAAAGCGATTTGTATGCCGTCGGCGTCATTTTATATGAAGTTGTGACCGGCCGTTTGCCCTTTGCCGCCGCCGACCCGCTCGACACAGCCATGATGCACATGGGCGAACCGCCGCCGCCGCCACAGCAGTTCCGCCCTGACCTCAGCCCGGATGTCGCCGCAGTTATTTTGCGCTGTCTGGACAAAGACCCGGCGCAGCGTTACGCTACCGGGCAAGCCTTATGCGCTGCATTGACGGCCGCTTTTGACCCGGTTAAAACAGCGCCGCCCACCCCCAACCAGGAAAGGTCGCCAGCGTGGCGTGCAGAGGCAGCCGCAAAGCCGCAGGCAAGCAAACAAACGCCGGTAGTTGGGCTGCCGCCCATCCCGGCAGCCGTTGTGTTGGCCGAGGCCGAAACAGTCCCCCCACCATCTGCGGCAGCCACACGGCCGTCGCGCCGTCGTGGCTGCCGTTTTCATCGGCATAACTC
>JACSRF010000600.1 GCA_014879875.1 Anaerolinea sp.
GCTGTGGCCGGCCACAGCAGCGGCCGACCACAGCAGTTCCGTAGATTACTTAATCCACGATCCACCTTAAAGGATGCGTGAGTGCATCAGATCTTCGCTCGATTTTTGCATCAACGATTGCCGTACTTGTTCCTCAATCCACGTATACGTATCGGCCAGACCGCTTTCCAGCGAGATTCCCGGTTCCCAATTTAACACCTGGCGCAGCAACGCATTATCAGAATTGCGCCCTCGCACCCCCTGTGGACCGGTGATATGTTTTTTAGTGACCGTAATCCCCGCAATCTCCGCCACTATATCCACCAATTCGTTAATTGTTACCATCCGATCCTGACCCAAATTGATAGGATCATAGAAATCAGAGGCCATAAGCTTTTCTATTCCGATCAGGCAATCATCAATATAGCAAAACGAACGGGTCTGTTCGCCGTCTCCCCATACTTCTATCTCATCATTACCGGTGAGTTTGGCGACGGCCACTTTACGGCAGATGGCCGCCGGGGCTTTTTCTCGGCCCCCTTCCCACGCGCCTTGTGGCCCAAAGATGTTGTGGAAGCGGACAATGTGCGTATGCAAGCCATACTCTTCGCGGTAATGCAGGCAGAGCCGTTCGGTGATCAATTTTTCCCAACCGTAGGCGTCTTGTGGCTGCGCCGGGTAGGCTTCCTCTTCTTTCAGGGGGGCGATATCTACTTCTAACTGCCGGTATTCAGGGTAAACGCAGGCAGATGAGGTGTACAGATAGCGCTTAACCCCATTGACGCGCGCAGCATCCAGCGTGTGCGTGTTGATGAGGATGTTGTCATGCAAAATGCGCGCGTGGTTGGCATGAATGTAGCCCATGCCGCCCATATCGGCGGCCAGCGCGTATACTTCTTCGACGCCTGCTGTCGCTTCCAGGCAATTTTCCCAGCGACGTAAATCCAGCAGCAAAAAATCGTCGGCCGTCGTTGGTGCAAATTCAGGTTCTTTAATGTCTACACCGCGCACCCAATGACCACGCCCTTGCAAGAATGTAACCAGATGGTGTCCGATAAACCCACCGGCGCCTGTAACAAGGATTCGTTTCTGTCCCATTAGTTTCTCCATTCTTTCAGCAAACGCTGATAAAAATCATCCAATTTTGCCGTTACCACAGGGCCGGCATACTCTGTTTCGATTACGCGCCGGCCGCGCCGACCCATTTCCTCTTGTGCGTCCAGATCACGCAGTAATTTGAGTGTTGTTTGTGCCAGTTCCGTGGGATCATCCTGTGTAACCATCCCTACTTGTTTTTCACGCACCATTTGCCCCAGGTCGGCGACGTCTGTGCTGATCAAGGGTCGCCCAGCGGCCATGAAATCGAACGCTTTCAACGGAAAGCGCCCCTGATTGGCGCCGCTGTTGACCAGCGTGAGCCAGCCAATGTTGCTGGCAGCAATGTAATCTACGACTTTACTGAAATCGTTGAGGGGGCCGGTGCGAATGACGGCGTGCGCGGCCGTTGGCAGATATTGTTCGACCGGAATATTCACGTAGCCAATCAACAGCAGCCGCGCCTCTGGGCAAGCCTGGTAAATCTGTTCAAATGCGGCAGCCATCAGCAGCCCATCTCGATGAAACATCACGCCAGAGTAGCCGAGAATGGGCGCATCTACTGGCAAGCCTAACCTTTTGCGTACTTGTTGCAGGTTTTTAGGTTGAAAATCAGTCGTGTTGGCCCCATTGGGCAGATAAAGGATTGTCTCTGGGGGGACGCCGAGGTCAATTGCTTTTTGGCGTAAGACGCTGTTGATGACGGTTGTGGCATCGGCCCGATGACGAAATGTTTCTTCAAAGAACGTTTCTACCGGCCGCAGCAGGGTGCGCACGAGGGGGTTGGTGCGCTCTTCAACCGAGCCACCGCGCCCGAACCAATCGCACCAATCCATGACGAGGGGGATGTTCAACTTTTTCTTAATGTAGAGAGCCGGGAAAATGACCACGGGACGATTTTCAAAGATTTGGATGAGGTCGAAGCGACGGCCGTTGAGCCACCACATCCGGTTCAGCGTATCCCAGGGATCAAAGCCCACCGGGAACAGGTCTGGCGTTTCAATGAGCGTAAACCCCTTGTATTGGCGCTCAACAAAACCAAAGCGGCGGGTGCGGGAGATAATCAAGTAGGTTATGTCATATCCTAATTGACTCAACTCTTTGGCAAAATATGAGGATCGCCAGAAAGACCCCCGTTCGACTTGATTCCCAACTAAAAACAAAACTTTGGTCACTCATTGACCTCTCTCGTCAAAATTTGCTGCACAATGAATGCGAGAAAAAAGTATATCACCGGTGATCTGGTCGGGCAATGCGCCACGAAGTAGGGGCAAGGCAGGCGGGCAATACCTCAGCCATTCTCCAATGCCTTTTCTCCGCCTGCCTTGCCCTGGCTGACCAAAGTATGACCGCACCGTCTCGCCCCTACCCTAATTGGAGTTGCTGGAATAGCGAAGACATCTCCCCTTATTCAGGAATCAGGCCACCTTGCGCAGCCAGATAGCGCTGAAGGTGTTGGCCTCTTCGGCAACCGATTGATAAATGGGGATATGATTTTGCAAAAATGCCTCGTCATGGTAGCGCAGCATAGGCGCAGAGAACAGAATTTCAAATCGGTCGTTAAAGCAAAGAAATGCCTGCAACAACATTGCTTCGGTCCAATACATCGGCCAGCTTCTGCCCAGCACCCATGTTTCGGCAGGGTAAGGGATGTTATAGGGAAAGGGAATATCGTGGATGTGGATGATGACGCCCTTTTGTAAATTGGGCAGCACTTCCAAAAAGAGATAAGGTACGTCGCCATCAATTTTAAGGACGTGGCTGGAGTCAATGAACAACACATCACCGGCTTCTAATGCCTGAAAAAGCGCCAGATCTATGTTTTGCACTTCGTCCACTTGCACTTGTATACCGGGAATGGCGTGGAGGCGCTCATAAGGATAAGGTTCAATGCACTGGATTTGCAAAGGGTGTCCCTCTTTTTCATTGTGCGCGGCAGCGAGCGAACAATAATAGGTAGAAACGCCAGAACCCACTTCGATGTACCGGCGTGGTTTGTAGTGACGGAGCATCAGGTAAAGGGTAAGCGCGTCGAGTTCTGTGTACCCCGGCCCAAAGCCCTCGTGAATGATCTCCTGATAACAGGGTAATTGGGCAAACTCGGCGTAATGGTCGGCCAGCATGTGCGCCAGGCTTGTTTTGAATTTATCGAGGTCATATTGGATACCGGCCAGCGCGCTGGGGTGGTTCCAGCGCGCCACGTTCTTTTGCAAGTCAGACAAAACCGGCAAAGGAGAGTAATAATCTTTTTTGCGGACGATATTGTAACCCAGGGCAGCGGCGATAGAGCGGGTTAAGGTGACAAACGGCCGTTCTCCCGCTTTTTTTGTTTTTTCCAGTGTCTCCCACACAGGGCGGGGAAGATTTCGTTGTAGAAATGTCTTCATAATTTCGTTTCCGTTACAGACCTACTCAATTCTCAAGACATGCCTGTATTATATTGCCTGATCGGCTTCGTAACCGGACAGCGCATTGAGTTGCTTGATAAGCCGCTGCCAGGAAAAACGGCCGTTCTCCTCCCCAATCCGCGCCGCCATCCCCGGCCCCAACTCCTCCGCAAAAAAACGGTTGATCGCCGCCGCCAACGCTGTCGGGTCATCTGGCGGCACGACCAACCCCGTTTGTTCGTGCGTGACTACCTCCGCCAGCCCACCAACGTTTGTCGTAATCACCGGCTTGCCCTGCCCAAACGCCACCTGAATGATGCCGCTTTGCGTGGCGCTGCGATAAGGCAGCACGACCACAGCGGCACGCGCGATGCAGGCCGCCAGCAGTTCATTGGGCAAATAATCATCCACCAACGTCACCGCCTCAGCAATACCCAACCGGGCGATCTGCTCCTGATACAGTGCCGTCCCCTGCCAAAATTCGCCGGCGACGAGCAAATGCAACGGCCGTTGCGCCAACACCGCCGGCAGCGCCGCCAACAGCACGTCCAGCCCTTTATACGGCCGTACAAACCCGGCAAACAACAACAGCGGCCGATCCGCCGGCAGCGTCCAGGGTAACGCGACCGGCGGCACATCCCCCAACGCCGCATACGTGGGGTGCGGCGTCACGCACAAGGGGGCGCGCGCGCCTACGTCCGGCAAAATCCGCTGCAAAATAGCGCCGTCTGTCTCCGCATGGACAATGTACCCAGCCCCGGCCGCCAACGCCAGCCGCGTCAGCAAAGGGAGCAGCAGGCGCAGCTTCCCCTGTTCGTGCGGCAGCACATTATGGCAAATGAACAGCAACTTGGGGCGCGAGGGCAGCCGCCGAATGCCCTGCCCCAACACCGCCCACGCCGGCGCCCAAAACGGATGCCACCATTGCATCACCACCACATCCGGCTGCCATTGGCGCAGCCGTCGCAGCGCCCGCCGCCAGCTCAGCGGGTTGAGTGGGTCCAGCAGGTACTCGGCGTCGGTTTGCAGCGGCCGTTCGCTGGGGTCCCGGTCACTGCGCCCCGGAAACAACCAGGTTGGGTACTGCTGCGCAAACGATAGCAACAAAACCTCATGTTGGCGGCGTAATTCCTGCGCCAACAATGTGGTGTAATGGGCAATGCCACCGCGATAAGGGTAAGTTGGGCCGATCAAACAATAACGTACCATGCGGGAATTATACCGGTTTTGCCTAAAGCACACGCCTCACGCTTCACGTTTCCCGCAATCCGCAATACAATCCCCCGCTATGATTCTCATCACCGGCGCCACCGGCTTCATCGGTCGTTCCCTCACCCGCCACCTGACGGCCGCAGGGTACGAATGGCAGGCATATAACGGCCGTATCAACAACCCCCTCCACCTGCGCCAACAACTCGCCGGGGTGGATGTCGTCATCCACCTGGCAAGCTCCGAAGCGCGTGGTCGCAACCGCCTGTTGCAACACGTAGACATCGAAGGCACGGAGCGCCTCATCGAAGAGTGTCGCCGCGCCCAGGTACAGCAGATTATCATCGTCAGCCGCATTGGCGCCGATTCCTACTCATTGCAACCCCTCCTGCGCGCCAAAGGTGACATAGAACGCGCCATCCGCGGCAGCAGCGTCCCCTACACCATCATCCGCGCCGCCACCCTTTTTGGGCAGGGTGATCGCTTTTCGGAAATCATTTTGGGGCTGGCAATCTGGAGTTGGCCTTTGGTCTGGCTGCCCGGTGGGGGAACAGTCGCCATGCAGCCCTTGTGGATAGAGGACCTGGCGCGTTGTCTGGTGCAAACAGTGGGCCGCACCGACCTTCTGGGACAAACAATTACCGTTGCTGGCGAAGAACGGCTGCGCTATCAGGACATCGCGCGCGAGATTTTAGTGGCCACCGGGCTGCGTCGTCTCCCATTCAACCTGCCATTGGTCTTGTTACGGCCGTTCACCACCCTCCTCTTTCGCTGGTGGCATTGGCCGGCCGTCACCGCTTACTTCGCCGACCGCTTTTTTGTGCCCGAAGTCGCCGACCTGGACAGCGTGCTGCGCGTCTATGGCTTTCGGCCGGCCCACTTACGCGAAACCAGCGCCTACTTACGTCGCCCCGGCCTGCGCTGGCGACTTTTCCATCGCTAAAGACCTGACAAATGTAACTGAATAGTTACGACTAAGAAAACAATGGGGCTTCAGGATTTTGCGGGGTTGACGCCGTGAAACCCTGCGACAAGCTCAGGGCAGGCTGTGATGCGTGATGCGTGATTTTCTCTGGTCACATAAGGACTTCGGCGTGAGCTCAGTCGAACGCTCAGGGGTGATTACCCAAAAACGAAAACGGGCTGACCCAGTGGGCCAGCCCGATTGTTTTTTTGAGAGTCAGGAACGCCGAAACCTGACTCTCGTTAAAAGGAGGAGAAGAAGAGATTTTTTAATACACCAACATTGTAGGCGTGAAATCTACGTTTCGCTGTACGGTGAGCCTACGCAAAAACTACGCAAAACCTACGCTTGTGACAAGAACAACAAACACTCCTCCTCTTTCTTCCTTCAACTTTCTTCCTTCTTCCCGCTTCCAGCGTTACAATCAAGCCAATGACACATATCAGCCGCTACCACGCCTTGGGCATCATGGTCATGACCTTATTAATTGCCGCTGCCCTGCGCTTGCCAAATTTGACAACAGCCCCTCCTGGGCTCCATTACGACCTGGCAGCCAATGGCATACTGGCGGGCGACATCGGTTTCCGTGGTGATCGTCCCGTTTTTATTGCCAGCTATACCGGTAAAGAAGTGCTCTATTTCTACCTGGCCGGCGGGATGATGCGCTTGTTGGGCGAATCCGTCTTTGCTTTGCGCCTGACGGCCGCTTTCGTCGGCATTCTCACGGTGGCGGCAAGTTACTGGCTGGGGCGGGAGATGGGCTTGGACCGCCGCGTCGTCCTTATTGCCGTTATTTTGCTCGCCGTCAGCTTTTGGCACCTCCTGTTCAGCCGCTATGGCTTCCGCGCCATCACCCAGCCCTTGTTACAGGCGCTCACCCTGGCTGCCCTGCTGCGCGGCGTGCGCCGTGACCGATGGGCCTGGCTGGTTGCGGCCGGTACACTGCTTGGCTTAAGCGCCTACACCTACCTGGCCGTGCGCCTTTTCCCGGCGCTGCTGCTGCTGGCGACGCTGCCTTTGTTGGCGCAGCGGCGCTGGCAGCGCAGCAAGCAATTGCTGCTGGTGTTACTGCTTGGGGCGCTGGCGCTATCGCCTCTCCTGGCTTACTTTTACCAGCACCCGGAAGCGTTTTGGGTACGCATCACGCAAGTATCGCCGGATACGGCCGTTGCCCTGCCCCTCACCGACAGCCTCCTCAAATCATTAGAAATGTTCTTCCTCGTCGGCGACCCGTACATTCGCTTCAACCTGCCTGGCCGTCCTCTCTTCAACAGCTTTTGGGGAACGTTGCTGGTTGTTGGTTGGTTGTACACACTCTGGCGCTGGTCACAGCCGGCGCAAGATTGGGAGCGCGTCACCAAACTGCTGCTCCTGCTCAATCCGTTGATCATGCTGCTGCCCACCGCCCTGGCCACCAGCGAAATCGTCCCCAGCAATTTGCGCGCCATTGGCCTGATCCCCCTCATCTTTTACCTGCCCGGCATTGGCCTGGCGGTACTGCTGCAATCGCTGGAAAATTGGCTGCGCAGCCGTATGGTGACGCTGGCGACGTTGGCGATTGGCCTGGTGGTGCTGCTGTTGGGCGGCATTACCACCGACCGGCTGTACCACCGTGTTTGGGCCAACAACCCAGAGTTATATTATGAGTCTGATGGGGATCTGGTAGACGTTGCCCGCTTCCTCGACGAATACGATACAAGCAGCAAGACCATCTACGTCGCCGCCCGCCATTACCAACATCCAACCGTGGCCTTTCTCAGCGACAAGTATGGCGCTGTCAACTGGCTGCCGGGCAGCCAGGCGCTTGTCTTTCCTGCTGCAGGACCGTCCCTCCACATTTTCCCGCACAACAGCCCCTTGCCAGATTGGGCCGCCCCATACTTCACCACAGCGCAACGGCTAACAGAAGGCACAACGGCCGTCGGCCTGGATGCGTTTACGGCTTATGTAACGGCCGTTCCCCCCGCCTTGCGCCCTAATCATGCCGTCAATGTCAACTTCAGTCACGCCATCACCCTTTTAGGTTACAACGTAAACGTCGCCTACACCGGCGACGCCATGCCCATAACCCTGTTCTGGCGCGTACAAAACACCCCCCAGGCTGACTACGTGCCTTTTGTCCATCTGGAAGATTTGTGGCAGCATCGCTGGAGCCAGGTGGAGGCCAACGCTTACCCGGCCGCGCAGTGGCAGCCGGGCGATACCATCATCCAACGAATAGACCTGCCCATCCCGCCCGGCGCGCCCCCCGGTTCCTATCGGCTGCGCATTGGCCTGTTTGACCCGACGACGGGAAACCCGCTGGCGCAACTGGATGAAGACGGCCGTTACGCGGGCAGCGCCTTCATCCTCGATCACGTCGGCGTGTTGGCCGGACCAATCCCCGACGATTTGCCGCGGCCCCCGTTCGCCATCAGCCAGCAAATCATCCCTGGCCTGCGCCTGTTGGGGTACCAACGCGGCGGCGATACCGTTTTCACCGGCGATACGTTGGGGCTGGCGCTGTGGTGGGAAGCGACACAACCGCTGCCCAACCTGATCACACGCCTGGAACTGCTGCGCGCCGACAACACCGGCCGCATTTTGCTCGACACCCAACCCGTTCATGACGGCTACCCGTTCCGCTACTGGTACACACCCCAATTCCTCATTGACCACGTTGACCCGCGCATCCCCGCCGATTTTCCCGCCGGCAATTACCGGCTGCAACTACGTATGCTGGATGAGAAAAACGAAACGCTGCTCAAACAGGGACTTGGCTGGGTGGAGATCATCGCCACGGAGCGGCTGTTCACGCCGCCGCCCACGCAGTTTAAGTTAGATATTAACTTTGGCAATGAAATCAGCCTGCGCGGTTATGACGTGGATGTTTACGGTGATAATCAGTTTACGCTGCGCCTGGTGTGGCAAAGCGCGCAAACGGCCGCCGCCGACTACACCGTCTTTGTCCAT
Organism: Anaerolinea sp.; assembly: GCA_014879875.1. GTDB lineage: Bacteria > Chloroflexota > Anaerolineae > Promineifilales > Promineifilaceae > JACSRF01. Next base: position 8,587 of record JACSRF010000600.1, read on the forward strand.
GTGCTGGGGCTGGACGGGACATGCTGTATCTGGCAGCAAGATACCATGCCACAGCAAAACCAGTACCCCACCACACGCTGGCTGCCAGGCGAGGTCGTCGTGGATACCTACCAGATCGCTTTGCCCGCTGGCCTGGCGACGGGCAAATATCCGTTGGAGATAGGGTTGTATATGGCGGAGACAGGGCAGCGGTTACAGGTCAGCACAACAATGCCGGGTACGGCCGTCATCACACCCGATGCGGTTTATTTACGGCCGTTGCTCATTGAGGAGTGAGCGGTATTTGGCAATCGGCGTCATGACGCAGTGCGACATGTTGCGCGCCCTCCGGTGCAAAGTTATAATGTTTTCAGGTAATTTACCTGAAAAACCTAAACGCTTTTCGGACACCATGAGTAAAAACTATGCTAGATTTTTCCCTGACCGATGAACAACTGAGTGTAGCCGAGATGGTGCAGCGCTTTGTGGACCACGAAGTATACCCCACCATCAAAGAGTATGACCGCAAACAGCAGATGAACCCGGCCGTTTTGCCGCGCATGGCAGAATTAGGCATTCTGGGCATCAACATCCCCGTTCGCTATGGCGGGCAGGGATTCGACTACGTAACCCTGGGGCTGGTGTGCGAAGAACTGGAACGGTGCGATTCGACCCTGCGCGTGGTGATGTCGGTCCACATGGGGCTGAACAGCATGGGCGTGCTGCAATGGGGTACAGAGGAGCAAAAGCAGCGCTTCCTGACGCCGCAAGCAAAGGGGGAAAAATACGCCGCCTTTGGCCTGACCGAACCAAACGCCGGGTCCGACGTCGCCGCCATGCGCTCCACCGCCCGCCGCGATGGGGACGACTACATCCTCAATGGCGAAAAGATGTGGATCAGCCTGGCGACGAAGGCGCATCACGTGCTCTGGTTTGCCAAGACAGACCCGCAGGCAGGGCATCAGGGGATCACCGCATTTATGGTGGAGACGGATATGCCCGGCGTCACCAGCGGCGACATCCATGGCAAGTTGGGGATGCGCGCCGGTTCCACAGGCTGGATTAGCTGCCAGGACGTGCGCGTGCCGGCCGCCAACCGTATTGGGGAGGAGGGGGAAGGGTTTAAGATCGCCATGAGCTGCCTGGATAACGGCCGTTACACCGTTGCCGCCGGCGCGACGGGCCTCATCCGCGCCTGCCTGGATGCCTCCCTCAAATATGCGCAAGAACGGGAAACCTTCGGCCAACCCATTGCCGCTTACCAGCTCATGCAGCAAAAAATCGCCTTCATGCAGCAGTGGTACGACACCGCGCGGCTGCTCTACCTAAAAGCGGGCTGGATGAAAAACGAAGGGCTGCGCAACACCCGCGAAACCTCTATGGCGAAATGGTACGCCACCGACCAATCCTTCCAGGCCGCGCACGAAGCCATTCAAATTCACGGCGCATATGGCTACTCTGACGAGTACGACGTGGAACGCTACCTGCGCAACGGCCGTGGCGCCATTATTTATGAAGGAACCAGCGAAATTCATCAGTTAATGCAGGCCGGGTATGCGCTGGGCACGCGCAAAGATAGACCATTACGCTGCGAACTGCCCGCTTATGACCCGGATTTTTGGCAAAACGAGTAGCATCGGTAATCCGTAATCGGTAATCCGTAATCCGTAATCGGTAATCCGTAATCGGTAATCCGTAATCCGTTGGACGCTAACTTTGGAGAATGCCAGCAGATAACGGTATATGGACTTCGGGTTACAGACAGTAGGTATATTGCGTAACAGGGTTGCGCAATATGTAATACGCAATCCGTAGGAGGTTAATACATGAAAGTAGTTGTGTGTACCAAGCAAACGCCCAGCACAACGGCCGTTTTCTCTGTCAATAACGGCGTGGTAAGCTGGGACGATCCCGGTGGCAAGCCCAACGTAGTCAACCCGTGGGATGAATACGCCATCGAAGAAGGCATTCGCCTCAAGGAAAATCACGGCGCAAGCGACGTGATCGCCCTGGCTGTTGGCGATGAAGACAGCAAAGAAGCGTTGAAAACCGCGTTGGCGATGGGCTGCACCGACGCCCGCCTGGTCGCCGACGCCGCTTTTGCCGGGTCCGACGCCGTAGGCACGGCGCGCGTGTGGGCCGCCGCCATCAACCAGATTGGCGACGTCAAGGTTGCCATCTTCGGCAAGCTGACCATTGACGACAACATGAGCGTGGCCGCAATGATGACGGCGCGCAAATTGGGCTGGACGCCGCTCACCTTCGTCTCCGCCATCAAAGCGATCAGCGGCGATTCGATCACGGTGGAACGCCTGTTGGACGATGGCAAAGAGACCGTCACGGCCCCCCTGCCGGTAGTCATCAGCGTCGTCAAAGAGATCAACGAGCCACGTTATCCCTCCTTTATGGGCATTCGCAAGGCCAACCGCGCCGAAATCCCGGTGTGGGGCGCGGGCGATTTGAGCGTGGATGGGCCGACGGGCACGGCCGTCAGCAAAGTAGATTGGTCACGTGTGTACGCCATCCCACCGCGCGAAGGCAGCGTGGAGATGATCGCCGCCGGCAGCGTGGAAGAGCAGGTGGAAATCCTGGTTGATAAATTATTTGAGGAGAAGGTGATATGAGCGGCGTATGGGTATGGATCGAAAACAGCAACGGCGCAATGGCCGCCATCAGCCGGGAGGTTTTGGGGGCAGCGCGTACAATTGCTGAGGAACTGCGTGAAGACGTCACCGCCATTGTGTTTGGGCACGAGGTCAGCGGCATGGCCGATGAAGCGTTTGACCTGGGCGCGGATGCAGTGATCGGCTGTGATGATGAGACGTTAGCCAGCTTCCGCGTGGAGGCATATGGCCCACTGTTGACGCAGTTGGCGCAAGAGCGGGAACCGGCCGTGCTGCTGCTGGGCGAATCTACGCGCGGCGGCGATCTGGCGGCCTGGGTGGCGGCCGAATTGGACGCCGGGTTGGTGACAGACGCCCTCGCCATTGAAGTGGATGGGGAAACGGTCAAGGCGACGCGCTCCGTGTATGCCAACAAGCTGCTCTCGACGACCTTTGTCAAAGAAGGGATGCAACTTGTGACGCTGCGCAGCCGCGCCTTCCCACAGGCGGAGTCTACCGGCAACAGTGGCGACGCTGAATGGATGGACGCTGTTGTCAGCGAGGATGACATCCCCACCAAAGTTGTGGGTTTCGAGGGTAAGGAAGGCAAGGTCAGCCTGACGGACGCCAGCATCATCGTCAGCGGTGGGCGCGGCGTGGGTGGGCCAGAAGGGTTTGCCCCGATCCAGGCGTTGGCCGATGTGTTGGGCGGGGCGATGGGCGCTTCGCGCGCGGCCGTAGACGCGGGCTGGATTCCGTATGAGCATCAGGTGGGGCAAACGGGGAAGACGGTCAGCCCAGACCTGTATATTGCTTGCGGTATCAGCGGGGCAATTCAGCATCAAGCGGGGATGCGCACGTCGAAGATTATCGTGGCGATTAACAAGGATGCGGAAGCACCGATTTTCAGCCTGGCGCAGTATGGGCTGGTGGGCGATTTGTTCAAGATTGTGCCCGCGTTAACGGAAGCGTTTAAGAAGCGGCTGAGTTAAGCTCACGCTTTTGGGCAGCGCCAGACCTGACAGGTTTTTAAAGACCTGTCAGGTCTTTTTATTTTCACGCCCCCTTCATGCAACTGATAACTACTTTGCAGTGGGGCTGTTGGAGGCGAAACGGCCGTCGCCCCCATTCTCCCTTATGCTACCCTCAGTTCTGGTAACACATAGCCTCTTTCTATTTCCCCATCCATCTTGCCTGCATGGCCCATCACAACCCCGGCTAATTTTATACTTTTTGGAGGTAACGATGATTTTCATATTTCGTGGTAACGTTTGTGGTCGTATTTGTGATGAATGCAGCGAACCCCTGGACAACGTACTCATCCGTCTCTATCGCCCGGTGGCTGGCGCCAATCTGGCGCTGCAAGCCGTCACCGCCGCCAAACACACTATTGCCGTTTTGTCTGACGAAGCAGTGAAAGCAAAAGCGGAAAGATTGTTGGCAGAGGTGGCGACAGATGAACGCGGGAATTTCCTCTTTGAACTGGATGGCGACAAATTGAATTATATGGGCGACGCCATGGAAATTGACGTGCGCCTGACGCATGTCCCCCACCAGGTGAGCGCCAAAAATGATCCGGTGCAGTTCACGATCACCACCTTGCAGCCAGCCTGGCACGAGCGGGACAACGCGCTGATCGCGCATTGGGAATATTGCCTTCCGGCGCGTATCTGGTGCGCCATTCGCGCTTTGTTTGATGCGTGGGTGATTTGTGGCCGGGTGATTGTGGGGGCAACCGGCGTGCCCGTACCGAACGTGGTGGTACATGCTTTTGACAATGATTGGATCACCGATGATCCCTTGGGGCAGGCGACGACGAATAGCAACGGCCGTTTCCGCATTGATTACACCTCGCTCACCTTCAAACAAACCTTCCTTTCTCCTGTCATCAACGTAGAAACACCTCTGTTCGCGTCCGCAGTTGGCCCCGACGTTTACTTCCACGTAGACACCTTGCTCAATGTGCCCCTGCTGCACGAAGACCCAAGTATTGGGTATACCAGCAGCCGCGAAAATGTCGGTAATTGTTTCTGCGTCACGCTGGCGCTGCAAGAAGGTCCTGGTGATGATCCCCAGACTGAACCGCTGCCGGTATTCAATCGGGTTGGCGGCTACAATTTCCTCACGCAAATTGACAGCGCGCCGGCCGGTGATGGGAAAACATTGGGCGATGACCGCGCTTTTTACAGCACGCTGCGACTGAATGGCATTTTGCCCAAGCGCATCAATGGCAACGCTTGCGAATACGTGTTTGAGGTCGCCGAATGGTCGGGCGGCGTGTTGGGGGCGTTTACCCAGGTTCCATTAACGCAAATTGCCAAAACGCACATTGGCGATTTGCAGCGCGTGACGGCCGATCCCATCAACCCTGTGCAAACCGATCCCTATTACGTGAACGGCAACCCGGTCACGGAACTGGTCGCCACGGTGACAGGCGATGGTTGGATTCACGTGCCGCAGCAGAGCAACGCCTATGGGCCTGGTTATTTCCAGCCCAACGGCAACATGATCCGCCTGATTTCGACGCAGTTGACCAGCCAGGCGCTCGACATGGCCGGTTTGCTGGCGGGGCAGAGCGCCACCAGCACCGGGCAGCCATTGGCGCAAAATCATTATTTTGCCCTGCGCATGTGGGTGCGCGAAGCGGGCAATCCGGCCTCGGCGCAGTTGGCGGGCACGTGCCAGCGGTTGGCGATCTGCAATGCGCGTTATAACAACGTGCCGCAGGGCGGCTCCTGGGCGCCTTCCCTGGAGAACAACGCCCTGGCTGCGCATACCATTGATCTTGAAGAACTGCAAACGGCCGGCGGCTGCGCCCAAATCACCACGGCGCTGACGGTGTTTTACACGGCCGCTGCCGCCAACCTGGGCAGCGTCACGGTGAGCATGACCGGGCCGGGTGGGCCATACAGCTTTGCGCCCATTGCCAGCAGCCCCGACACATTTGGAACGGCCGTGCCCCTGTTCAACGTCGCCACCCTGGCCCCCTGCGCCTACACCGTGCAAATCTCGGTGCAGGTGTTGCTGACCACTGGCGACAGCATCCCCGACAACTTGTGGGATCAACTCGCTTTTTGTAAATAAGAGTAGCAAAGCCGTTGGTTAGTTTGTTTGATGGTTGGTTTGCCAACCAACCATCAAACAAACTAGCAAACCCCCTCAACCCCCTCTTTTCTCATCCCCTGATTATTTTCTCCTAACATTTTCTGAACAAATTACGACTACGATACATCCTGTTTTGGACAAAATTGAGACAACGGGTGTATTTCAGGTAAGGTAAGGCATAGATTTGCGGATGAAGGATTGCGTCGCATCCGTAAATCCTGCTCATCCGTTGTCTACCGGAAATGAAACTCAATGCCAAAGGAGAAGATAGATGACGAAAAAACTGTATTTGCTGTCCATACTGACAATTTTTGCGTTTTTGTTAACAGGTTGTTTTGCTTTGCAGGAGGCGGAAGGATCGAGCGGCGCTGTCGTCGCCCCGACGTTGGCCGCCGTTGACGCGGCGACCGGGCAGAATGCGAGTGGGACGGTTTACACCATAGACGCGGCGCGGTCTGAAGCGCGTTTCTCCATTGACGAGGTGCTGCGCGGCTCAGATTTCACCGTTGTCGGCGTCACCAACAATGTGGCCGGGCAAGTTGCCCTGGACGTGAACAACCCCGCCGCGGCCCAAATGGGCGCAATTGTCATCAATGCCCGTGACCTGGCAACGGACGACGATTTTCGCAATAATGCCATCAGAAACAGGATTCTGCTGACGGATAATTATGAATTTATCACCTTCACGCCGAAAACGTTGGTCGGGCTGCCGGACAGCGTGACTGTGGGGCAGCCGTATGATCTGCAAATCGTCGGCGACCTGACGATGGCCGGGCAGATGCAAGAAGTGACCTTCGCCGCCACCGTAACGTTAAATTCGGCGACCGAGATGCAAGGAACGGCAACGGCCGTCATCGCCTATGCCGATTGGGGGGTTCGCGTGCCGTTGTCGCAGACGGTAACGGCCGTTGCCGATCAAGTCACCCTGGAACTCGCCTTCGTCGCCGTCGCGCCATAATAACCTCGCCCAATTCACAGAGAGTCATGAGAAGCCCTGAGTGCAGCCACTCAGGGCTTTTTTTCATGGGGCAGTTCATTCACAATCCGCGCATTCCCGTTATAATGTGAGGAGATGACATGCGCGGTACGCACCACCATGAATGAAAGCTGTAGCCCAAGTTGCTAACCTGGGCTACATTTTCAGGACAGACCACCGGAGTTGCAAAACCTCGGAGGTGCGCGCCCCGCACAGCGCCGAACTGATTACCGAACACCGAACACCGATTACTGAATTACCATCATGGAGGCTGATCTCTGAAACAACTAGAAGGACTTGTCATTAAGGCGCAAAGCGGCTTTTTTACCGTGCGCACAGCGGAAGGGGATTTTATCGCCACCATTCCGGGGCGCTTGAAGAAGGAGCGGCTGGAAACGGACATTGTGGCCGCCGGGGATCGGGTGACCATCTCTATTCAAGATCGTGATACGAATTTGATTGAAGCGGTGACCGAGCGCAAGTCGGTGTTGTCGCGGGTACGGCCGTCGGCAGGCGCGCGCAATCTCTCATCTGACCGGGAACAGGTATTGGTCGCCAACCCCGACCAACTGGTTTTTGTATTTTCAGTGAAAAACCCAACCCCCAATTTGCGCAAATTAGACCGCTTTTTGGTGGTGGCGGAATTAAACACGCTGCCGGCCGTCATTTGCGTGAACAAAGTTGACCTGGGCGGGGTAGAGCATGCGCAGCAGCAGTTCCAACTTTATGCAGACATTGGCTATGAGGTGATCTACACCAGCGTTAAGGCAAATATTGGCCTGGATGCGCTGCGCGACTGTTTACGCGGCAAGCTGTCTGTGTTGACCGGGTCGTCGGGCGTGGGCAAATCGAGCTTGCTGAATGCGTTGCAGCCGGGGCTGGGCTTGCAGGTGCGCGAAGTGAGCGGGACGACCGGCAAAGGGCTGCACACGACGCGCCATACGGAATTATTTCCGCTGGACGTTGGCGGCTACGTGGCGGATACGCCAGGGATTCGCGGGTTGGCATTGTTCGACGTGGAGCCGACGGAATTGGATGGGTATTTTCGAGAAATCGCGCCGCTGGTGGCTTCCTGCCAATTTAACGACTGCACCCACACGCATGAACCGAAGTGTGCGGTGGTTGCCGGGGTGAAAAACGGCCGTATCCACCCCGACCGGTACCAAAGTTATTTGCGTTTACGCGAAGAACATGAAAAACTAGATGAAGCGCTTTATTAGGGCGTCGGGCGTCGGTTCACCGATTACTGATTGCCGGCGTCGGGAAGATGAAGATGCAAGGAAGTAGACGCGCAGCATTGATTCAGGTTATTGCCCTCACCCTCTTGGCCTTGTTATTGGGGGCGTGCGCTGGGGGGGGGACGGCCGTTGCCACCCCTATTGGCGCCACGGGCATTCCTGTCGGCGCGGAGTTTGCTCCTTTCTATGCCGCCGCTGGCGGTGCGCGCGTGTTTGGCTACCCCATCACCGAGGCGTTCCAACCGGCAACGGATGAGCCGTTAACCCAATATTTCCAAACGATGCGCCTGGATTATCGCCCTGAACAACCGGCCGGCCAGCAAGTGACCGTTTACCCACTGGGCGAATGGGCTTTTGCCGGCGTGTTGAAACCAGAACCGGCGCCGGTTGCGGAGAACGGCCGTTCCCGCCTCTTCCCAGAAACGGGTTATACCGTGCAAGATGAATTTTTGACTTTTTATGAGGATCACGCCGATGTGCAGCTTTTTGGGCCTCCCATTTCCCCACAGCTAGACGAGGGGGGCTTGCGCGTGCAATATTTTCGCAATGGGCGGTTGGAATGGCGGCCCGAACTGCCGGTGGTGCAGCGCGTGCAGGTCAGCCTGTTGGGACAGGCGCATTTTGACACGGTGATGGTCTTCCGTTACCGGCAAATTTATGCGGCGCGCCCGGTGTCATCGGCCGGGCTTACGGAAGTAAACGTCGCCGCGGCGGTGAAGTCGTCAGTGCTCTATGCCGGGGATGAGCAGGTGTTGTACGTGACGGTGCAAACAGCAGACGGCCGTGCCGTACCCGACCTGTTGGTTGCTGTGACCATCACTTACGCAGAACAAAGCCAGATTGTAGAACTTGGCCGGACTGACGCTGACGGCCGTATTCAAACAAAACTTGACTTAACGGCCATTCCCCCTGGTAATCAGGTACAGCTTCTGGTCACGGCATATGCCATCAACGGCGACCCCATCGGCGCGGCTATGTTGGGCTTTCGTACCTGGTGGTAAAGAACGAGAATTTAATGACGTGCCCGTTTGTAGTAACCGCTTTAGCGGGTTCCTGGACAAGCCAGAAAAGAATTTAATACGAAGGCACAAAGATAGAAAGATACAAAGAAAAAGAAAACCCTTTGTTTCTTTGTTTCTTTGTTTCTTTGTATCTTTGTATTAAAAGTTCTTTGTATTAAAAGTTCTTGCGCAACGGGTAAGCATCTGACTTGAAAGGTACTAAGATCAGGTGAAGGCAAAATCGAGTTTACGCAGGTACCAACGGCCGTCAATCATATCTGCCACCTCTTGGGCGAGGGTAACGGCCGTTGTATACCGGTCATCCGGCTCTTTTGCCATTGCTTTGTTGATGATCTCCGCCCAACCGGGCTGCAAATCAGGCCGTTCGCGGCGCAAATCGGGCACGGGTTCATTCACATGCGCCAGCGCCGTTTCTAACGGTGCGCGGTTGGGGTAGGGGGGCGCGCCGGTTAACGCTTCGTAGAGGACACAGCCAAGAGCGTAGATGTCAGCACGGCCGTCTAGCGGTATGCCTCTGACTTGCTCTGGACTCATGTAGGTGGGCGTACCAACCAGCAGCCCTTGTGTCTGGCCGGTGGGGCGATTGACAAATTTTGCCAGACCAAAATCAGAAAGATAAGCCAGTCCGTCGTCATCAAGCAAGATATTGGCCGGTTTCAGGTCACGATGGACGATGCCGCGCCGGTGGGCATACGCCAACCCTTGCGCCACCCGCTGCAAAACCTGTGAAAATTGGTGTGGCGACAATGTTTCCGCGCTTAATTTATCTTGCAGCGTGCCTCCTGGCATGTGGCGCATGACGATGTAAGGTTGGTCGCCGTGCAGACCAAAATCGCAAATGGGCACAATCGCATCATGTTCCAAGGCGGCGACAGCCTCCGCTTCGCGGAAAAAGTAGTCGCGGTAAATGTCGTCGTCGGTTAGCGCAAAGGACATGACCTTAACGGCCACGTGGCGCTTGATAGCGGGATCGTAGCCCAGATAAACGGCCGCCATGCCCCCTTCCCCCAGTTCGCTTTGTATTTCATATCGTCCAATGTGCATGATCACTCCCTGCCGGTGGTCGGTAGTCGGTGATCCGAATACCGATTACGAATGCCTTGTCTGGGTAGGATAGCGAGAACGGCCACAGCAGACAATCAAACTATAGTCAGGGAGCCGCGTTTTGCCGCACAAGAAAGGCGAGTTCGGTGGCAAAGGGGAAACGTCGTACCGTCCAATCCCGCCCGGCGGCCCAGGCGTCAAACTGTGCTTCGTAGGTGGCGACCATGCCTTTGCTGCGCCCGCCCAGGCTGGCAACGGGAAAGCTGATGAGCAGGTAGCGGGCATTGAGGGCGTCGAGGAGGTGAGGAACGGCCGTTTTCTCCACCTGCTCCAGCACCGGCAGCAGCTTCAGCAGCAGGGCCAGGTCCACCGGCTGCGTTGGTGGGTCGCTGATGACGTCACGCACGGCCGTTTCTCCCTGCACCCCTGCTAACGCCAAAAACTCGCCCACAAAGCAAACCATGTCTGCGTAAATGTCATAGCCAATATACCGCGTATCGGCCGTAAATGGCATCCACGGCCATGCCAGCCCATTCAACCCGCAAGCCACGTCCATCACCGAACGCAGCGGCGGCAAATCGGCCAAAATTGTTGTGTAAAACATTTCCAAAATAGGCAGCCGTTCATGGGTAGAGGCGTGCAGCCCCATCACCGCGCGGCAGGCAGCGCGCAAAGCGGCCTCATTCCCCGCTGCTGCCCGCAAATCGGCCAGCGCCCGCGCATAATCAATTTTCGCCTCGAAATAGGCGCCGCCGACCTGATGCAGCTTATTTTTGGTGGCTTTCACCGCTTCCTTCAAGCCGCGCCGCGCCGCCAACTCCCGCGCGCCAATGCGCCGCACCAGGTCCGGGCTGATGTGCTGGTACTTGGGGGAGATGAGAACGGCCGTTACTAACCCATCAAGCTCATTCACGATTCCCCACCCTGGCCAACCGCCGCAACCAATCAGCAAAATGTGGACATTGCGCCTGCATGAGCGATAACTCAATCCGTTGGGCAATCAGGTTGCCATGGAACACCTTTTTGTAAGCGGGAAATAGTTTTTCTAATCGTTTTGAGGGGGATGTTTGCGCATTGTCGTTGAAGTTGCTTTTGCCCGCGCCATTCGCGCCAATCAAGATATTTAATGGTCGCAGTTCAAACGCTTGCAAGCTACGAATAGACTTAAAGCCTTCAATGGTTATGTCCTGAATTGGCGTTCCCATCAATTTTTCCTTTGGGTTTGGTCGAAAATAAGGTTTGAGTTTAGGAACCGCGTTCCTCAGCAGGAACGCGGTTCCTGGTCCTACGTAAATTCTGCATCAACTGCATCATAAAGCGCAAGTTGTGCAGCGTCGCCAGCCGTTGGTAGAGCGTATCACCCACCTTGTACAGGTGATGCAAATACCCCAACGTGTAATGCTGGCACGCCGGGCAGTCACAAAACTCAGAAATGGGGGCGTTGCGCTTGATGTGTTTGTCGTCTTTGACATAGATGTAGCGGAAAAAGTCACCGTTCAGGTTGCCGCGCGTGGGGTCAACGGTGAAGGAGTATAAACGGCCGTGTCGCGCATCCCGTGTTGGCATCGTACTATCAAACAACTCATACCCCATCTCCACACACGCCGCCACATTCGCCGGATGTCCTACCCCCAATGCATGAACCGTGAACTGTGGCGGTATCAGTTCGCGCACCAGCCCCAGCATCTCCGTCAACAAATTCCCTTCCCCATCCAACGGCCAGCCGCCATAGCCATAGCCATCAAAGCCAATTTCCAGCAGTTGTTCTGCGCATTGACGGCGCAACTCCGGCAAGCCACCGCCCTGTACGACGGCGACTAATTTCGGCATTTGTACGGCCGTCAGCCGTTTCTGCGCCGCCAGTTTCGTAAACTCCTCCTTGCAGCGCCGCGCCCAGGCCACCGTGCGCCCCACCGACTGCACCTGCTCCGCATAAGGTGCATCCACGTGCGTACAATCATCGAAACAAATCACCACGTCCGCGCCATAGCTCATTTGCAACTGCACGCTCTTCTCCGGCGTCAGGTTAAATTTATGTTCCTCAATGCGAAACGTCGCCCCTTTATCTGTAATCGAGCCACTTTTGGAGTTTTGCCGCAGCAGCGAGTACACTTGGAAGCCGCCGGAGTCGGTAAAAATCGGCCCATGCCAACCGGTCATGCGGTGCAGCCCGCCCAAAGCCTGGATGGTCGAAGACCCCGGTTTCTGCATCAAGTGGTACGCATTCATCTGCACCGCCTGGATGCCGCAAGTGCGCAAATCCTGCGCATCCACGCCGCGCACCACGCCTTGCGTGCCATCTGGCAAGAAGGCAGGTAGTTGGATGGAACCGTGTGGCAGTTGAAGTGTTGGTGTCATTTCTTAAATCCGTTGTCGGTAATCGGTAATCGGTTCACGGCTTACGGTTCACGGCTTACGGCTTACCGATTACGATTCACGTTATGTTGCAAAATCCGCCACCGCCCGAATTTATGCAAAAAATGCGCCGCTTATTGGGCGCCGAATTCGCCGCTTTTGCCGCCAGCTATGAGCAGGAAGCGCGCATTGGGCTGCGGGTGAATACGCTGAAAATAGATGTGGCTGATTTTAGCAGCAAAGCCCCATTTACGCTTACGCCGGTAGGAGCTTATGAACCGGCCGGTTTCCACGTGGCGGATGAGGCAAAACCGGGCCGTCACCCTTACCATGCCGCCGGGCTGTATTACATGCAAGAACCGTCGGCGATGGCCGTGGCGGCGCTGCTCGACCCGCAGCCGGGGGAATGGGTGCTGGATTTGGCGGCCGCCCCTGGTGGTAAAGCCACCCACCTCATCGCCCGCATGAAAGACCAGGGCTTACTCGTCGCCAACGACGTAGACCGAGGCCGCGCCCGCGACCTGGCGGAAAATCTGGAGCGGTGGGGCACGCGCAGCGTGCTGATTACCAATAACACACCGCAGCAGTTGGCGGCGCACTTTGGCCCCGTTTTTGACCGCGTGCTGCTGGACGCGCCTTGCTCCGGCGAGGGGATGTTCCGCAAGCAAGGGGGCTTTGCCTGGAGCGAGACGATGGTGTTGGCCTGTGCGCGGCGACAAACGGCGATTTTGGATACGGCCGTTTCCCTTCTGCGCCCTGGTGGCATTCTCGCCTACGCCACCTGCACCTTCTCCCCGGAAGAAGATGAGGGGGTGATCGGCCGTTTCCTGACCGATCATCCCGACTTCACCCTAATCAATCCGACTCATTTTGCTGGTTTTGCTCCCGGCCATCCTGACTGGCTGCCTGCTGGCGTGTATCTGCCCAATGAATTCCAACTGGCAAACACGATCCGCTTTTGGCCGCACCTCTTCGCCGGGGAGGGGCATTTTGTGGCGCTGCTGCAAAAAGAGGGGGATGGGCAGCCCTCCAGACCGGACAGGTCTGCAAAACCTGCCAGGTCTCCATTGTGGGCGGCATTTGCGCGGGAGACGCTGCGGATTGCGTTTGATGACGAGCGGATGGGGGTGGTAAACGGCCGTTTTCTCCACCTCTTCCCCCCTGCCGCGCCCGGCACAGCCGGGCTGTACGTGCTGCGTCATGGCCTACCCCTGGCCGAACTGGGCAAAAACCATCTCAAGCCAGATCATGCGCTGGCGTTGGCGTTAACGGCCGCCGCTGTGCAGCAGCACGTCAACTTCGCCCCAGACGATCCGCAGCTAACCGCCTATCGCAACGGGCAAACACTCTCCAGCCCCGGCCCCAACGGCTGGACGCTGGTGACGGTAGACGGCTTCGGCCTGGGTTGGGCGAAGCGGGTGAATGGCGTGCTGAAGAACCATTATCCGCGCGGGCTGCGCCGGTGAGCGTCGGTCAGTTTACGGCTTACGGTTTACGGCGTTGCCTCTTTATGCTATAGACCTTCAGATAATGTTTTGGTGTCCGAAGTCGAGGCTTTAGCCGAGAGTGAATCAAAATATTTTTCTGAACATCTATAAATTCTTGCTGTGGAGGCGTCATCTATGAAAGTGAAATCCGGTAGGACGGCCGAAAGTCACGCTGCCATCCAAGAACTTGTTGATTTTCTGGAACAGTTCGGCGAGATCGCAGAAGAACAGGAGAGCGTGTTCAGGGTCAACGGGCAGGAAACCATGCTCGTTCTGTTCAGTTCCTTCGCCTATTTCCAGCAAAAGGGATAGTACATCCGCTTTGAAAACGATCAAGCATATTTGGGCGTCACCAAGGCGCACCAGCACCTGAACGTGACCGACGCCAGGCATCGCTTTGAGTCGCTCTGGCAGCGCCCAGACATCGCCGAAGAATACCAGGCGGAATCGCTCTACATCCCGGACAGCTTACCGGAGCCGGATCGGCGTATGGGGCAAGTGTTGCGTGTCGTGCGCGACACAAAGCAGAGCCGCTTTGTCAAAGAGCTTTATGAGTATCGTTGTCAGGTTTGCGGAATGGCAATTTATGCGCCCAAACTCAAAAGTGTCTGGTACTGTGAAGCGCACCATTTACAACCGCTGGGCCGCCGGTATAGTGGCCCAGACCATGCCAGCAACATTGTCGCCCTTTGTCCTAACCACCATAGCATGATGGATTTGGGCGTGCTGGCGATTGATCCGATTAACCTGACCATTTTGGCGCGGCACAATGGCGAATCAACCCAGGATCGCCTGTTGACGCTGCGCAAGGAACATGGCCTCAATCAAAAATATTTGCAATTTCACCTCGACAAGATTTTTGCTGGTGGGGACGCTGCTGCCGAATCGCCTTTGGTCGCTGATTTCCTTTTGTAACGCCTCCCCTTTGACCTGGCGGTGTGACGATGATTACCATAGACATTCCCGGATACAAGCTGTTGCAACTGCGCCATCTGGTGTTGGACTACAACGGCACGCTGGCGGTGGATGGCGCTTTGCTGCCCGGCGTGGCGGGTGCGCTGCATGTTTTGGCCGCCCACGTGCAAATTCACGTCCTCACGGCCGATACTTTCGGCACAACGCAGGCCGCCCTGGCCGATGCGCCCTGCATTGTGAACATTTTGCCGCCACAAGCGCAAGACAGCGCCAAGCGGGATTACGTGGTGGCGCTGGGGGCGGAGGGGTGCGTGGCGGTGGGCAACGGCCGTAACGATGCCCTCATGTTACAGGCCGCCGCACTCGGCATTGCCGTGCTGCAAGCGGAAGGCACGGCCGTTGTCACCCTCACCGCCGCCGACGTTGTCACGCCCACCATTCTTGATGCGCTGGCGCTGCTGACCCAGCCGCGCCGCCTCATCGCCACTTTACGCGCCTAACCGATGACCCAACCACCTGAACCCACCCCACGCATTGTCTGGCACGGCCGTTCCTGGCGGCTGCGCGTCGAACCCTATCTCTTACCCGACGGTTGCATTCTTGAGCGCGGTTTCATCGAGCATCCGGGGTCTGTCGTCCTCGTGCCCGTGCGTGACACGCCAGCCGGTCCCGAAACGCTGATGCTGCGCCAATATCGCGCCGCCCTGCGGGAAACGATCCTGGAACTGCCCGCCGGCACGCGCGGATGGGATGAAGATTGGCGCCAATGCGCCCAACGGGAATTGCAAGAAGAGACGGGCTGCCGCGCCGACACCCTCATTCCTCTCGGCGAAATCTGGCCGGCTCCCGGCGTCTCGAATGAGAAGATGCAGCTTTACCTGGCGCTGGGGCTGCACGATGACCCGCTGCCGCCCGACGCGGACGAGGAGATTGTCGTCCAGCCGATGCTGTTGGCGGAGTTGGTGCAAATGGCGCAAGACGGCCGTCTACAAGACGCGAAAAGCGTCGTCGGCATCTGGCGCGCGGCTGCCCACCTTCAGAGCGTGTTTGCGAAGTAGTTACACGGGGAATGAGAGAGGATTTCTCTCTCATTCCCTGTGTAACTCTGTGTTACGTCCCGGACTCTTCTTCCTCCTCGTCATCCCCCTCATTGCCAAAGCGCTTCAAATCGTGCGCCAGATTAAAGAGGCGTTCCTGCACCGCATAATGCACCGTCCCTGGCGGGAAATCCCCCTCGGCGTCGCGCTGCCCGGCCGTCAGTCCGGTCAGGATTTCGATGCCCTCATCAATGGTCTGCACCGGCCAGATGGTGAACTGCCCGTTGGCAACGGCCGTAACCACCTCGTCCGCCAACATCAAATGGGGCACATTGCTGGCCGGAATAATAACCCCTTGGTCGCCGGTGAGTCCGCGCGCCTGGCACACCTTAAAAAAGCCCTCGATCTTTTCGTTGACGCCGCCAATCGGCTGCACCTCGCCCCGCTGATTGACCGACCCGGTGACGGCTACCCCCTGGCGTACCGGCAGCCGCCCCAGGCTAGAGAGCAAAGCGTACAATTCGGCGCATGAGGCGCTGTCGCCCTCAATGCCACCGTAATTTTGCTCAAAGGTCAGGCTGGCCGACAGGGACAATGGCTGGTGCTGCGCATACGTGCCGCCCAGGTAGCCATTCAGCGTCAGCACCCCTTTTTGATGAATGGGGCCGGACATGTCAATTTCCCGCTCGATATGCACCACGCCCGATTCCCCCATGAAGGTGCGCGCCGTAATGCGCCCTGGCTGCCCGAAGGCGTATTCGCCGGTATCTATCACCGACAAGCCATTGACCTGGCCGATCACCATGCCGCTGGTGGCAATAAAAATGCTCCCTTCCAGGATTTGTTCTAGCACGACCTCTTCCAGGCGGTTGGCGCGGTAGGCGCGTTCGGCTAAAGCTTGTTTGACGTCGGCAGGGGTGACGGTGGTACGGCCGTTGACCCCCGCCCAATAACTCGCCTCGCGCACCAGGTCGGCCACGGCGCCAAAGCGTGTGCTTAATTTTTGCTGATACTCCGCCAGCCGCGACCCATATTCCACAACCTGGGCAACGGCCGCCGGGTCAAACGGGTGCAAACTTTCCTTCTGGCATTGGGTGGCAATAAATGTGGCATAGGCCAGCACTTGCTCGGCATTACGCGGCATGAGCGAATCAAAATCGGCGCGCACCTTAAACAGTGTGCTGAAATCCTCATCTTGTTCATACAACATGTAATAAATGCCCGCATTGCCCATCAAAATGATTTTGATAGACAGCGGGATGGGTTCTGGGTCCAACGATTTTGCCAGCACCCGCTCCCCATCCATCGTTGCCACCGGCTGCACACGAATGTCTCCCCCCTTCAAGGCGCGCTTCAAGCCTTCCCAGGCGGCCATATCTTGCAGCAAATCGGCGGCGTCCATGATCAAGTAGCCCCCATTAGCGCGGTGCAGGCTGCCGCTTTTGATATTGGTAAAGTGGGTTAAAACAACACCAGACTGCATTTCATACTCAATACGCCCAAAAAGATTGTAGTAGGTTGGGTTCGGCTCAATAATCACCGGCACGCCTGTTGTGCGGCTGTGATCAACCAGGACGTTCACTTCATACCGCCGCAGGTCAATCTCCTGGTCGCTGTCATCCTCTGGCGGGGCAAAATCGTCAATCTGGTTGAGCACGTCCTGATACACTTCGTTCAGGTAGAGCAGCACTTCGGGGTCATCTGGGTACAAATCCCGTATATGCTCAAAATGATGCTGAATGGCATTGGCGGTTACGTCGCGGTCAATTTGTTGAATTTGTTGGCGGGCGGCCGTTTCCAGTTGATGAATATGGTAGAGAACATCATCCAGTTCATCCGTCAATGCTTCTTGCTGTTTTTCTAGTTCACGTCGGGCGGCTACGTCCATCTCTTGCAAGGCAGGCAGCGTCAGCGGTTTGCCCTCTTGCACCGGCGTGACCATCAACCCCGATGGCGTGTTCATCAACCCAAATCCGGCCGCGGCCGCTTTGTGTTCAACCGTTTGCATGATTTCTGCCTGCTGCATTTGCAACGCTTCACGTATCTGGTCAATGGCTTCACGGTACGCATCTGTGTCAAATGCCTGGGGTAAATCATTGCTCAGGTTGGCGATCAAATTAAGCATTTGCGCCTGAAACGCGACGCCTTGCCCGGCCGGAAAGGCGATAGCGCGTGGTTGATGGGGCGTCGCAAAATTGTTGACGTAGAGCCAATCTAAGGGCACGGGCTGCGCGCGTGCGCGCTCTTGCAAAAAATGCTCAATGGTTGTGCCGCGCCCGGTACCAACAGGGCCAAGCACATAAATGTTGTACCCTTTGTTGGGGATGCTAATGCCAAATTCAATGGCGCGCGTGCCGCGTGGCTGCCCAATGATGGATGTGGATGGCTCTAACTCGGCCGTCGTGGCAAACGAAAACAGGCTCGTATCGCATGTGGCCCGCAGCTGCTGCGGTAATAAAGACTGCACAGGCATAAGTTTCTCCGATGTCAAAAGTATGAAATCTTACTCCCTGCTTTCGCAGAGAGCAACAAACAAGCAGTTGATCAATGAAAGTGGTTTCCATACACCCTGTTGTTCTTTTCCGCTTCATCTGCCTGTCAGGTATAATCAGGGTCATGGCGATCCTGTCAGCAGCTTACGTAGGTCAATCGTTTGGCGCTTTTGATGTCTTTCAAGGCGTCACCGGCAGCATCCCCCATGGCGGCAAAGTGGGGCTGGTGGGACCAAACGGCATTGGCAAAACCACACTGCTGCTCATTCTGGCCGGGCTGAGCCAGCCAACCAGCGGCAGCGTCACCATTGCCCGTGGCGCGCGCATCGGCTATTTACCCCAAGAATCCTCCGACGCCTTTACCGGGCAAAATCACACCGTTTATGCGGAAATGCTTGGCGCATTTAGCGCCTTATTGGCCGACGAACAACGACTGCGCGAGATGGAGATCATGATGGCGCAGCAAGAAGCGCCGGCCGACTTGCTGGCGCGTTACAGCCAGTTGCAAGCAGCCTTTGAACTGGCCGGTGGATATCATTACCAGACACGCATCAAGCAAGTGTTGACCGGCTTAGGCTTTTCCGAGCCAGACTGGGCGCTGCCCCTGCCCCATCTGAGTGGTGGACAAAAGACACGCGCTTTGTTGGCGCGCCTGCTGCTGGAAACCCCTGATTTGCTCATTTTGGATGAACCCACCAACCATTTAGACATGGAGGCGGTGGAATGGCTGGAAGGGATGCTAAAAACGTGGGATGGGGCAGTGTTGGTGGTGAGCCATGACCGTTATTTCCTGGACCGGGTTGCGAATACCATCTGGGAAATGAACAGCGCCGGGATTGAGATTTATAGGGGAAATTACAGCGCCTACGTGGTGCAGCGGCAAAGCCGATGGGAACTGCTAACAAAAGCATTTGCCGACTTTAAGGCGTATGCGGAGAAGGAGATGGATTTCATTCGGCGCAACATCGCCGGGCAGCGCACGCAAATGGCGCAGGGCAAGTTGAGCCGACTGGCGCGGGAGGTAGAAGCTGTCCGTGTCGGGGGCGTCGGGATTATCCCCCAATTAAATAGCAAAGGATGGCTGCAACTTTCGCAAGGGCTGGATTTGCGCCGGCCGGCCAGCACCGTTGGCGAACTGCAACAGCGGCTTGGGGAACTGCCAGCGCCATACCAGCCGCTCACGCTGAACCTGACGTTACGGCCGTCGCACCGCAGTGGTAACATCGTCTTGCGCACCACAAATTTACAGGCTGGCTACACAGCGCAAGTCCCTTTGTTTCAGGCGGAAGACATTGAACTGCACCGGCAAGAGTGCGCCGCCCTGATTGGGGGCAATGGCACGGGCAAAACAACTT
Source organism: Anaerolinea sp. (assembly GCA_014879875.1). GTDB lineage: Bacteria > Chloroflexota > Anaerolineae > Promineifilales > Promineifilaceae > JACSRF01. The sequence continues at coordinate 28,195 of JACSRF010000600.1, forward strand.
TCTTGCGCACAATTTTGGGGGAACTGTCGCCATTAAGCGGAGAGATCGAATTGGGCGCCAGTCTGAAAATCGGGTATTTTGCGCAAACACAGGAAAACATGAACCCGAATAACAGCGTCTTGGATGAACTGCTGCTGCATAACAACATGCTCCTGAGCGAAGCACGGAGTTACCTGGCGCGTTTTCTGTTTCGTGGGGATGACGTCTATAAACAGGTACAATCATTGAGTGGCGGTGAGCGCAGTCGGCTGGCATTGGCGCTGCTCACGTTGGCCGAAGCCAATTTTCTGCTGCTGGATGAACCGACAAATCATCTCGACATTCCGGCGCAGGAAGTGCTACAAGCGGCATTGGAAAACTTTGCCGGAACCGTGCTGCTGGTGTCGCACGACCGGTATCTGGTAGACCGGTTGGCAACACAGATATGGGAGTTACGCGACGGCCGTCTCCACGTCTATGCCATGCCTTATCAAGCATACCTGGCGCAGCGCCAGCAAGAACTGGAAGCAGCGCAACTGGCCGTTACATTGCAGCGGGAAACAGTCCCGGCTGCCCGGCAAACAAACGGACAGCAGCTCAGTAAAAACGAGCAGCGCCGCCGCGCCGTCGCTTTAAGTGAACTCGAAGAGCAAATTACCCTTACCGAAAAACGGCTGGACGCGATCAGCCAGGCATTGCAAGACACAACCCAGGCGCAAGCTTTTGACAAGATACAAAGCCTGAGCATAGAATATACAAACGTAACCGAGGAACTCGACGCACTGCTAAGTGAATGGGAGATACTGCATGAGTGAGCAGGTGAAAATCATTACCCAAACTGGCAAGGTCATTGTCGGCATTACCGGCAATATTGCCACCGGTAAATCAGCCATTATGCGGCTGGCGCGGGACAATGGCGCCTTGACGATAGATGCCGATCAGGTGGTCCACGAAATTATGGACACAGACGCCAACATGCAGGCTGCTATCGCCGTCGCTTTTGGTAATGAAGTACGCCTGCCCAACGGATTGATTAATCGCCGTACCCTGAGCAAAATTGCCTTTAACGACCAGAGCGCGCTGGCGGATCTGGAACAAATCGTTCATCCGGCTGTGCGCCTGGATATTGCTCGTCGCATTCATGAAACAGACAAACCCGTCATTTTTATTGAAGCCATCAAGCTGCTTGAAGGCCCACTGGTGGAGATGTGTCATCAGATTTGGGTCACGCGCTGTCCCAAACAACGCCAGCTAGAACGCCTGATGATTTGCCGGGGCATGGATGCCGAAACGGCTACCCGGCGCATAGACCTGCAATCGCCGCAAGAAGAAAAGGTCGCGCGCGCCGATGTTGTCATTGATACGGCCGGTTTGATGCGTGAGACAGAGACCCAATTTGAAATGGCTTGGGAACGGCTGCCAACAGCGGCAACGGCCGTACCGATCACATTAACCCTGGCTGCGGAAACGGCCGTTCCCCCTCTGCCCGCAGCTGCTTCCATCCCGGTCAACGAACCAGAACAAACTCCCCAACCAGCGCCAACCACATTAAAACGGCCGATTTCCGATGCCCTCAAGAAAAAATTAGGCCGCACCCTGCCCGGCGCCCCCAAAACGCCCGCCACAACAGCCGCACCAACGCCAACACCTGATGCCACGCCACCTGATGTTGTGACGCCTGATGCCACGCCACCTCGCGCAACGCCCGTCGCCACGACGCCCGTCGCCACGACGCCCGTCGCCACGACGCCCTTACCCACAGACACCAATGTCGAAGTGCGCCGTGCACGGCCGTCAGACATTCCCTCTATCCTCCTCCTCATCCACCACGCCACCGACGGTAAACTAAAACTCAAACGCGCCGATATGCTCGTCGCCCTTGGCGAGCGTAGTTACTTCATCGGACAGATAGGCACCAACATCCAGGCGGTAGTCGGCTGGAACATCGAAAACCTCGTCAGCCGTATAGACCAGATTTTCTTCCATCCGCTAGCAGCCATTCCCACCGTTGGCAAAGCTATTCTTGACAGCATCGAGCAGTCGGCAGACCGGCACATTTGCGAAATCATCGTCGCTTTTCTCTCCCACGACACCCCACCCGCGCTGCGGCAGTTGTTTGCCGCCTATGACTTTGTCCCGGCCGAACTGGAGAAAATGCCCGCAGCCTGGAAAGCCGCCATTCAAGAGTCACCACCAGAACAGGCAGATTTTGTTGTTAAAGTGCTGCGTGAACGTGTCACACACCCAATTTAATGAAAACGGAGCGCAGACAACCTGGCCTGCACTGACGAGCAAACCGCTCGTGCTCCATTATCAAAGGAGTTGTCATAGTATATGGACGCTGTTAAAACATGGATTACAAACCATCCAAACCTGTTTTCCTGGCTTATTCTAGCCATTGGCATGGTTGCCTTACTGCTGGTTGAAGCGCGGGACGTTGGGTTAGAAACCAGCCAATGGTTCTGGCTTATCGTGGTCACAACCCTCGTCGCCGGCGCCTGCATCTGGATCATCAGTTGGGGTGACGATGACGAACCGGACACGGCCGAACAATAGCCACCCACACTACCATGTACAATAACACGAGCGGCCCCGCTGTCCCCCCAGACAAAGTTGAAGCCTTGCGGCATAGTATCCCTGATTTATTTACAATCTCAGATACGACGCTAGACCAGCCCCACCCCGGTTATGTTCGGTTCCGTGGACATTTTCTGCAAGACCCGGCGCGCTGTTATGATGACCTGCGCATCCGCTTTGAACAACACGGATTTACCCCCATGCTGCGCCAGGAGCAGGAACGGGTCGCCCTCATTGCCCTGCCCATGGTGTTCACCGCCCAAAAAACCAACCCCATCGTCAACCTGATCCTGCTGCTCTTCACCATTCTCTCCACCCTCTACCTGGGCGCCACCTATGGGCTTACCGCCGGAACAACGTTGAATTTGTGGAGCGGTTGGCCGTTTTGCGCCAGCATCATGCTGATTTTAGGCGCGCACGAACTGGGACACTACTTTGCCGCGCGTTACCATAAAGTACCTGTAACACTGCCATACTTTATCCCGCTGCCGCCTCCGTTCTCACTCTTTGGTACCCTGGGCGCATTTATTCAATTGAAAGCGCCAATCAAAAGCCGCCGCGCCCTACTGGACGTCGGCGCGGCCGGACCTTTAGCCGGATTCGTTTTTGCGTTACCCATTCTCATATATGGGCTGGCAACGTCACCTGTCGGACCAATCGGCCCACTTCCAGCAGATGGCGTCATTTTATTGGAAGGAAACTCCATCTTGTATGCCCTCACCAAGTTCATGATCTTTGGGCAGTTCTTGCCTAATGGCAATCTGGACGTGCAGTTGAATCAGGTGGCCTGGGCTGGCTGGGTAGGCTTACTGGTGACGGGATTAAATCTACTCCCCGTTGGGCAGCTCGATGGCGGACATATCATGTACGTACTATTAGGGCAGCGCGCGCGTCAACTGTTCTGGCCTGTGCTGTTGGCGCTTGGAATACTGGTCGTTTTAACGGGAACGCCTACCTGGGTTATCTGGATCGTGATCTTGTTCTTCTTGGGGCGCAATCATGCTGAACCATTAGATGATGTGACGCCATTAGACAACAGACGAAAAGCTATCGCCAGGTTTACACTGATTTTGTTCCTGCTGGTATTCGTCCCCATTCCCATTCAGATTTTACAGTAACAACATGGCAAGAGGAGCGGATCGCTTTAGCCGGAACGCTCCGATTAAAGGTAAAGGAAAGCGATCCGGAGATCGCCAAGTTATTTGGAGAGCATATGCGGAAATTGATTCGTCTGGGCGCTAAATTGATCATGTTCTTAATAGCCGATGTAACCGCAATCGGCACAGAAAACCTGCCGGCCAATGGCAGCTTCATCGCTGCGTCCAACCACCTGGGGCGCGTAGACGCCATCCTTACCCTGACGCTCATTGACCGCAGTGACCTCATTTTAATGATCGCTGAAAAATATCGAAAATCCGCCTTTTGGCGTTTCGTTGTCAAACACCTGGACGCCATCTGGCTCAACCGGTTTGAGGCTGATTTTCATGCTCTGCGCATCGTTGTCAAACGGCTGCGGCAAGGGCAGTTTCTGGTCATTGCGCCTGAGGGTACACGCAGCCAACAAGAAACATTGATGCTTGCTAAACATGGCACAGCCTTTCTGGCTGCCAAAACCGGCGCCCCCATTATCCCCATTGCCCTTTATGGCACAGAAGATCGCGTTATTAAGCAAAATCTGCGCCGTTTCAAACGCAGTAAAATTGTCGTGCAAGCAGGGGCCCCCTTCACTTTGCCTCCGCTTGATCACAAAAATCGCGATCAATACCTGCAAGCACAAACCGACGAAATCATGTGTCGTATTGCCGCCATGCTGCCCCCCTCTTATCATGGTGTTTATGCCGACCATCCACGGCTGCGCGAGCTAACGGAATGTGAAGCGTGAAGTTTGTCTATTGACGTTTCACGCTTCACGTTTCACGGTTTTTCCTCTACGCAAAAATTTTTCCCGGATTCAAAATACCATTGGGGTCAAGCGTTTGCTTGATCTGACGCATCACGTCTAATGCCGCGCCATGCTCGTAGGGCATTAGCGGCGCTTTGCCAATGCCTACGCCATGCTCGCCGGTTGCCGTTCCTCCCAGGTCTACTGCCTTGCAGATAACGGCCGCATTGACAGCCTTGACGCGCCGGTGCGCATCCTCATCCTGGTACGCCAACGTGAAGTGCATGTTGCCATCCCCCGCATGACCGATGAGAAAACCAGATACGTCCTGCGCCTGCATTTCCTGTTCGGCATAGGCCACCAACGCCGGGTAGGCGCTGATAGGCACAGCCACATCCATCGGCATCCACGAAATACCAGGATTCAAGCGCAATTTGGTCTCATAAGTCTGGTGACGGGCGTGCCAGATGCGCTGGCGCTCGGTGGGATCGGCCGTTGCATAGACACGTGTCGCGCCCATCTCATCACATATTTCACGCACCATGTCCAGTCCTAATTGAATGGTTTCGGCATGAGTGGCGTGAAACTCCATCAACAGCGTGGGTTGGGCGGGTAGATCCACGCCGTTTTCTTGGGCAAGCATGGCGGCCGTAGAAGCGTCAATAAAATCGAGCGCCGCCAGGTCCAGGCCGGTTCCCTTGATGGCAACAACTGCGGCCACGGCCGTTTCCACATCAGCAAACGACGCCGCCACCGCACTCATCAGGGCCGGAATTGGCGTCAGCTTCAACGTCGCTTGCGTAATCACCCCCAACGTGCCCTCACTGCCCACAAACAGATGCAGTAAATCGTACCCCGACGACTGCTTGATGGAGCGCGAACCCACGTGAATGAGACGGCCGTCGGCCAGCGCCACCTCCATCCGCAGCACATTATCTTTCGACGCCCCATACTTCACCGTGCGAATGCCGGCCGCATTATTCGCCAACATCCCGCCAATCGTCGCATTCGCCCCGGGGTCTGGCGGAAAAAAGAGGCCATACACCGCCAACTTTTTGTTCAAATCCTTGTAACCAATGCCCGGTTGCACCGTCACCTGAAAATCATCAACATGAACCGCTACAATCGCCTGCATCCGCCCGGTTGAGAGCACAATGCCGCCATACAGCGGGATCGGGTTGCCTTCCAACGACGACCCTACACCCCACGGCGTTACTGGAATGCGCTGCTCATTTGCCAGGCGCAGCACGCCAGCCACCTGCGCCGCCGTTGTCGGCCACACGACCACCTCGCCCAAATGGGGCGGGTGGCTCGACATGTCGGCGGCGTGCAGATTCAGTTCAGATACGGCCGTACTGACCCCATCCGTCCCCACAATTGCCTGCAATTGTTGCAAAACGTCATCTGTAACCAGGTTATACGACATCCCTTATGCCTCCATCCTTGTTTGCCGTCGCTGCCACAGCCAGACAAGCAAAACGCCACCGAGCAGCAATACCAATGACAGCCAGCGAGGGACCATCTGCGTTGGCGTGGGCAAAACAGCCGGCGGCGTCTTTGCTTTCTGCCAATCCACCGCGGCCGACCGCGCCCCTGTAGTGATCGCATTCTCAAAATTAGCCCCGGTCACATTCACAGCCCGCAGCCGCGCATTCTGCCAATCAGAACCGGCGCAATCGGCGCCTTCGCAGTTAATCCCGATCAGTTTTGCCCCCGTCAGCTGCGCCTGGCTCAAATTTGCCTGCGCAAAATTGATGCCGGCAACAAAGGCGTCGCTCAAATCGGCCGCCGATAAATCTGCTCCCTGCATCTCATTATTGGCAACAACAGCCTTCTGCAAATTGACGCCGTGTAAATTCGCATTTGTCAGGCGCGCCCCCGTTAAGCGCGCCCCAGACAAATCAAGACCACTGGCGTCTGCTCCGGTCAAATCCTGGCGCTGCTGTATCGCTGCTAAAAATGCTTCTCGTGTTGCAAACTTAACTTCTGCTGCTGTCATCTTTACCTGCCTTAAAAATAACGGGGATTGTAGGATTTTTTCTTATATCTTTTAATCCCCTAACCTGGATAAACCAAAAAAGAGATTCATCTTATGTGCCCTTATCTTAACTGAAAATCGGTTCTTTTCATCTATTTGCCATCGCTTGCCCGGCGTCTGTTTGCCGCAGACTTGCCAGACAAATGGGTGAATGCTATTGTGTAGAGAAAGAAGAACCGCGTTCCGCGGAAGGAGTGCAGTTCCGACAAGGATTATTCAAGTTTCATTCCTTACGAGGCATACCATGAAGAAAAAAACAGTTGTCTGGCAATGGTTCATGATTATTCTGCTGCTGTTATCATTGGCAGCCTGCCGCAGTGAAGTAGAGCAAGAGTTCCCGATCACGCTGGTCGTGCCAACGGCCGTTGGGTCAGGCGGGGAGGAGCCTGTCGCGGCACTGCCTACAGCCAGCAGCGCCCCAATTCAGGCGGCGGCAACGGTGACAATAGCAGGGGATGAGAGTGACGCAACGGCCGTTTCCCTCGCCACCCCTACGTTACAGTCCACCGCTACCCCCGCAGGCACGCCCACAGCCCCCCCCGTCACCAATCCGGTCACCAGCATTGTCAGCCGGCCGCCGCTGCCAGGTATCAGCCGTGACCTGCTGTTCATCGCCGATGGCGCATTGCAGTTGTGGGCGCGTAACGGGCAGGTGGAAACCATTTTGCCCGGCGGTGGCAGCGGTGAACGGGAGCGCCCAGAAATCTATTTGACCGGTGATGTCAGCAGTTTTGCCGTGACGGCCGACGGCCGTTTCCTGGTGGCCGCCCGCGTTACCCATACAGACCCAATTAGCCCCACACGGGCGCAAACCTTTACCATTGTTTCTGTCAACCTGGATCGCCGCGAAAGCCGCACCCTGGTCGCTGAAGCATTCGACGTGCGCGCCCTGACCATTGCCGGGGATGGGCAGCATGTGGCCTTTGTGGCGCAAACGGCGCAAAGCGAACCGGCCGAAGCCGCCTATGAAATGCGCGTGGTGCAGGTGGGCAGCGGCGCCGTCAAAATCGCAGCGCCATGCGCCATTCCGTGTGGCAATCTGGCCTGGCACCCAGATAATCAAAATGTGGTTTGGGGGGATGGCGAGATGGGCGTGCGGCTCTATAACGTGACGGCCAGAGAGCCACAGCTCCTGCTGGCAAGTCCGCGCAGCGGGGGTGACGTGACGGTTTATGGGCCAATTGCCTGGGCGCGCAACGGCCGTTTCCTGCTCATGTGGCGCAGCGCCATTGAAGGGGGCGACCGCGTAGTGCTGGACGTGCCAACCGGCCAGGTCATGCCCATCCCCAACAGCTTTGTGTACGCTGACCCACACTGGACGGCCGTTACCTGGATGCAAGATGACCGGCTGTTAGTATCACGCCCACAACTGAGCGGGGAGCAGTTGCGCCCCCCTGTTGTAGAAATCTGGCGCGTCAACCCTGACCAGGTGCAGTTGGTATTGGAAGAAACAGACGCTCTTGCGGTGGCCCCCAGTGGCATTGCCGCGCCATTTCATTTGGAAAGCGGCCGTTTCGGTTTCTTGCTCTACAACCCCATCGCGCTCGACGCAAATGGCGTGTACCTGCTCAAAGGGTTTGGTGATCAATTAGATCGCGTCAATGCCCTCTGGCCGGCCGTTACGGCTTGGGACATCGTGGCCGCCTGGAATCCAGATGGCAGCGGCGTCGTCATCCAACAAGCCAATGCCGGCGTATTTTACGCCCCTACCAACAATTCTGCCCTGTACAACATCCAGCCCGCCCTCGGTCAATGGCCGCGCGACTTTTACTGGCTGCCACCGCGCATCCAACCATAAAAAAGGCCTGACAGGTCTGGCTGACCTGTCAGGCCCCCTAATGCTAGGGCGCGCGGTGGATCACCGGCAAATAGAGCGTGTAACTCGGCGGCAGCGGCAAGTAAACCTGAATGGCATCGGCGAGCGTGGCCGATTGGTCATCTGGGTTTGTCCATGTGATGCTGTAAACGCCAGCGTCAATACCGGCGGGGATAACGGCCGTCGCCTGATTAGCCGATAGCACGGTGACATTGTTTAGCGTGATGATTGTGCTGCCCTGCTGCATGGTGACGACCGCTCCAGGCATGAAGTTCGCCCCGGTCAACGTCACAACCGTCACCACATCGTTGGTAAGGGTAACAGGAGAGACGCTGGTCAGCTGCGGCGCATCGGCCGTTTGCAGCGTCGTCGTCACCACCCAGCTCGTTATCGGCGTGGCATCTTGGGCGCTGCGGAAGGTGTGCAAACCGGCCGTCAGCGGCACGTCGAATTCATAGAAAAAGCCGTTGACAGATGTGGGCATTCCCACTGCCTGCGCCAACGCATCTATGAACAAGGTGATAAACCCATCATCAGGCATGAACACCTCAACGTGATACAACCCGCTGATTGGTGTGTCCAGGCGCACGGTTGAATTCAACCCGTCCGCCGCCGCCAGGCCAGACCAGGTGTAACTGTTGGCCAACACGCCGGTAATTTGTGGCAAGTAATCCACGGTCAGGTCGTATTGCAGAGGCGCGTCGTTGCCGCCATTGGCAAGCAAGTACAGGCGCGCGCCGTCGTTCGGAATTTGGAATGTAGACCAGACGGTTTCGCCGCCAAAGAGGGGATCCATGACGAGGATGTCATCGCCGGCGGCGTTGACGACTGCCAGTTGCAGCGAGTCGGAGATGCTGCCGGTGAGCGCGATTTGCAAATTCACTGCGGCGGCCGCGCCAATGTAGAGGGGCAGCCACTCTTCGCTGAAATCGTTGACATCGCCGCCCAGGTCGCCGCCTGTTTTGTGGTAGGGAAGGGTATCGGGAGTGACGGCCGTTTGTGTCAGCGTCACGTCCCAATCGGCGCCAACCCCGCTGTCTTGCACAATCATGAGATCATGTAAACCGGCGGGCACAAAGTAGGTGACGCTGGCGTCGGTTTCGGCCGTTTTCTGAATGTACTCTTCGTTGAGGAAGAATTGGTAACGGCCGTCATCAACCCCCAGGTCAAAGGTGTACAATCCATCTGCCGGAAATTCAACGCGAATATGGCTGTTTCGGTTCGCTCCTTGCAAAGCGGCCGCCAACCCATCCCAGGTGTAGGGCAATTCAGGCAAGGCATAGACCGTCAGGTCATAGTTTAAGGGGGCGCTGTTGCCGGCGAATGCTTGTAGTTGGAACAACGTGGTACCGGCGTTCAGGTCTAGCGTTGTCCAATATGTCTCGCCGCCGAACAACATCACCGTAAACCCATTGGCGCTCATTTGCAAGATGTCACCGGTATTGCCGCTCAGGGTCAGGGCGACGTTCACCATGCGCGCGGCGCTCAGGTTCAGGGGCAGCCACTCTTCGGTAAAGTCAGCGCCGCCACCCAATGGGCCGCCAACTTTATGATAGGGCAGCGCGTCATTGGGCGCGCCCACTTCGGCAATGTCCAGTGACCAATCCACCATGCCGCCACCTGTGTCCTGGTCAATGTAGAGATCGTGAATACCGGCCGTCACAAAGTAAGCGACCGTGCCATCTGCGGCTGCGGTTTTTTGGATGTAATCGGCGTCAACCAGGAATTGGTACAACTCGCCGGTATTCACGCCAAAGTCAAATGTGTAGAGGCCATCGTTGGGGAAGTTAAGGCGGATGTGGCTGTTCAGCCCTGCAGGGGCCGACATGCCTGCCCAGTTGTAGGCGGTAACAGGGATGTAGTAGAGGGTCAGGGTGACGGAAGCGGCCGTTGCCCCATTGTTGGTCAGCGTCAGGCCATTGTTACCGGCAGACAAGGCGCCGCTCCCCCACAGGGTCTCGTTTTGCATGGCGTCGCCTGTCCACACGGGCGCGCCGTCGCCATTGACAATAGCCAGATTAACGGGGCCGCCATTGGCAACAGAAAACGCAAAATTAAAGTCGAGGTTCCCATTGGCGGGATATTCCGGCGTGACGCTTTCGCCTGGCTGCAAGATACCTTCAAAGTTAAAGAAACTGGCAGCAGGCGTTACCGGCGTTACGCTGGCCGCCCAGTCAGTGGCGGCAAAGGTGGTATCTTGCACGGTGTGGATTTGGTGCATACCGGCGGACACCTCAATATCGTAGCTGCTGCTGATGAGCGATTCGCCTTGTGGGGTGATGACCCGTAAATTGTCATCCAGTACCAGATTGGCAAACCCTTCGTTGTTATCAATAGCAAAGCGATAGACGCCGGCGGTGGGGAAGTTGACCATGATGCTGGCGTTGTTGCCGGCATCCAGAGAGAAACCATCCCAAACGGCCGTGCCATCCGCCGGAACTGCGCTCATTGTCAGCGAGTAAGCCATGGGGTTGGCGTTGCCATTCGCGGCAGCAATACGCAGGCGGTTGACGCCCGCGTTTAAGGCAAAGTTTGCCCAAACGCGCTCGGTACCCAAAATGGTGTTTAGCGCGAAAGTTTGTACCGCGCCGGTTGCTCCATACACTTCCAGGTTCAGGCTGTCGGTGATGTTACCGGTGGTTTCAATGACCAGATTGACCGTTTGCGCAGTGTCTAATGTTACCGGCAGCCACTCTTCGCTAAAATCATTGTCCACGCCGCCCAAATCTCCCCCATCTTTGCTGTAGGGCAGGGCGTTGTTGGTGGCGGCAACGAAGTTAACACCCACACTCCAGGCTGCTCCTTCGGTGGTGTCATGGTGCAGGTAGAGGTCGTGAAGGCCGGCCGAGGCAAAGTAGGTAACGCTGGTATTGGTTTCGGCCGTTTTTTGAATGTAATTGTCGTCTAGCAAGAATTGGTAACGGCCGTCTGTCACCCCCAGGTCAAATTGATACAAACCGTCGCTGGGGAATTGCAGGCGAATGTGGCTGTACAGACCACGGAAATCGCTTTGTCCGCTCCAGGTGTAATTTGTCGTCGGAATCGTCGAAATTGTCAACGCATAGGCCAGCGTACCGACATTGGCAGCATCGGCCGTTAAATGGATCAGGCTGATCCCGGCGGGCAGGTTCAACGTTGACCAGGTTGTTTCGCCAGCATAGACGGCTGACAAGGGTACGCGGAGCGCTTGTCCCGGCTGCGTCACTTCGAGCGCCAGGTTATCGCCAGCCGCGCCGGTCACGGCAAGCGCCAGGTTAACCTGGGTGGCTGTGTTCAACTGAATGGGCAGCCATTCCTCAACAAAACGGGGGTTATCCCCATCCAGCCCACTGCCTGTCTTTGTATATGGCAGACTGTCATTAGGCGCGCCTACGTCGGAAATGGAGACTTGCCACGTGGCTCCGACCGCGCTGTCTTGTACAACGGTCAAATTGTGCCTACCGGCGGGGACAAAGTAGGTGACGCTGGTGGAGGAGACGGCCGTTTTCTGAATATACTCATTGTTTAGTAAAAATTGATATTGACCGGCTGTCACACCCAGATTAAATGTATACAAGCCATCGCTGGGGAAATTGACCCGCGCCTCGCTGCTTAAGCCAGCTCCCGTCGTCGCCCCATTCCACACATAAGGCGCATTGGGCAAGTCGTACAACGAAAGCTGAAAACTGGCGACTGCGGCGCCATTGTTCGTCAAGGTCATGCCATTTTGCCCAACCGTGAGCGTGCCACTCCCCCACAGGGTTTCCCCTGCGACGGCCGTGCCCTGCCAGATAATGACGTTACTGGCATTACGTATCGTAAAAGCGACCGGACCACTGCCGGTAATTGCCAGGGAAAAATTAAAATCCCGGTTTCCTGTGAAATTAGGGTAAACCGGATTCACACTGGCCCCTGGGTTCAAATTACCATTCAAAGAGAAAAACGCATTTGTTGGGGCCGCAGCCATATCAGCCGCAACTGGGGAGGAAAACCCCCCTATCACTAAAACAAACAGACAAAGAAGGTATAATACCCGTCTCTGCCAATCAACACCGCGTTCAGATTGAGTTACCATAACAAAAACACTCCTTGATTAAATTATCGGTAATTGCTTACTGTGACGGCGACTACTGATGGCAAACCTGCACTTGGACAACAAACAACATCCTGATAAAAACAAAATTTGTGTTCAAACACATACAACAAGTAGGGGCGTATGACCATACGTCCCCCACATTGTTCGCAAGCCTCTACATACCCATAGAACCATCCTGTCGTTTGACCAGGCAGTTCACATTATATAACGAAACTTGCAAGTAATTATACGGACAAAGGTCATGTCATGATAGTTTTCTTTACTGATGGAAGTGTATGGCAACGAAGTTATTCTTTTACAAGTCCTACCTGATTAGTCGCAATCAGATTGACATAAACAATAAAAGAAGAATCACTATCCCCAAAGACGACAATCAGGCAAATGGCTCTTTGAAATCATAGAGGCCATTATCCACCTGCCACTGTCGGGCACAAACTGAATTTGGACAAAGAAGACGGCCGTTAACGGCGCTGCCCAGCGGTGACTGACAGAGGGGACAGGCAAAGAAGGTGTTGGCGACGGCCGATGCGTCTGGAACGGCCGTTACGTCTGGAACGGCCGTCTCCCCTATCGCCGGATGCGCGCTAACCACAAACACGCTTGGACTTAACTGCCCGATACGTCCTGTATGCTGCATCATCCCATCTAAAGTGACCAACAGCCGCGTTGGCAACAAACGCTTGAGTGGGGCAAAGCGAAAATAGGAGACCGCCAGCGTTCGTCCTGGGGAAAAACGTGCGGCATGTAATTGCTGCCGAATCCATCGTGGGTGAAAGTCAAAATTGAGCGCGACAAATTCAACGGGTGACAAAGTGAATGGCGACCATGACTGGCGACGCAGCCAGTAACGGCCAATAGCCTTTACATTCTGCTTGTTGGCAAACTCCAACACATAACGGCCACCAGGTCGCGCAATCCGCGCAAGTTGAGCAAACAAAGCAGGCGCATCAGCCGCATGATGCAGCGTGCGCACCTGTACCATTGTGTCAAACAACCCTGGGATAAATGGCATTTGATACCAATTACCGGCTACAAACAGAAAACGAGGATCATGCCCCCAAACCGCTTGCGCTTCGCGCAGCAGCGAACGTGAATAATCAAACAAAACAACCGTTTCATAACCCAGGTATTCATCGGCCAGACGGCCGAATCCGGCGCCAATCTCAATGAGTGTTCGCCCGGTTGGTGGCAGCAGGCGGCGCAGCGCAACCCGTTCAACCTGGTCTTCATACCCACGTCCCTGGCCCTCCCAGAACCGTGTGCGGTAATCTGAACCCTCATAATCACAGACCGGCGGTTTATCAGCCATAGCAGAACTCACTCCTGGGGCAACAACCGCCAGGTTGTGCGGCTGCGCGACTACACATTACTCATTGGCCGCGCCAACAGGAACGGGAATGGAATCCACCGGCTGATTCACACGGCCGCTAATCCGCTCAAACAAGTCTTGACCGTTTGCTGGCAATCCACGCAAAAGAGCGTCTAGTGGCGCAAAAATACTTTGCAAGCGATTAAAAGGCGCCCCCAACTCCGTTTCGTCTAGCGGAATGATCGCCTCAACCGCCAACTGTACAGGCAACGTCTCACTAATAGGAACTTGCAAGTCCAACTGCACCGGCAGCGCCAAATTCTTGGGCAAGTTTAGAGACACGACACCATTGATTTCGCCGCCACCATGGGGCAAGGTGAACTTAGCCGGCACGTTGACCAGTGGGACATCCCTGAGTATAACCACCGACGTCGTTGTTGATAGGGGCACGGTCAGCACGACAGGAATGGTATCACTGACGTCAATGGTGCGGCGAATGGTCGCCTGATTCATATCTACAAAGCTTGAATTCAAACCGCTAACAATTGGACTGGCAATATCGTTGACAATCGGCAAGATGAGAGGTGCAGCCACCAGTAAGACGATCAACAGGATCAAGTTGATCGTAAACGAAAATAAGATGGCAAACGTTTTGAAGGCTTGCCACGGTTTTTTATCCCATACACGCTTATTCATCTGTCTACCTCCATTGAGTCTTCAGGTTGACATATAACGGATTGACATTATGGTAACATACTTTACGTAAATATCAAAGGGCGAAAAAAATGTTTCCCAAGAAACAACACAAACGCCAGGCAAAATCAGAATGTCGCTTGCGAGAACAGGTCAGAAAAGAGTAAAATGTGGCAAGCATATTTCAGGAATATATTTATGACCAATGACATAGCCATTTTTCTTGACCTTGACAACCTGGTTATCGGCGCCAAACAAGCAAACTTAACGTTCAACATCAATTTGATTCTGGACCACATCAAGAAAATCACGAACGGCCGTATCGTGATGCGCCGTTCTTATGGAGATTGGCGGCAAAGCCGCGATCAACTCAAAGACTTGACCACGGCCGGATTCACAACCCAATCAACTGTGCCGATCAACAACTTCAGCAAAAACCTGGCCGACATGCAAATCGTTGTAGACGCCATGGACACGATCGTGGATGGTCATAAATACAGCACCTACGTCCTGATGACTGGCGATCGTGATTTCACGCCACTGGTACAATCTTTGCGCAAACGAGGGAAACAAGTCATTGGCGTCGGCGTGAAACATACGGCCAGCAGCAGTTTTGTGGGGCTTTGCGACAAATATATTTTTTATGAGGATTTAATCCCTGCGCCCACGTTGAGCGAGGCTGATGTTGAGAAACTGGTGGAGCGCGCTATCAACGAATTACAGCAGGACAATCAACTGATCCGCGCCAGCCTGCTCAAACAACGCATGGATGAACTCAGCCGGGGGGCATTCTCCAATTCGAGTTATGCCGAAGGCAGTTTTCGTAAGTTTTTAGCGAATTACGCCTATCTGGTGGAAATCAGGCAAGAAGACACAACCACCTACGTGCAAAAAGTGACAACGCCCAAACCGGTGGAACGGCCGTTGCACCTCCGCTATCGTAGCAGCCTGAAAAAGAACAAACTACGTGTTGTTCCGGCCAGGCAGCGTTACGCCATCCTCAAAGATATCATCACGTTCCTGCGCCGTGATCAAGTACATTACTGGCGCCCTCTCATTGATGATCTGGCACAGCACTATCAACAAACCAATCAGGAAGAGCTGTCAAAAAATCTGATCAACGCTGTCATGCTGCTGGCGCGTCGCGCCCAAGTTGTTCACACGCATAAAGGGAAATCTCTTTCCGCAGCCACAGTCACACTAGGCATCAACAGCGATAAATTATTACAAGAAGCGATCTTGCGCTGTGATCAGGCTTATTTGCAAGAATTAATTAACCTGCCTGAACCGTTCGATCCTGAAGAAGCCGCCATCGCCTTGTACGACACACCTCAATATGCCCCTTATCTCAAAGCCATTGTCAACAAGATGAACATACAGCCTTGATGCCCAGTCCATGCGCACACGGATGCGTACCACGCATTACGTTTCACGCCCTAGTTTAACTTCATCACGATGGCCAAACCCTTTGCTGTTGTCAATAAAATACATCCGCTGCGGGCGCAACCGATACCAATTTACTTTTGCCAAAGCGGTCGCAATTTGCGCTGGGGCGTGTTGCAAGAATGGATATTTCTCCTTGTACCGGGAGACGGCCGTTACACGCTCCTCATTGACTAACTGATTAACAACCCCCTCGCACTGAATGCCCTGAATCTGCCGCCAATCTGCATAATCCTCCTGAATGGTCGCCGCAATTTGCGCCGAGACAAGGAAGTTCTGCGCGTGCCGTGTATGCGCAGCGGAAAGAAATATCAAATTAAACCCATCATTGACGTAAAAAACGGCCGCTGCCCACACGCCATCAACACCACTCGTCGCAATTGTCATGACATGATGCCCGGCCAGATAAGCCAATGCTTGCTGCTGAATCTCATCCATCGCTTGAATCCTTCCTCTCCGTTATGCGCTATGAAGCGTAAAAGGTGACCAATGGCAGGCGCTTCGCGCTTCACGTTTCACGCTTCCCACTCCCACCTGACCAACGTTGAAACAAATCTTCCGACAATTCGATGTCGAGCAAATCGAGCACACGATTAACCGTCTGGTTAATGATGTCATCAATCGTTTGCGGGCGATGATAAAAAGCAGGCACAGGGGGCACAAGCACGGCCCCCATCTCCACAACCTGGGTCATCATGCGCAAATGTCCCAAATGTAATGGGGTTTCTCGTGGCACAAGGATTAAACGGCGGCGATCTTTCAAGACAACATCGGCCGCTCGCAGCAGCAAATTGTCGCTGAACGAATAGGTTATTCCTGCCAATGTCTTCATAGAACAAGGCATGACGACCATACCCATCGTTTTGTATGAACCAGAAGAAACAGCCGCGGCAATGTCTTTGATACGATAACTAACGTCAGCCAATGCCTGCACCTGCTCTACCGTGTAATCAGTTTCCAGGCCAATTGTTATGCCTGCCGCATTGCTCATAACCAGGTGTGTTTGCACATCGGCCACCTGTTGCAGCACTTCAAGCAAACGAATACCATAAATGACGCCACTGGCGCCCGAAATTCCTACAATTAATCGTTGCATAATCATCCAGTCGTGAACGCAATTACGCCACATGCTCCAGGTAAGGTATAATGCCAGTAGCAGAAGTAATCAGAAGTCAGTACGCGGTAGACAGCCACAGGGAACGCCCACTGATAACTGAATACTGATTACCGATTACTGAACACCGGTACCAGGGAAAAAACATGGTCATCTCAATGACGCATCATCCCTGCTAACGCATTGTAAAGAAGGACGAAAGAAAGACCAAGCTTTCTTAACACCAAATTCAAGAGGATCCTGTGAAAACGATTTACACGTCTGATTTTAAGGTTGGCGATGAATTTACAAACGAACTGTTTTTGCTGCAAGACGTAACGCGACGGTCTACAAAAGACGGCCGTCCCTATCTGCTCTGCACCATCCGCGACAATTCCGGCCAGGCCGGGGCTGTGTTTTGGAATGTACCCGATTATATTGAACAATGGGCAGCCTCAGGCGCGGCCGTTCTCGTTTCTGGCCGGGTCGTCAACTATAAAGACAGCATTCAGATCAACATCACCGATATGAATCCAGGCCAACAAGCCGATTTAGGCGAACTGCTGCCGACCAGTTCGCGCTCTCGTGATGACATGATTCAAGAATTACGCCAGCATATCACCAGTCTGGATGAACCCTGGCAAACCCTCACTGCCCACATTTTGCTGGATGATGCTTTTCTGCCACGCTATGCGAGCGCCCCGGCCGCCCGCAGTATGCACCACGCCTATATCAGCGGCTTGCTAGAACATTCTCTCAGCATGGCTGCCATCGCCATCACATTGGCGCAGCATTATCCCTTTGTTGACCGCAACCTGCTGCTTGCTGGGGCGCTCCTGCACGACATGGGCAAAACTTACGAATATGAAGTTGAGGGAGGATTTTCAGTTTCCGATGACGGCCGTCTGGTGGGTCACATCATCCGCGCCATTGTCCTGGTGGAAAAAACGGCCGCTGCACTCAACTTTCCTGACGACAAACTACAACACCTGCTTCACCTGATCGCCTCACATCATGGCGCGATGGAGTGGGGCGCGCCAATTGTCCCCAAAACTCTGGAAGCCGTTCTGTTACACCAAATAGACCTGCTCGACAGCCGCATCCAGGGTTTCCTCGACCACGTGCGCACCGAAAGTGGCGACAAGGTGTGGACCAGCAAAAGCAGCCACATGTTCAGCACTGAACTACGCCGCCCACATAACATGCCGTAAACCGGCAAAGTGTTTCCCAAGAAACAATGCAACGTGGGGCGTGATGCATCTGTCTTCACGCCCCACGTTGCACACCCTTCTATCAAGGCGCAACGCTATACACAGAAAAAACGTACTGCTGCCGCTCATTCCAGAATTCATAATAAGTTCCACCAGGGAACACGGCACGCACGTGCTCCAATTCATGCGCACGCTCTGGTAAAAAAATAAAAAGGGTAGGCCCATACAGGTTTAAACGAGCGGGCTGTGTCAATGGCTCAATGACATCTTCGCCGACCATATCCGGAACCAGATAGGGAATCGTGGACAGGCTGTAATACCCCATACGTGGTACGCCAAAAAAATAAACGTGCTGTTGGCGCGTCTCTTGCTCGCGCAAATAGATAGCAATATCAGTGGCCGTTTCCGTGTTCCATCCACCTAATACATAATGATCGTAAACCTTAAAAAAATAATAGTGAACGTCAAGCACGGCCGTCCACAGCATTACCAGCAAAGCTCCCGTAATAACCACTTTTGCGCGCGACGGCCACAACTGGCGCAGCCAGGCAACGGCCTGCCCTAACGGCAGCGCCATGATGATCGCCACCAACGGAATTGACATAATGTATCGTTGTGAGGCGGGCGGATCCAGGCTAAACCCACTGGCAACAACGGCCGCCCCCAAAGGCAGCAGCAGCAGCAAATAGCGCAAATCAAAGGAAAGCAGCGACCAGGCCAACCCAATCAAAAACAATGTCGCCGCCCCTGTCAGCAGCAGCGGCACGCCAGGGTCATAGAGCAGGCGCAAGGGCTGATGAGTAAAGCCTAACGCGGCCGTCGCCATCTGCCCCACAATGATCGCTGCGGCCGTTTTTTCTTCGCGCTGCATGGTGTCTTCCAACCAGCCATCAAAAACAGTTACCCGCTGTAACGGCGCATTAAAATTATCGGGGGATGAAGCAAACAGCACCGCCAACGGCAAAAACACAATGACGGCCACATAGACTGACAGGAGCAGCCCGGCAAAACGCTGCCGCAGCAAAGCGCGCTCCCCAATCAAGGCAGCGACGCCCCACATCATAAACAACAAAGGTAAAATACGGATACTGACGTAAAAATATTGTCCCAACCCCACCGCAATCCCACTCAAGAGCAAACTGGCGCGACGGCCGTAACGCCAACCATGCCACAAGCCGGCAATCGCCACCGTCGCAAACAATCCATCCCAGATATTATTCAAGCCAATGCGGCTCATGTGAATGTGGTAATGAGAGGCCAACAAATACAACGCCGCCAGCCCCCCCGTAACCCGATCAAACATGGAGCGTCCCAACCAATAAACGGCCGTCACCGTCAATGCCCCAGCCACGGCCGACGTCAGCCGCAGCGCGGCCGTTGTATTGCCCATTAGCCAGATACCCACACTCTGCACAGCAAAATAAAAGGAGGGGAAAGAAAACCAGCCAAAGGAAAAGAGGTTGTTGACATCCCCCTTGAGAAAACTAACAGCCACCAGACCAGACGATCCCTCATCGCCAGAAAGTGTCGTGGGAATCGTCTCCATGAACAGGCCGCGCAGCAAAAAAGCGCCACTAAACAGGACGGCCGTCAGCAGCAAATCGCGCCGTGTAACCCGCAGCGACAACGACTCACCCAGCTGCCAACTGCCCACAAGCGCCAGCACAATAGACGACAGCCAGGCAACATTAGCCACCAACGGCTGCCGCGCCACCAACAGCGGTCCGGCAGCCAGCAAAGCCATCACCCCCAAAAAAGGCGCCAGCAGCAGCAGCGGGACCTGCCCCGGCGTCACTTGTAACCGCCCTGCCGCCCATTGCAGCGACGACAACAACCATTGGGGAAGCTGTGGGTGGCGAGCAATTCGTCCTGCTGCCAGAAAAAGCAGCAGCCCCAACAACATCAGCGCAAACACAACCCAACGCTGCGGCAAAGGAACATGCCGGTACGCCCCTTGCCCCAAGAAAACCAACAACCCTCCGCTGACTAACAGCCCCACTACCGGCCAGCGTACAACCTCAGCAGGGAGTAAGGTAGATGACGATCCACCAGCTTCCCGCCACCACCAGATTGGTTTTCCTGTTAAACGGCTCTTGCGCGCGCGATACCAGGCATAAAATACGCCACCTAACAAAGGAAAGGCCACCAGCCATAAATAAAATAATTCTATCGGCATAAACACCCTCCCTATCAACATTACCGCAATCTCCGCGACCTTGCTACAATCCGCAAACATGGACGGCCGCACCAGACAGTTAGTACAGGCATTGCACGATCACCCGGCGCAGATCGTATTTGTCGCTGCCGGCGCCGGCACGCAAGCCCTCTCCGACATATTGGGCGTATCTGGGGCGTCACGCACCTTACTCGAAGCCGTCGTGCCCTACAGCGCGGCAGCCCTCGACGAATTTCTCGGCCAAACGCCGGCGCAATACGTAGCTGCAGAAACCGCAAGGCTGTTGGCCGGGCGCGCCTTCACCCGCGCCCGCTGGCTGCGTCCCAACAACGATCCGGTCATCGGGTTGGCTTGCACCGCCACCATCATCACCGACCGTCCCAAACGAGGCGAACATCGCGCCCACGTCGCCATCTGGCATACGCGCAAACTAACGGAATATGGACTCTATCTGCACAAAGGGTTACGCAGCCGCAGCGAAGAAGAAGAGATGGTCAGCCACCTGTTGCTCAATGCTCTGGCTGAAGCGTGCGCGCTGCCACACCGCTTACCTTTACCCCTGCAACCAGGCGACCGATTGGAAACAGTCACCCATGACTTTGCCCAGGTGGCGCAACAATTAACAGATGGAGCCATCCCCTTCTTCGGGTTACAGGCACACGGCCTCATCTGCGTGGCCGACGCGCGGCCGCAACTGATACTGTCCGGCGCATTCAACCCACTGCACGATGGACACCTGGCGATGGCAAACGCTGCCAGCCAGGTTTTGGGCAAACCGGTTGCCTTTGAAATCGCAGCCGTCAACGCGGATAAACCCTCACTGGAGGTAAACACCCTGCTCGACCGCCTGGCGCAGTTTGCCGGCCGTTACGCCGTCTACGCCAGCAATGCCCCAACCTTTGTCGAAAAAACGCGCATTTATCCGGGAGCCAACTTCATTGTTGGCTATGATACGGTGCAGCGCATTCTACAGCCCCGCTATTACGGAAATAGCGAACAACAGATGTGCGCCGCTCTCCATGAAATTCGCGCGCAAAGCTGCCGTTTCCTCGTGGCCGGCCGTCGCGCGCCCGACGGTCAATTTTATGAACTCACCGACCTCTTCATCCCCTCAAACTGCGATGATTTGTTCCAGCCCATTCCTGCCAACCTATTCCGCATGGACATCTCCTCCACCCGCCTCCGCGCCACCCACGCCAGGAGCAGTCGGTAAACCGTGAAGGGATTACGGATTACGAATTACAATTTGAGTCGGTTGTGACAGCTTGACGATGCTCTGCCCAGGGTAAACCCCTTTGCGCAGGCTGAGATTGGCATAGACGAGGGTGTGTGGCCCCACAATACAGCCAGGATTAAGCACCGCATTGCAGCCGGTTTGCACGTAGTCGCCCAAAATCGCGCCCAGCTTTGCCAGCCCCGTATCACAAGCCACGCCATCAATGGTCAAGATGATGGACGGCCGTTTCCCCGTCACCTCATCCTTCGCACTCAACATCCCTAAATTACTCAGCTTCGTCCCTGCGCCCAAATTCACATGCTGCCCCAGCACACTATCCCCCACATAATTAAAGTGCGGCGCGGCCGCGCGCGGCAAAAACAAACTATTCTTCGCCTCGCTGGCATGTCCCAAAATGCTCCCCGCCAGCAAAATCACATCCTCACGCACAAACGCCCCATGCCGCACCACCGCTCCCGGCCCAATATATGCCGGTCCTTGCACGTAAGCGCCCGGCTCAATCCGCGCTCCGACGCCAATATAAATTGGGCGGTCGCCTAGATAAGCGCCCGGCATCACCTCACCTAAAATCGTCTGCCCATCCCCGACTAAGCGCGCTACCTGCTGCTTAATGCGCGCCACCACATCCCACACATACTCACACCCCGCAAACAACTCCGCCACCAGCGGATCCGTCAAATCAAAAAAATCTCCTGGTTGCAACATACCGTCACCCTTTACACTCAATAATAAACCGTAATTGGTTCGCCCGTTGCTAAGGAACGAGAATTAAACAACTTGAACATTTAACCGGCTAAAGCCTCGACTCCAAGGGATAAGTCATTTAAGCGCCATTCCTAATCACCGATTACCGACCACTGATTACTGATTACTGACGCCCGATTGTATGCAAAGAAAGAGCGATAGCAAGTTGTATGAGATACAATCACACTGTTACAATGTGAACGACTATGGACTTTGACCTGCAACCACTTATCGCCTATATCCCCATGGATCGCCGCCAGGCCATCGCCTACGGGAAAACCTTGCCTGACCGCACAGTTGGCGCGGCCCTCTTTGCCGACATCTCCGGCTTTACGCCGCTCACAGAAGCGCTGGCCACGGAGTTAGGACAACGGCGCGGCGCGGAAGAGTTGACGCGCCAACTCAACGCCGTCTATACGGCGCTGGTGGAACGTGTTCACCAATATGGCGGCAGCGTTATCAGTTTTAGCGGCGACGCCATTACCTGCTGGTTTAACAAAGATGATGGTGTGCGCGCCACCGGCTGCGCACTGGCAATTCAACGTGTCATGCAATCCTTTGCTCAGGTCAGCACCCCTGGCGGTAAAGTCGTGTCCCTGGCAATCAAAGTTGCCCTGACCACCGGCAGCGTGCGCCGCTTCATTGTCGGCGACCCACACATTCAACAAATTGACATCCTGGCGGGCGCTACCCTTGACCACATGGCGGCCGCTGAAAAACATACGGAAAAAGGGGAAATTGTCATCGGGCCTGAAGGTATGGCCGCTTTACAAAAGAAAGTCAACGTCGTCACCTGGCGCGAAGATGAAAAAACAGGCGCGCGCTACGCCGTTGTGGATGGCCTGCTGGTTCCTGTCACCCTATCTGCTCCGTGGCCGGCATTAAGCGCCACAGCGCTGACGCCGGAACAGGTGCGCCCCTGGCTGCTGCCCCCCATCTACGAGCGGCTGCGCCGTGAACAAGGGCAGTTCCTGGCCGAACTGCGCCCGGCAGTGACCTTGTTCCTGCGCTTTACCGGCCTGGATTATGATGGGGATGACGCCGCCGGCGCTAAATTGGATGCCTATATTCGCTGGGCGCAAAATGTGATGGCGCGTTATGAAGGATACCTGTTGCAAGTCACTGTTGGCGACAAAGGCAGTTATTTTTACGCCGCCTATGGCGCACCCATCTCGCATGGGGATGATGCGCAGCGGGCTGTCGCCGCAGCCATCGAACTGCGCTCCCCGCCACCTGAGTTTGATTTTATTGCCAATATTCAAATCGGGATCAGCCAGGGACGTATGCGTACCGGCGCGTATGGCGGCGAAATGCGCCTGACCTATGGCGTGTTGGGAGATGAAGTCAACACCTCCGCGCGGCTGATGGGGATAGCACAGCCAGGGCAAGTGTTGGTGAGCCACCACGTAGCAGATCTGATTTCGCGGCAGTATGAATGCCGCAGCCTGGGGTTAATTGCGCTAAAAGGCAAAAAGGAACCGCTGCCAGTTTGTGAAGTCCTGGCGCGGCGGCAACCTTCATCGCAACGGCCGTCTTCCCTCTTCACACATCCACTGGTAGGGCGGGAACAGGATCTGCAACAAATGGCTGCACGGGTGCAGCCGGCGCTGGCAGGGCAAGGACAAATTCTACGTATTAGCGGCAGCGCCGGCGTGGGTAAAAGTCACCTGGCGGCCGAATTCAGTGAACGGGCGCTGCAAACTGGATTCCATCTGGTGGTCGGTTCCTGCCAGAGTACCACGCAGGGCGCCCCTTACTATCCCTGGCGGCAGGTGTTTCGCGCATTTTTTGCCCTGGAAGGGGAAACGGCCGTTCCCGACCATGCCGCACAAACACAACAGGCAATTGCCCAGGTCGAAGCCCACCTCAACAAATTGAATCCTGACTGGACTTTGCGTCTACCCCTCATTGGTGATTTGCTCAATCTGCCCATCCCAGACAATAACGTTACCGCGTCGTTTGACCCGCGTTTGCGTCAGGAGGCGTTGTTCACGTTGGCAGTTGACATGCTGCAACAGTGGGCCGGGGAACGGCCGCTGCTGCTGCTGCTGGAAGACGTTCACTGGATGGACGAAGCCTCCCTCGGCCTCACCGTCACCCTCGGCCGCGCCATCGTCAATGCGCCCATCGCCATCCTGCTGGTGCAGCGCCCTCCCCGGCAAGCAGACAAACCCATCCTGCCCGAACTAGACGCCTTACCGTATCATCACGCTCTTGACCTGAACGAACTATCCGACGCCGGCGTCACCGCCCTCGTCAGCAACCGGCTTGGCAGCGAACCGACACAGCTTACCCTCGACCTGCTGCAAGCACAGGCGCAGGGCAATCCATACTTTGTTGAAGAACTGGTTGTGGCGCTGCGTGAAGCGGGACATCTCTACCTCAACGAAACCGACCATACCTGGCGTCTGTCAGATAGCATCTTCAACGCGCTGCGCCAGGCGAACTGCCTGGTTAAACAAGGCGGAGAATGGATGCTGGCGCCCAACATCTCGCTTTCTGTCGCCGACCTGGGCATTCCCGACTCCATTCACGGCATTGTTCTCTCTCGTCTGGACCGGCTGGATGAGGAAGAAAAATTGACGTTGAAGGTCGCCAGCGTGATCGGCCGTACCTTTGGGTTGGTACTGCTCGACCATGCCCACCCCGCACAGCCCACTCTGGTCGTCTTGCAAGAACAAGTTAGCCACATCGAAGAGCGCGACTTCGTCCGCCTGGAGATCCCTGCTCCTCAACTCATTTACCTCTTCAAGCACAATACCACCCAAGAAGTGGCTTACGAAACCTTGCTGTTCGCCCAGCGTCGCGCCCTGCACAACGTCGTCGCCGAATGGTATGAAACCACTTATGATGATGGGCAATACACACAGAATTCCGCATTGGCGCCCCATTATCCGCTGCTCGCTTATCATTGGCGGCGCGCAGAAAACCCAGAGAAAGAGCGTTTTTATACTCACCTGGCCGGGGAACAGGCAGCCACCCGCTTTGCGAACGAAGAAGCCATCACTTATTTCACGCGCGCCCTGGAACTGACGCCCACAGATGATTTGCAGGCACACTACCAGCTTACGCTGATGCGCGAAGCAGTCTACCACCTGGCCGGAATGCGCGACGAGCAGGCGCAAGACCTGGTGCAGTTGCGAACCCTGGCAGAACGCATCAACAACCCGCACATCCATGCTGAAGTCACGCTGCGCTATGCCAATTACTATGAAGCGATGAGCGACTACGGTTCAGCCCAAATGATCGCCCAACAAGCCGTACAATGGGCAGAGATGGCGACAAACCCAGACTTAAAAATTAGGGGTCTTATTGCCTGGGGGTTGGCCTTATGGCGGCGCGGCGCATTGGATGAAGCACAACATCATCTGGAAAAGGCGCTATCGCTGGCTCATGCACAAAACAACAAAGCAGGCGAAGCAACCAGCCTGCATCACCTGGGTACTGTGTCTTACTATTTTGGTGATCTGGAAAATGCCAGAAAATATTTAGAAGAGGCGCTAGAACTACGACGACAACTGGAAGCGCTGCCCGATCAAGCAGGCAGTCTGACAAATCTGGTAGGGGTGTACCATGCGCTGGGAGACTTCTCTAAGAGCGAAGAATACGGCCGTCAGGCGCTAACGATTTATCAAGCCATTGGCAACCGGCGCGAAGAGGCAACGGCGCTCAACAATTTGGCAGCCATTCACCACACGCTCGGAAATTTGCAAGTAGCACGTGATGAGCACCAACGGGCATGGACGCTTTATCAGGCGCTAGGAAACCGTTCAGGGGAATCCCTGGCAGCCATTAATTTGGCGCTTGTCCTGCATGATTTAGGGCACAATACAGAAGCTTATCACTTTGCGCAGCAAGCTGTGTCCATAGACAGGTCTATTGGCGATAAAGTCGGGCAAGGGTACAGCCTGACAACGCTAGGGTTGGCGCTTGAAGGTCTACAACGGTGGGGTGAAGCCCAACAGATGTATCATGAAGCAATGATTATTAGAAAAGAGATTGGTCAACATGCCAACGCCATTGATGATATAACCGGGCTGGCGCGTGTAGCCTTATATCAAGACCATCATCATGAGGCGCTCAAGCTTACACAAGAAGCAATCGAATGGATTGAGCAATATGGCGTCCACGGAAGTGAATACCCGATACGGGTCTACTTAACGCTTACAGATATTTTAACCACCTCTGCCAAGGCGCAGCAGGTGGCAAAAATCTTAGAAGACGCGAATAAGCTGTTACAAGAACAAGCAGCCCAAATTAGCGACGAACAAACCAGACGTGAATTTCTGCAACAAGTCCCACTGCATCAGGAACTCTATACCCGGCTTTTGCACCTTTAACGATGGCTTTGGCGCAGTCCAATGTCTATGCGGAACCTGTCGAAGCATACATAGTTGATGTCCAGGTGCTGCGCGTGATAACTCAGGCAGACACAAGCTGGTCCAGTTTAATTGCAAGGCGCGCCAACCACCAGAAATTGTTCGGCGACCCAGCCTTCATCACCGCCTAACACCCGTACTTTACGCCAGGTAAAATTATTGACCGTGACCGGTTCCTCATCGAGCAGCGTCACAATGGTCCCTTCCGCCAGCACGCGGATCTCATCGCCTGCCGGCGCTGTGCGCAATGTCAGGCCGCTCCCCCCCGTATTTTCGATGGAAGCGCGGCAGACAACAGGGGTGACTGTTGGCGTTGGCAGCGTCAGATCAGGCGTGGGGCTGGGCGTTTCGGTCGGGGGGAAGGTTTGAATGACCTGCGTTGGCGTACTGGCGGTCCCTCCCTCACTGGCGTTTCCCGCCTCGGCCGCATCGGCGGCCAGGTTTTGTTGGCGTTCGAGCGCCAATAGGCTGACAGAAGCCAGGAACAGCAGCACGCTGAACAGCAAGCTGAACCCGGCGCGGCGCAGCATCGCTTCACGTTCCAAGGTGTAGAAGCGCGCTCCACCCCGGCGAATGCCGCGATAAGCAGCCAGGGCCATAACCAGGCCGGCCAGGGCGAGGGCGATGGGGATAAATAGACCGCTCATAAAGCTAAATCATGCGCCGTGATAGGGCCTGGACGTAACAGGCGCGGCGGATTCGTGGTACAGTCAACGACAGTGGATGCCTGACCTTGTGGCGACGGGCCACCATCCAGGACAACCGCAACCATACCGTCCAGGGCCGCTAATGCTTGCGCTGCTGTTTGCGCCGGTGGCTGCCCCGATAAATTGGCGCTGGTGGCAGCGACTGCGCCACCGGCTGCGCGAATCAGGGCGCGGGCGGCCGTACAATCAGGGATACGCACGGCAATGGTTTCGTCAGTCGAAAGGATGGCTGGTAGTTCCGGCCGTTTGCGCACAACGAGCGTCAGCGGGCCGGGCCAAAATTGCTGAATGTAGCGTTGGGCAAGGGGGGGTAGGGACAAGGATACGTTCTCCAGGTCTGACAGGTCGGCCAGGAGGATGGGGATGCTTT
This sequence comes from Anaerolinea sp., assembly GCA_014879875.1. Lineage (GTDB taxonomy): Bacteria > Chloroflexota > Anaerolineae > Promineifilales > Promineifilaceae > JACSRF01. Next base: position 55,924 of record JACSRF010000600.1, read on the forward strand.
TGGTGAACGGCCGTAACTTGACGGCGTATAAACAGGCAATGGCGGCTGGCTGAAAAGCGTGCGCGCCGAGGCCGTAAACGGTATCGGTAGGGAAAACAACTAATTCGCCTTGTTGCAGCAAAGCGGCCGTTTTAACAATTGCGTCCGGCAAATGCGCTGGCCATAGTTGTGTCTGTCGTTGCGCCGAAGATTGCGGCGGCGTTACCAACTGTTCATCTCTCATTGAATATTGCTGATCATCACAATTCTGTCGTGTCCGGCCAGATCGGGGGAAACTTGAATGTGGGCTGTGGGGAAGCAGGTCTGCGCCACTTCATAGACGACCAATCCTTGTCGCCAACCGATTTCCAGAAAAATTGCGCCACCAGGGTTCAGTTTTGCCGTTGCTTGCTGCAGCAGTTCCTCAATTAAATCAAGCCCATCGCGTCCCCCTTTCAGGGCAACGGCCGGTTCGTGTAATTTTACCCCATCATCAAGGGCAGTCCACTCCGCATCGGTCACGTAAGGTAGATTGGCGACGATTACATCCACCGCATGAGTAAGAGGTGAGAGCAAGTGTCCCTGGTGAAATTGAATCCGCCCCGGGGCCAGGCGTTGGGCGTTTGCTTGCGCCACCGCCAACGCCGCCGCCGCAATGTCTATGGCGATAACCTCTGCTTGTAACAGTTGGCGCGCCAGGGTGATGGCAATGCAGCCGCTGCCTGTCCCTACATCTACCAGAATGGGCAACGGCCGTTCCTCTCCCCATCGCGCGCGCACCCATTTAATCACCCGCTCCACCAGCAGTTCTGTTTCCGGCCGGGGGATGAGGACGGCTGGCGTCACCTGGAACTCGCAGTCGTAAAAGGGCGCCGCGCCAATCAGGTAGGGAATGGGTTCTTTTTGCCGGGCGCGGGCGATGAGACGCCGATATTGTTGAGTTTGGTCGGCCGTTAATGGTGTTTCGGGGTGCGCCACCAGGTAACTGTGCGTCACGCGCAGCAGATGTTGCAGCAGCAGCCGCGCATCTAGCTCTGGCGTGGGAGACGTGGCCTGGAGTTGGGAACGGCCGTAAAGGAGCGCCTCAGCAATGGTCATCATGGCTCTTGTGTAATATGCGCCAACCCAACAACACAGATTCCGGTCTACGCCACTCCTGGGATCAATCCCAGCGATTCCAGTTTATCAATGATAATCTGCGCGCTCTCGGCCACACTTTCCTGGTCTGTGCGCACGTGAATGTCAGGGGTCAGCGGCGCCTCAAATGGATCGGAGATGCCCGTGAAGTTGGGGATTTCACCGGCAATCGCTTTTTGATACAACCCTTTCACGTCACGCGCCATGACCACATCTAGCGGCGCGTCTACAAAAGCTTCTAAAAAATTAGTCGTTTGCGCCCGCACCATATCCCGTACTGCCTGGTAAGGTGAAATGAAAGAGCAGATGACGCCCACCTCATTGCGCGACAGCAATTTGGCGACAAAGGTAACTCGTTCAATGTTTTTATCCCGGTCTTCTTTAGAAAAGCCTAAATCCCGCGTCAGGCTTTCGCGCACCACATCGCCATCTAGCCGTTCAATTCGCAGTCCGCGCCCTTTTAATTCCTGTTCCAACACCAGGGCAATGGTTGTTTTACCGGCGCCGGATAACCCGGTCATCCAGACGACGAAACCTTGTTGTTTTGTTTCTTGCATGTTTGTTATCCTTCTATAGTCTCCGTTTTCAAAAATCCTTGGTCAACCAGCAGATCAATGATTTGACGCGCATTTTCCTCTGGCGTCTGCGCCAGCGTGGTCAGTCGTATCTCTGGAAATTGTGGAACTTCATACGGGTCATCAATTCCGGTAAACGCGCGAATCTCGCCGCGACGGGCGCGGGCATAAAGCCCCTTCGTGTCACGCTGTTCGCAAATGTGGATTGGCGTGTCCACAAACACTTCCACGTAATGTTCCTGCCCGACCATATTGCGCACATCATTGCGGGTGGCACGATATGGGCTAACGGCCGCGCACACAACGACGCCGCCATGCCGTACAATCTCCCCAGCCACGTAGCCCATGCGCCGCACATGGCTGTCGCGGTCCTCCTTGCTGTAGCCCAACCCTTCGGAAAAATGGGTGCGCACCACATCACCGTCGAGCAGGGTTACATTACGGCCGTATTCCTGCAATAACATCGTCAACACATTGGCCGTCGTAGACTTGCCCGCATTATGCAGCCCCGTAAACCAGACGCATACGCCCTGGCGGTGACGTGGCGGGTACGTCTCGGCCAGAATTTCGGCGACTTCTGGGCGGGTAAACCAGCCCGGCAACTGCCTTCCTTTTTGCAAATATTCCTCGCGCACCTGTGTTCCTGAAATGGAAGCAGTGCGGATATCTTCCGTAATGTTGGTTATTTCTTCGTACCGGTCTTCTTCTGGTAAGTAGACCAACATCTGGAAAGGAACCACCCCTACCCCCAATTCATCGCTAAACCGTTCCACCATCTCTTGCGCGGCGTATGGGCCATAAAAAGGTTTGCCGGAGAAATCTTTTCCTGGACCGGCATGGTCGCGCCCCACAATGAGATAGTTAGCGCCATAGTTGCGCCGAATGAGCGCGTGCCACAACGCTTCACGCGGCCCGGCCATGTGCATGGCCAGAGGGAGGAGGGAGAGGAGGATACGGCCGTTATCATAATACCGCTGCGCCAACGCCTTGTAGGTGCGCACCCGTGTAAAATAATCCACGTCGCCCGGTTTTGTCAGCCCGACAACCGGGTGCAGCAGCAGCACCCCATCCTTTTCCTGCACAGCGCGTTTCGTCAGTTCCTCATGGACGCGATGCAGCGGGTTGCGCGTTTGAAAAGCAATGACATTGTGATGCCCAAACTGTTGCAGCCGTATCCGCGTTTCCGCCGGCGTCAGGCGCAGCTCCTTGAAATCATAATGGGTTGGCAAGTTTAATACGTGCAGCGGCCCAGAGATGTGATATTTGCCCCAGCGGTGCATTTCAGTCACCAATGGATGGCGTAAATCTTGCGTGCCATACACTTTAGCGGCCGCCTCGGTCAGATTCCAGGTGTATTTTTCTTCAACCTGCATCAGCGCCAACAATTCGTTTTGCGGATCACGCAGGGCAATCTCCATGCCCACAGCAATGTCATCGTCATCGTCCACTGTCAGCACAACAGGCAGCGGGAAAATAATCCCATTCGCCAGCCGCATCTGGTCCAACACCTGTTGATAGTCGGCCTGCCCCATGAACCGATCCAGCGGGGAAAAAGCGCCGGTCGCCAGCAGTTCCAGATCGCACACCTGCCGCTCGGTTAAACGAATGGAGGGAGCGCGATTAGCGCGGGCGGTTAACGCGGCCAACAAATCGTGCTGGACGCATAAATCAATCAACTGCCCACCATAGGGAGGGATGAGCGTTGTCATTTGCGTACCGTCCATTTGTACCAAAGGATGCCGATCAGCGCCGCTGCTGCGCCGCCAACGATGGAGGAGATCAGGTTGACCAGGTCGTTATTCAGCCAGAACCAGCCGCGTAACGGCCGTGTCGCCGTGCCACATTTATGAATTTTACGCTCTGTATCTTTCTGGCAGGTGTCGCAGTAGTAGATTTGCTGAATGGTCGCCCCCATCAGGCTGTCGGTCAGGCTGCCAATCAACCCGCCCATGGCCCCGGCCAACGCCACCCGACCAAGCATTTTTTCATCGCGTGTTTGTTGCAGCAATCCAGCCACCAGCCCGATGAGCAGACCGCCGGCAAAGGAAACGGCCGTGCCCAACCACGACACCCCGCCCGACGTACCTACCTCCACCACCTGGCCGGTGGTAATGAGGCGCGGTGGATTTTTGCTCAATGTGCCCAATTCAGTCGCCCAGGTATCGGCCGTCACCGTTGCCATCACGCCAACGAATAGGAAGAACCAGATGGGCGAGGGAAACAGCGCACTGAGCACAGCCAGACCCGCTCCCAACCCGCCATTGGCCAGCACTTGCCCCATGTCGCGCCGGTGTCCTTTTTCAAACTTTTCGGCGGCCGCGCGTTTTTCCGCCTCCTTAAAGTGGGAGAGCAGGCTGGAACTGACAAAAAAAATCGCCAGCAGCGCCCCCCATACCCAACCCCCTAGCCCAAACGTTAGCGTCCCCACCACCAGCGCGCCCGCTGCGCCCGATTTTGACAGTGACCCGCGCCACAGCGCCAGCCCGGCAATCAGGCTGCTTAACCCGATGGCAATTGCTAAACTTTGCACCATACGTCTTCCTTGAAGATAGCGAGGATTAAAAGATGATGGGATTAAGAAAAATCCCCCAATCCCTTAATCCCCGCATGTCGTTTATCTATGAAGCGAGAGCAATTTGCTCGCCCAGTAGCGAGCAAGTTTACCAAACGCCCCGGCAATTGGCGACACAACGACCGCCCCTTTCAACCGACGCCCGGATTTGCAGTAGGGTGGCAGGAATTCCAATTATGCCTTGTTCACTGGGAATGAATTCCCAGGCTGAGGCAAAAAACGTGCTGAAGCACGTTAGGGCGACACCCCCCAACCCGTTTTAACGGGTTTTGTGTCTCAGACGCCGGTTTCAACCGTGTCAATAGCGCACAAGTTCCATCATTAGAATTGCTGGTAGGGTGATCGTCGGTTTACGATTTCACGTTTTTTTTGTACAATCTCGCCCTAAATAGCTCGTTATCATTGTGCAAGTTATCCAATAAATTGAAGGACATGACACCTGATAGGCTTGACGCATGACACATGTCACATGACATGCGCCACAGAATGCGGCACACTGTATGAGCAAGCAGTCTTCTGGGCGAACATGTCTGTGATCACCCACAATGACAGCAAGCAATCACTTAAAAAATCACACTAATTTTGGAGAGAAACTTCCCATGGCTGAAAATTTGAATCCTTTTGCAATTGCGCAGGCGCAGCTCGATGAAGCTGCTGAAGTATTAGGACTAGACCCCGACATGCACGCCTTTCTACGGCGGCCCCAGCGGGAATTCCACTTCTCGATTCCCGTGAAGATGGATGATGGCACAACAAAAACGTTTCAGGGCTTCCGCGTGCAGTACAATGACGCGCGCGGCCCGGCCAAAGGTGGCATTCGCTTCCACCCCGATGAGACCATAGATACGGTGCGTGCGTTGGCGGCGTGGATGACCTGGAAAACGGCCGTTGCCGACATCCCCCTCGGTGGCGGCAAAGGCGGCGTCATTTGCAACCCACGTGAACTATCTACCGGCGAACTAGAACGGCTCAGCCGTGGCTACATGCGCAACATCGCCCGTTACGTCGGCCTCTTCCAGGACTCGCCCGCCCCCGACGTCAACACCAACCCCCAAATCATGGCCTGGATGCTGGATGAATATGAAACCATCATGGGGCATCGGGAACCGGGAACCATCACCGGCAAACCATTAGCTTTAGGTGGTTCCGCCGGCCGGGGTCCGGCGACGGCCATGGGCGGCATGTACACCATCCGCGAAGCAGCCAAAGTATTAGGGATTGAGTTGAAAGGAGCGACGGCGGCCATCCAGGGCTTTGGCAACGTCGGCTCTTTTGCCGCCAAGCTGGCGCAAGAAATGTTTGGCATCAAGGTCATTGCCCTCAGCGATGAATTCGGCGGCATCTACAATGCCAATGGGTTCGATTACCACGAAGTGGCGGCGCACATGGCGAAAACGGGCAAGGTCATTGACTTCCCCGGCAGCGTCCCCATCTCCAACAAAGATTTGCTAGAATTAGGCGTGGATATCCTGATTCCGGCAGCCATTGAGAACCAATTGACCTCGGCCAATGCGGAAAATATCAAAGCGAAGATCATTGCCGAATTGGCCAACGGCCCCACAACGCCAGACGCCGACAACGTCTTTGAGCGCAAGGGCATTTATGTCATCCCCGACTTCCTGTGCAACGCGGGCGGCGTCACCGTCTCTTACTTTGAAATGGTGCAAAATGCCTACCAGTATTACTGGACAGAAGAGATGGTCAATCAACGCCTGGACGAGAAGATGACCCATGCGTTCCACGCCGTCCACAACATGGCGCAGCAGAAAAAGGTGTACACCCGTGTGGCCGCTTACCTGGTTTCGGTGAGCCGGGTAGCCGAAGCGGTGCGTCTGCGCGGTTGGGTATAAGCTGGTAGTAACAGCGAACGCTGTGGCCGATCCCCTGACCGCGCCGCAGCAGATAGACCTGACAGACCCGGCGAGACCTGTCAGGTCTTTTTTACTTGCGAAAATAGAACATTTATGCTATAAATCTGGTGAAAAACAATATCGAAAACAGCTTTTGTTGACAGGAAAAATGTGTTACCATTGCCCCATCGTGCATAACATCCCAACCATTTATCACACAACATATAAAGGAGTGGCTCATGTATCAAAAGATCATCATTGTGGGAAATCTGGGGCGAGACCCGGAGATGCGTTACATGCCGGATGGAACGGCCGTTACCAATTTCAACCTGGCATCTTCGCGACGTTGGACTGGCGCTGATGGGCAGTCCCGTGAGGAAACAACCTGGTTTCGGATAGAGGTTTGGCGTAAACAAGCCGAGACAGCAAACCAATATCTGAACAAAGGCAGCAAGGTGCTGGTTGAAGGACGTATTAAACCCGATCCAAACACCGGGGGACCGCGCCTGTGGACGCGCCAGGACGGTACGGTTGGCGCCAGTTTCGAGGTCGTTGCCGATACGGTTCGTTTCCTGACCCCCAAAGGCGGCGAAGGCAGCTATGCCGGTGGCGGCGATTATAGCGAGGAAGGCGCGCCAGCCCACGAAGAAGACGACATCCCGTTCTAGTCTAAGTCAAAGTCATTGGTTGGTTAGTGGGTTCGTTTACCTGCTAACCAACCAACACTTCCCTGTTCGTAACCGTTCACTCCCCGCCAGTTGAGCGTTCGACTTAGCTCACGCCGAAGCCTTGTCAAAACCGGCGGGGAGTGAATGATTACGTCTCCTCTAACAACCCCCGACCTTCAACAAGTGCGACTTTCTCTTGCGACGTTTTTGCGACGATAGCTTGCTATGATGCGGCGCATGGTAAGCGATACCGGCAAGTTACGGCAGCCAACTCATTACCAGGCTTACCTGGTTCGTTTGTGGCGGGAGAATGAGACTGCGCCCTGGCGGGTGATGGTAACGGATGTACCGACGGGGGCGCAGCGCCATTTCGCCAGCCTGGATGCCTGTTTTGTGTTTATACAAAGAGATCTGGACACGGCCGTTATCGCCAAAGAAACAGATCGGGAATTCAAGGACGGGAAGAACCCAACCACATAAGGAGCGTGTTATGAAACAAATAGGAATCGTATTTACTTTACTCACCATTGTCGGGTTTGCGGCCCTGGGGTTGGTCTGGCCCAGTCAGGCCGCGCCCACGCAAAACATCATCATTGTCACCATCACCGACGACGCCGAATGGCCGGATGGCTTTTGTTCGCTGCGCGAGGCGCTGCACAACGCCAATAACAACATGCAGATATTCAACGGTGAAGGAGAATGCGCCGCCGGTTCCGCCAGCGAGACCGATGTCATTCGGCTTACCAGCGGCGAGACCTATTCCCTGACCCTGCCCGGCAATGGGGATGACGAAGGGGATTTGGATATTCTAAACAATAGTCTGCCGCTTGACCTGCGCATTGACGCGGATGGGGCCGTCGCGGCCACCATCAACATGACCATCGCCGGCCAACGGGTGATGGAGATTCATGGCGCAGTAGTGGAAATAGACAACGTGACCATAAGCGGCGGCGTTCACCCCGATGCTGGCGGCGGCATCCTGAACAATGGCGGCGCACTGACCCTGACGAACGTGAGCCTGCAAAACAACAGCGCCAATTCGGGGGGCGGCCTTTACAATGACAACGGTACGGTTCTGGTCGGCGATAACACGCAGATCGTCCTCAACACAGGCGCATTGGGCGGCGGTGGCATCTTCAACAGTGGCGTGCTGACCGTTAGCAACAGCATGGTTCGGGCCAATAACAGTTCCGGTGGGTCTGGCGGCGGCATTTACAATGGTGGCGGGACGCTGGTTGTGCAAGAAAACAGCGCCGTTAATTTGAACACGGCCGCTTTCGATGGCGGCGGTATCTACCTGACCAACGACACCGTTTCGGCCCACATTCAGCACAGCATGGTGGATGGCAACCAGGCCGACAACGATGGCGGCGGCATCTATTTTGCATCATTGTCTTACGAGAAGCTGCTGCTGGAACACAGCCAGATCAACGGCAATACGGCCGGGCAAAATGGCGGCGGCGCCTGGGTCGCCGCCCAGATAAACCACACACAAATTAATGACAACAGCGCGGCTAACATTGGCGGTGGACTGTACACCTCTGGCAGCTTTTTCTTGCATGACGTCGCCGTGCGCGGGAACACGGCCGTTTCTGGCGGCGGTTTGGGCGGTGGTCAGGTTTATGCGACACAGCTTATTGTGGCCGAAAATGAAGCCGATCAGCGCGGTGGTGGTTTATACGTCTCATATGTAGAACTGCAAGATAGCCAGGTTATCAGCAACACGGCCGGAACCGATGGTGGCGGCCTCTATTCAGACAACAACATATTCGTCAATAATGCCGCCCGTCTGGAACGCGTACTGGTAGCCCACAACAACGCGACCAATGGCGGCGGCGTCTGGGCGGGCCGGCGCATGACTCTGGGCAATGTCACCATCAGCAGCAACGGCGCCCAGGCCGATGGCGGCGGCCTGTACATTGACGCCAGCGGTATCGTCACCGCTACCAACGTCACCCTGGCCATCAACATGCCCGGCGTAGATTTGTACAAAGAGGGCGAGATGACGCTGCAAAACAGCATTATCAGCAATCTAGACCAGCCTAACTGCGCGCTGATTGCCACGCCCATTAACTCCCTCGGCAACAACCTCTCTGATGATAATTCTTGCCAGGGGCTGGACGAGCCAACGGACATCGTTGATCCAGACACGCTGCTTGGTCCACTGGCGAATAACGGCAGTAACACGCCAACCCACGCCCTGCTGGATGGCAGCCCAGCCATTGACAGTGGCGATGACGCTGCCTGCGCCGAGCCATTGGTCAATGGCGTGGATCAGCGCGGTCTGCCCCGTCCTTATGGCGACGCCTGCGACATAGGCGCACATGAGGAGCAGCCCCCCTACCGTCTCTATTTGCCGGTTGTGATACGGCCGTAATCGGTAAACCGTAAACCGTGAACCGTGAACCGTGAACCGTATTCCATAAACGGAACACGGTTTACGGTTCACGATCTATCAGGGCAATGCGTAACAGTTGCCTGTCCCCTGGATAACCGTATGGTCATGGTTCGCCACCAGGACACAGAGTTGGGTTGCCGCTGCTGGCCGGTCGGCCAGGCCGTAGCCGATGAACGGGCTGGGGCCGCCGTAGACGAACCAGGGGCCGCTGCCCGGCACGCCCGCCTGCTCCGGCGGCACGGTATTGAAGAAGAAGTGGACGTGGGTGTGCATCACGTCAGGCGTGAAGCCATAGGTCTGGAAGGCCACGCTGTACTGGTTGCCATCCAGGGAGATGCCGGTGATTTCAGCGTATTGGCCCGGCGCGGCGTAGTTGTTGAGAATGAGGGGGAGGAAGAGCGTATTGCTGCCTTCCACCAAGACGTATTGCGTCAGCAAGGGCGTCTCCAGAATGCAGTGAACCAGTTGCGCGCTGCTGTCGGTGTTGCAAGAGACCCCGCCGCTTTGCCAACGGCCGTCTTCCCAATAACGCAGCGTCAACCGATCCAGGTTTAGCCCGGCCACATCGTTCGGGTCATAGCTCAGGCTGACGTGGGCCGTCTCGTAGAGGCGATAATTGCTCAACAGGCTGTTTTCCTGGTAAGCGTCCAGGTAGAAAGCGCGGCCGGCGTAGGGCAGGTCGCCCAGGCTGGCAGGCAGGCCGGTTTCCTCATAGGTCACAAGCGTATCGGCGAAGACGGAACCGCCGGGTAAGGTGAGTTGGCTGCCGCTGGCACTCAACGTGCCAGTGGTCACGGCCGTTAACCACACCTGCGCGTCCACAATTCGCGTCGGCACGGGGCTGTCGTTTTGCGCCATGAAGCCGCCGTCTGCCGTCACGCTGTAATCATCGTTGACCACATCGTTGCTGGCGCTGACGGTGAAGGTGAGAACGGCCGTTTGCCCATACCCACCTAACTCAGGAATCGTCCACTGCACCTCATTCCCCACCAGCGCGCCGCCGCCCAGATAAGTCACTCCAGCAGGCAGCACATCTCGCACCAGCAAGTTGGTCGCCGTCAGCGCGCCGCTGTTGACGACGGTCAGGGTGTAGGTGAAGGGTTGGTTGGGAACGGCCGTTGCCGGGCCAACCTTACTGATGCTCAAATCCGGGTCAGGGCCGCTGCTGATGCGCGCGGACTGGATCGCCCCGGCAAACGCGCCGCAGTTCGCCGCCTGCACAGAGATGATCTGCTCCCCGGCCTGGTCAAAGCGGAAGGCGGCATTGGGGAAACCTTGCCCCGTCTCCGGCTCTGGCGTCCAGGTGAAGGTGATGGGGATGGAGGCATTGAGAGGGGAAACGGCCGTGCTAAACAGCAGCAGTTCATCCACCAACCCCGTATTCGGCCCGCTCAGCGTCACGTCAGCCACGGCCACACCACACCCGGCTGGTAATATGGTGAAACTGCCCAGCACATCCCCGTCTTGCACATTGGGGGCCTCCCCGTCGCCGCTCTTGCTGTCCACGCGGAATTCTACATTGTAGACGCCGATGGCCGCCGGGCCAAAGGTCAACGTCGGCGTCATAACTGCCGTCAGGCCAGAGCCAGAAAAACTGCTGGTTGCCAGGTGCAACGATACCGTGTCGGTCAGAACCAGGGTCAGGTTTTCGCCCGGTAAGCCTTCGCCCATAATTTCCTCGGAGGCATTGAGCAGCCGGTAGAAACTGCCCGCTCCTGGCTGTTCGACGACGCGCACCCAGGCGGCCGTTTCGCCCGCCTCATTCCGCAGGCGCATATCCATGTACTGCATATCCCGCCACGTGCCGGTGGTGATCGGGGCCGTCCAGCTAATGGCAAAGGTCTGACTTACGCCCACGCTGATGCTGCTGCCCGATTCGGGATGGAGTAAGCTGCTTTCCCCCAGGAATGGATCGTAAATGGGCAGGGCGCGGCTGTTAGATGTGCCACCGCCCGGCGTCGGATTGACGACGGTGATAAAGGCATTGCGCGGCCAGGGCCAATAGATGTCGCCGCCCAGAACGCGAATGTAAATCAGGTTGGGGCTGCTGTAGAATTTGGCCCGCAGTTGGCCGTTCCAGCGCACCTGCGACTCCGGCATGAAGTTGCTGCCATAAATGGCGACCCAGAAATCGGAGCCAAAGAAGCTGCCATTGACCCAACTGGGGCTGAGATGGCTGATTTGGGGTACAGGGTTCAACGGTTCCGACTGCGTTGAGGCGCTAATCTGGTAATTGCCGGTGGCATTGTTCACGCTCCGCGCACGAATCTGGTAGAGGCCGTTCTGCGGCAGCAGGTAGCCGTTGATCAGGGCATTGACACCGCCGCCGCCGTTGTCGTTAAAGGCCACGCGCACGCCGCCCGGCGAGAACAGCTCCAGGTAAGGATCCATGCTGCCGCTGGTGCGGTTCATGCGCAAGGTCAACCGCTGTCCGGCCGTACCAAAGTAATAATAATTGTCCACATCACCAGCCGGGCTGATGCTGCCATTGAGCGTCTGAGTGGTGGCCAGAGTGCGGAAATCGTCGCCGTCGCAGTTGATGAGGACGCAGAGGCTGACCCAGGTATCCAGCCGTCGCCTGGTGACAGAGCCACCGCTGCGATTATCTGTAATGGCGGGCGCTGCGGTATTGGTCAAGGCGCTGATAATTTGCGGCACGGTAGTGTTAGGCTGCGCTTCTTTGAAGGTGGCAATAGCTCCGGCCACGTGCGGCGCAGCCATCGAAGTGCCGCCCTTTGGCTGGTAAATGGGGTCGTAGCTTTGCGGCACGGGGGCGAGAATGGGTGTGCCAGGGGCAATGAGGGTGGTGAATACCGAAATGTTGGAAAAACTGGCGACCTGATCAGACTTGTCGCTGGCGGCGACGCTGATGGCCGGGGTCAGGCAAGCGGGGGCAGCCATGGCGCTGCGGTAACCGCTGTTTCCGGCGGCGATGACCGTAGCCACGTTTTGATCGCGCAGTTGGTTGATGGCGATTCGTAGGTTGTTGTATTCGCTCAAATGGTCGCAGGGGCCAGTATGCTGGCCGCCACCCAGGCTCATGTTGACCGAGGCGACATTAATGCCGTTGTTCGTCGTGATGTGCAGTGCCCACACGCGATTAAGCGCCGCTACCTGGTCGGAAGTGTAGGAAAGGGTACATGGGCTGGTGCGGTTAACGTTTTGGCAGGGAGTGTTGCTGCCACTGTCGGTGAAGCGGCTGAAGACCTGGATAGGGATAAGCCGGGCCGAAGGGGCGACACGGGCGGCGATGCCGGCCACATGGGTGCCGTGGTCGCAGCCGGAGGTGCCCATCGCGCAGTGTAGGCCGGAGCCGGAGGCGGTGGAACTGGTCGCCCCGCCGGGACAGAGGGAACTGGCTCCCTGGCTGGGTACGTTGCTGGAGTAGCACGCTTCGGAGATGGTTTTACCGACCAGAGCGGGGTGGAATTTGTCTACACCGGTGTCTAGGATGGCAACGCTCCAGCCGCTGCCGGTATAGTTGAGGAAATGGTTGTTGTTGGCGCGGATGAGGGGGATGGTGTCATCCATAACCGGAGGAACGGGTGTGTCCAGGCTGATGGCGGTGATCGCTTTGTCGGCCGCCAACGCCTTTAATGCGGTTTCGTCCACGATCATTGCCAGCAGGGGGAAGTAATCGTACCGCTTGATCTGGCTGACGTTTTCCGCGGCCAGCCGGTGCAAGACGCCATCGGCCGTTTGGCCGATTTCCTGGCTGATTTGTTCAATTTCTTGCAGCTCCAGGGCGCGTCCCGCGGCCTGGAGCGCCTGGTAGCCGGGTACGTCGAGGGTGATGATGATGGGGATTTCGCCATATTTTTGCAGCGCCTGGCGGAGTTCTTCGCCGATGAGGGGGCCGCTGGCAGCGCGGGCCGGCTGCTGCCATTGGCTGAGGGTGAGGGTGAGGGCGAGAACGGCCGTTACCAATACAAACAATCGTAAATCGCGCTTCATGTTTACCTCCTAAAGCATAGAATGGAATTCAACCTAGAAGGTAACAGGCGCACCGTTTCCAAAACGTTTGATGGGTAGGAGAAGGAGGGGGAGGAACGGCCGTTTACTGCATGACGAAACTTAGCGAGCGTCTAAAAACAACTTGAGTGGCGGGCAGGAGACTGGCCATAGCAAAACGGGAAGTTATTCTTGGACAATTACTTATCATATGGCGTCCTGGTTATTGGAAGATGTTGAGGCCGTATAACGCTTGTTGTACCCACTGTTTCCAGGAGCGGCGATCGCTGCCATTCTCGCCATTTGTGTCGTCTGCAAACGGCGGATAGTTTGTTTGATAGTAGTAATAGTAATAGTTACGACTGTGGCGCGGGTTTATTTTGTTCATGATCACGCCAGAAATATGGCTTTCCAATGTCTTAACTTGTTTGACAGCAGCGACAAAGGCAAGGAATTTTGTTTGTTCACCGATGACAAACAGGGTTGAGTCTACAAGTTGGGACAAGACAACGCCATCGGTGACGGCTAATACCGGTGGGCTGTCAAAAATGACGTAATCAGCTTGTTGTTGCAGCCAGGCCAATACATCTTTCATGCGTTCTGAACCGAGCAGTTCGGCCGGGTTTGGCGGGATGCGGCCGGCAGGCAGCAACCGTAAATTGGTAATCAAGGTGCCTTTCAAAAAGGATGTATCTTCGCGGCCACGAATGATCAAATTTGCCAGCCCTTTGCTGCCATCTACTTCTAGCAGTTTGTGCAAGGTTGGTCGGCGCATATCGGCGTCTACCAGGATGACTTGTTTGCCTGATTGCGCCAGCGCCGCCGCCAGATTGATGGAGACGGTTGATTTACCTTCACCCATGTTGGCGCTGGTGATGAGAAGGGTATGTAACGGCCGATCCACGCTAACGTACTGAATGTTGGTGCGGATGTGGCGGAAGGCTTCGGCCGCCGGTGAGCGCGGGTCCGTCGCCACAACCAGCGCATCGGTCATGTCCGTAATGCGCATTCGCTCGATATGACCCAGGGGCGTTAGCCCCGTTCCTTGTTCAATTTCGCGCGGGTTTTTAATGGTATCGTCGAGATACTCAATCAGGAACGCCAACCCGATTGTGAGCATGGCGCCGACGGCGGCCGCTAACAGCGTGTTGTTTCGCACTTTAGGGCTGACCGGTATGCCAGAAGGGCGCGCTGTTTCATCAATGATGATTGTGTTCAGGCTGCTGGCTTCGGCAACACGTATATTTTCGTAACTTTGCAACAAGCGTGAATACGTGTCTTGCAAACGGATCACGTTCGTGCTTGCCTGGTCAATGGCGCTGTTGTCAGGGGGTGCTTGCTGCTTGACGGCCGTCAGGCGGTTTTCGGCCGTTTTTAGCTCCATCTCAATTTTGCTCAGCTCAGTTTCCAGGTTGAGTTTGGAACTGGCAAACCGTTCCATTTGTTGTTCAACATTACGCCGGGCGAAGACGGCAGGAATTTCATTGGCTAAGCGGCTGGCCGTGTGCGGGTTTGGATTGAGGACACTGAGGGCAATGAGCTGCGTCTCATTGAGTAACGTAACCTGTATTTGTTTTTGCAGTTCGGTTGGCTCCATGTCCAGCCCAACGTTGGCAATGGCTTGTTCGAGCACCTGGTAATTGGTCAGGCGCTTGACATAAGATTGCGCCAGTTGTTCGCCAACCAACAAAGACCGGTACTCGTTGCTATCTGCTGCCCCTTCACTAACAAGCAGGATGGCCGTTGCCCGATAAATGGGGGGCTGATTGCGGCTGACCAGATACGCCGCAGCGCCGGCCGTAACCGTGCCAAGAATGATGAGCCACAACCACCGCCAGATAAGGTTAGCATATTCACGTAGTTCCATAAGTTACTTCCTTTAGCAACTGTCTGATGTTTCCAAGTTACTTGATAAGGTGTAAGCTGTCTATTAAGGTGTTGTGAAACCGCAGTGAAGTTTGCGTGAATCTGCATACCAACAAAAAACCCCTCACAAGGAGGGGTTTTTATCAAGGTTATTGCGTGCGCGAGTTTTAGTTCAAATATTGGCGCAAATGGCCGGCAAAATTGGGGTGGCGCAGTTTGCGCAGAGCTTCTTTTTCAAGCTGGCGAATACGCTCACGGGAGAGGCCAAACATTTCCCCAACCTCTTTCAGGGTGCGCGATTCACCATCTTGCAGCCCGTAGCGCAGCCGCAAGATGCGCGCTTCACGAGGGGTTAGTTGGTCAAGAATATCGCCGATTTCCTCGGTAAGCATTTTTTGCGCGACAGTTTCGGCCGGCGGTGGCGCTTCGATATCTTCAATAAAGTCCCCTAATTCGGCATCCGATTCATCGCCAACAGGACGTTCCAGATGAACGGGTTGGCGGCTGGTGCGCAGCATCCAACGAACACGTTCGGCGGGGAGTTCCATGCATTCGGCAATTTCTTCGGCGGTGGGCTGACGGCCGTACTCCTGTTCCAACTCTTGGGCCACCTGATATAACTTGCTGATACGGCCGCCCAGGTGCGCCGGAATACGAATAGTGCGCCCATGATTAGCCAGAGCGCGGGTGACAGCCTGCCGAATCCACCAGGTTGCATAGGTACTGAAACGATTGCCGCGGCGGTAATCATACTTTTCAACCGCCTTCATCAATCCTACATTCCCTTCCTGGATCAGGTCCAAAAATTGCAAACCACGCCCGCGATACTTTTTGGCGATGCTGACAACCAGGCGCGTATTGGCGCGAATCAGGTGTGCGCGCGCGGCGTCACCTGTTTCAATGATTAACGCCAATTGATCAAGCGTGTCTAGATCGAGCGCATCCTCATCAAGCGCCAGCGTTTCAGTCGCTTCTCGTCCTGCTTCAATTTCCTTGGCCAGCGTTACTTCTTCGTCAGCGGTAAGCAGCTGCTGCTGTCCCATTTCCCGGAAGTATAAACCAACCGAGTCATCAATGGGCACGTTGCTGAGATCAAAAAGCGGCGCGGCGTGAGGTATTTCATCGTCATCAAGTATTTCGTCGTCAGGGATGTCAAGCAGTTCGCCGTCAGCGCCCTCACCTATCCCATTCATGATGTCGTCTTCGCTTTCGTAAATGGTAATGCCGGCATTCTGCGCTTCTTCTAACAACACTTCCAAAAGATTAATGTTTTCTTCTACATCAGGAAGCGCTTCCAGGATATGGTCATATGTCAAATACCCTTGTTCCATGCCGTCATTTATCAATGCGGTGATAACTTCCATTTCGTTGAATGGGTTAGCTAAATCGGTCATGAATCATTCCCTTTCCCTCTTCTATGATATCGTTTGTTTGGGTGATGGCTCGCACCATATTTGATTGTCCTCTTCCCAAGACAACCTCCCGAAACAATCGTGCAGTCTAGCATAGTCAATTAGTAAAAGTCAAGAGGCAAGTGAAGCGTGAAACGTGATCGAAGGACACCACGTTTCACGCTTTCACGTTTCACGCATAAATCAAATGCGCGCCATTTCTGTTAACAGTATACACGTTGACAGAGAGGTATGGGAAGCGGGAATTTGCGGATTCTGCACCTAACCTGGACAAGCCAGAGAAGAATTTGACGCAAAGGCACAAAGAGATAAAAGACAAAGAGGCAAAGAAGAAGAGAAAACCTTTGCATCTTTACTTCGCATCTTGGCTCCTTTGCAC
>JACSRF010000271.1 GCA_014879875.1 Anaerolinea sp.
TTCAACTAGCCTATTCTTGTTTGCCCTGAGAGTCAAAAACTGATCACCTTGAAATCCATATTGAGCCTATCCCTATTATAACAGGCCCCTGAGACGATCTTCTTTTTTCACCGATTTATTTTTTTAAAGTTCAATAGCGGTCCCACACTGGACGACTGAAGTTGTTACTACAAACCAGACCCAAAATGATTTTCTGAACATCTATAGCAAGGAGACATTATGATGATGGCTTATATTGTGGTGTGTGCGGTGGCGCTCATGGTCGCCGCTTTGACGTTGTTTTCGGGGTTTGGCTTGGGGACGTTGCTGATGCCGGCTTTTGCCATTTTCTTTTCGGTGACAGTGGCGGTGGCGGCAACGGCCGTTGTCCACCTGGCTAACAACCTGTTCAAAGTCGCCTTAATTGGCCACCAGGCAGACTGGCGCGTCGTCGGCCGTTTTGCTATCCCCGCAGCCATCAGCGCCATGATCGGCGCCTGGCTGTTAAACCGCTTCGCCAGCATGAACCCTTTATGGGTATATCATCTCGCAGGAGAAGCGCACGAGATCACCGTTGTCAAACTGGTCATCGCCGTTGTCATCATCTTTTTTGCCTGGTTTGACCTATCGCCGCGGCTGAGCAAACTCAGGTTTGATCGCCGCTATCTGCCGCTGGGTGGCGCGCTATCTGGCTTCTTTGGCGGGCTGTCTGGCAATCAAGGCGCGCTGCGTTCGGCATTTCTGCTGAAAGCGGGATTGGAGAAAGAAGCGTTTATCGGCACAGGGGTTGTCGCCGCCGTCATTGTAGACGTAGCCCGGCTGTTGGTCTATGGACTGGCCTTCTATGCCAACTCCTTCTCCGCGTTGGCGCCAGGTGTCATGAAGTTGGTCATTGCCGCCACGCTCGCCGCGTTCATCGGCTCTTACATCGGCCGACGATTATTGCAGAAAGTTACCCTATGCACCGTGCAACGTATCGTTGGCGTTACGCTCATTCTGCTGGGAATTGCTCCGGGTATTGGGCTTGTCTGATACGCACGATTGCGCGTTACGGCCGTGTCAAGCGGCATTGTCTCATAATCCATGGCAGCAAATTGGGCGGTTGTGACATTTTTCACTTGCAATTATTACATGGTGGTATTATCATATCGTTGAACAATATCGAGAAAGGATAACGAATAACAATAATGCTGCGCGATTTTTTCCTCGGTTTTATCAAAATACACATCCTCTACCACGCAACACAAGAGCCGATTTATGGCCTGGATATGATTCGCGAATTGGCGCGACACGGGTACAACCTGAGTCCGGGAACCTTATACCCCATTCTGCACCGGTTAGAAGAACAGGGCTACCTGATAGCAGAAAAACAGGTGGTTGAGGGTAAAGTGCGCAAATATTACAGAGCCACGCCTGCCGGTGAAGATATATTAGCCCAGGCATACAGGCAGGCGCGAGAACTATTTGCTGAGATCAGCCCTGGCGAGTAAACAAAGGAATAGAGCGCCTGAAACATCTAGCCCACTTATTCCATGAGCAGGGAGCCACAAGGAGGCGACTGGCAAGCAAAAAGGAGATAAAACAGCAACCCCCAATATAGCGATTTTCAATTGTTTGTCTTAGAACAAGGAGGCTTTCCTAAATGAGAAAAGATTGGCTGTTCATCGTTATGATACTGCTCCTGGCGACGCTCCTGGCCTTAACAGGGTGCGCCGGGGCTGAGGGCCCACCCGGACCGCAAGGCCCGGCGGGGACTGAAGGTACACAAGGCCCACCCGGACCGCAAGGCCCGGCAGGGCCTGAGGGTCCACAAGGCCCACCCGGACCACAAGGAGCACAAGGGCCACCTGGAGCGGCGGCGGAAACAGTGACAACTGTGAGTATTCTGGACAATACCTATATCGGCAGCGAGGCGTGCGCCGAATGCCATCAAGATGTTTACGATATCTTCATGCTCTCTGGTCATGCCTGGAAACTGAATTCGGTTGTAGCTGGTCAGCCACCTGCATACCCATTTACCACGCTGCCCGAATTGCCAGAGGGATACACCTGGGATGACATCCTCTACGTGATTGGCGGGTACAACTGGAAAGCGCGGTTTATAGGGCTAGATGGGTATATTATTACCAACCCCCCGGGCCAGGTGGATGTCACCGACTACTTGAACCAATACAACTTTGCCAATCCGATTGTGGGCAACGACCCTGGCTGGGTCACTTACAATTCGGGCAAGGCGAATTACCCATACAACTGCGGCAGTTGCCACACCACCGGGTATAGCCCGGTCGGAAATCAAGATGGCTTGCCGGGGTTAATCGGAACCTGGGCGGAACCGGGCATTATGTGTGAAGAATGCCATGGCCCTGGCAGCTTGCACACGCTGAATCCGCAGGGTATCGAGATGAAGGTGGTCTACGATTCACAGTTATGTGGTCAATGCCACATTCGTAATGCGCCGGAATCCGTTGACGCCAAAGGCGGTTTTATCGAGCATCATGAGCAGTATGAGGAGCTTTTCCAAAGCAAACACGCGACGATTGATTGTGTGCAATGCCATGATCCACACGTTGGCGTGATACAACTGCGACGCGCTGAACTGCCGGCCACGCGGACCACTTGCGAAAATTGCCACTACCAACAAGCGGCGAACCAGGAAGTGGAAATTCATGGTCGGGCAGCGCAATGTATTGATTGCCACATGCCACGTGTAACCAAGAGCGCTGTAGGCAATGCAGCGACGTTTACCGGCGATATTCGCACCCATCTTATGGCGATTGACCCCTTCCAGATCGGACAGTTCAATGAAGATGGCACAGTTGCTCTGTCGCAGCTTTCGCTAGACTTTGCCTGCCGTAGTTGCCACAATTCAGAAGGCATCGCTCTAGAAAAGAGTGATGAGGAATTGATTCAGGCGGCTAATGGCTACCACAACCCGCCATCTGAATAATGTGATTTTGCGAGGTATCCCCCCTTATGCAAAGAGGCAGCAAGCACACTTGCTGCTTCTTTGTTTATATTGCTCTATTGGCGCTTATGTCAGCAGACGAATATCCCCTCACGCATGGGGCGAGTTGACCGCTAAAGGCACAAAACCGCTACGCAAAATTTATGCATGATTGAGAACCAGCCCCCCGCACTCCGCTCAACCCCGCCTGTGCGCTTCTTCGACGGTAAAGCTCCCCTCCAGCCCACCGCGACAATCTGGCCCCACCCACAGGCGGAACGCCCCCGGCTCCACCACGGTGCGCATCTCGCGGCCGGTAAACCCCAGCGCCTGTGCGGGCAGTTCAAAGCGAATGGCGCGCCGCTCCCCTGGTTGAAGCGTCACTTTTTGGAACCCCTTCAGCTCCTTCACCGGCCGCGTCACGCTGCCCACCAGGTCACGCACGTAAAGCTGCACCACCTCGGCGCCGGCACGGCTGCCCACGTTGCGCAGCGTGGCGGTGACCACGAGCGTCTCTTCTGGCGTGATGGTGGGCGGGTCAAGGCGCAGGTCTGAATAGGCAAAGCGCGTGTAGCTGAGGCCAAAGCCAAACGGGAAGAGCGGCGAGTTTGGCTCATCCAGATAAACGGACTTGAAATACTCGGCAAACTGCTTGACGCCCGCGGCGGCGGCGGGGCGGCCGGTGTTTTTGTGCGCGTAGTAGAGGGGGATTTGCCCTTCGGCGCGGGGCCAACTGGCGGTGAGCTTGCCGGACGGGTTGACCGCGCCGAAGAGGATGTCGGCGACGGCGCGCCCGGCGCGAATGCCGCCATGCCACCCTACCAACAGCGCCTTGACCTGGGCCGCCAGGCGCGGGATGACCAGCGGACGGCCGTTCATCAGCACGCACACAATCGGTTTGCCGGTCGCCGCCAGGGCGTCCGCCAATTCTTGCTGGCGGCCGGGCAGCCCCAGGTGGGTGCGCGAATGCCCTTCGCCGCTCATGTCGGCGCTCTCGCCCACGACCAGCAAAATCACGTCGGCGTCTTGGACGGCCGTTACCGCCGCGGCGATGTCGGTGGGTTCGCTGGCGCGTATTGGGCAGCCCGGCGTATAACGCCAGGCGTCGGCGGGCAAATAGGCCGCCAGCCCATCCAACACCGTTTCCACATCTTCCGGGTGGGTGTGCAGCGACCAACAGCCCAACATATCGGCGTGGCTGTCGGCCAGCGGGCCGATCACCGCCAGGCGCGTCGGCGGCGCAAGCGGCAAGATGTCATCCTCGTTTTTCAACAATACCATAGATTCCTGCGCCACTTCCAATGCCAGGGTGCGGAAATCGGGGCGCAAGATGATCGTTTCCGCCAATGTTTCATCGGTATAGGGTTGCGCAAACAGCCCCAGGCGGAACTTCAAGCGCAAGACGCGGCGCGCGGCCTCATCCACCAGCGCCAGCGGCACGTCACCGGCGGCCACCAGGTCGGCCAGATGGGTGGCGTACCCTTCGCTGACCATCTCCATGTCCAGCCCGGCCAGGATGCTGAGGCGGGCGGCGTCTTTCAAGTCAGCCGCCAGGCCATGGGCAATCAGTTCGTGTACCGCTTCATAATCGCTGAGGACGACGCCCGGCCACTGCCATTCGTCGCGCAAAATGGCGCGCAGCAGCAGCGGGTTGGCCGTGGCGGGAATGCCGCTGATCTCGTTGAAGGCGCTCATCACGCTGCCCGCGCCGGCGTCGAAAGCGGCTTTGAAGGGGGGCAGGTAGACATCGCGCAGGGTGCGTTCCGAGAAATCGGCCGTGTTGTAGTCGCGCCCCGCTTCGGCCGCGCCGTAGCCCACATAATGCTTGGGGCAGGCGGCAATGCGCCGCCCGCTGCTCAGGTCGGCGGCCTGAAAGCCGCGCACGCGCGCGCGCGCCATGGCCATGCCCACAAAGGGGTCTTCGCCGGCCCCTTCGGCAATACGCCCCCAACGCAGGTCACGCGCTACGTCTATCATGGGCGCAAAAATCCAATCTATGCCGGAGGCGGAGGCTTCTTCGGCGGCTACGCGCGCCGCGCGTTCGAGCAGGGGCGGGTTCCAGGTGCAAGATTCGGCCAGGGGGATGGGGAAGATGGTGCGGAAGCCGTGAATGACGTCGCCGCCGGCGATGAGCGGGATGCCCAGGCGGGACTCTTCGACGGCGATGCGCTGGCAATGGTTGATGACGCCGGGCAGCATGACGTTGAGGAAGGAGCCGACGCGCCCGGCGCGCAGCAGCGCTTCCATGTCGTGGCGCAAGGGGGGGATGTAGGTGAAGGGACGGCCGTTTGCCGCCGCCTCCGCCTTTTGTCTATCGTACTCATCGGGGTCAAAGGGGCCAAACGGGTTTAGCTGCACAAGCTGGCCGATCTTCTCCGGCAGGGTCATTTGCGCCAGCAGCGCCTCAACGCGCGCTTCGGTGGCGGGGTCTGGCTGATTGTAGGTGTGGCTGTCGGTTTGCATAAGTTCTCTTGGGTTGGCTCTATGGTGTGGACAAGAATGCCGCGATGATCTGCGTGTACGCCACGTCTCTGTTCAGATACGGAAAATGCCCCGCGTCGGCGAAGGTATAAACAGTCGCCTCAGGATAAACAGCCTGCAACTGCTCGCGTAAGGTCAACGCCACCAATGGGTCATTGTCCGATTCGATGATCAAGAGGGGGATGGTTGGCGAAGCCGGGGCAAACTTTTCGATTACGCAGTAATAGCGCCCCAGTAATTGCGCCTTGCTCGTCCGGCCATAACCAATCTCATTCAGGAAGGCCAGGGTCAACTCGTCGTTGCCTGAGGTGGGGTAAATCCCCTGCTTAAAGTTCCCGCGGAATACGGCCAGGGTCAACCACTCCGGCAATACGGGTAACAGGGCGCCCGACACGCGGTTTTGCGCGGCAAGCAGATCATTCGGCGGAAAGGTGTTCGACAAGATCGCCCGGCGAATGCGCTCTGGGTGTTGGCTCAGAAGGTATTGGGCCAGGTAGCCACCCAGGGAAGTGCCGACGACGTGGAATTCCTGCACTCCTTCTTTTTCCAGAATTGCCAGCAATCCTTTGTCTAATTCGCCCAGGCTTTGCACCGGGGGATAGGTCACAGAAATGAGGCGATATTGATCTTCCAGCGCGCTGATTTGCTGCCACCAGATGTCGTAAGCGCCCGTCATCCCGTGCAAGAAAACAATCGTCTCTTGCCCCTCGGCGGTGGCAATGTATTCCCACGTCACCCCATCCACCTGAAGCTGCCGCAGTGGGTGTGCGCTGCGAAAAGATTGCAGGGATTGCCCGACGGCAGGGTCAACCTTCTCGTACAGCCGGTCGAACGGCATATTGGGAACCGGCCAGAAATAGAAAGCCAACAGCCCGGCGCAGAAAAGGACGAGTAAAAGAGTGATTCGTTTGTGTTTTAGGTGCATCAATATCTCCTGAAATGTAGGCGCTGTTAGCGCCTCTATCGGCAAAAAATTGTCGATGTTTAAGGAAGAAGGAAGAAGGAAGAATATTCGTTGTTCCTTTTCTGCCTTCTGCCTTCTGGCTTCTTCCTTTCTTTTTCCAGCAGCGTCTGGAAAAAGATGTGGAATCTTGCGCTGCGGTTTTCATTTGTGGTGGCGGCGCAGGACGATGGCGTTTTGCCCCTGGCTGTGCAGGCGTATCTGCTGGCTAACGGCCGTTTGCCGCACAACTTCCACCCGCCCCCCTGCCACTCGCCAACCCGCAGGCAGGGTCAATTCGGCCACAAACTCAGCCTGCGCCATGTGCAGTGTCAGCGCGCCATCGGCGTCAGCGACGACGGCGCGGAGTTCGCCGGTGGCGTAGTGCAGGGTCACTTCTGGGTGGACTTGCCAGGCGAGGGGCAAGATGAGGCCCTGGCGCGCGGGCACGTGGATGGGGTAGCCGCCACACAGGGCTTCACCCTGGCAGGCGATGGTGGCGCTGATGGGGTCGTCCTGGTAGTTGTTGAGGAAGAGGAAACGGCCGTTGTCCCCCTCACTGATGCGCGCGTCTAACCAGTCACTCAGCGTAAACAGGGGTGGGCAGCCCATCTGCAACGCCATTTGCTGCACAATGTCCAAATCCTCCAGCGTGTTGGCGGCCAGCGCCGCGCCCAACAGCAGCGCCCGCCCCTGGCCGACGCGCTGGATGATGCCCACCGCACGGCCGTCGGCGTCGCTGGCAAATACCTCGGCAAAGTGACGGCCGTCCGCCGCGCTGTACCGCTGCAAAAACGAGACGGGCACATCCTGGTAAGCAAAGGCGCGCATGGTATTGGCGGTAAAGGGCGGGTCGCTCTCTATCTGGCCGATGCCGATGGCCTCTTGCAGCAGCGTGCAGGGGGTGTGGTCGAATGTCTCCACGCACAGACGGCCGATCAAAATCAGATTGCCCCCTTGTTGCAGGTAATTGACCAGCTTTTGCTGCACGGCAGCGGGACATTGCTGTTCCATCATCACCCAGCAAAGCGGCGTCTGCGCCGGGTCGAGCGGGACGCGGCTCAGTTCCAGTGCCTGGAATGGGCGGTGCGTCAGCGCCAGAGCGCGGCCAATCAGGTCGAACAAAATCACCTCGCGCTGGTGGGTGAGGATGTTGGCAGCGGGTTGGGTGAAGGCGTTGTTCACCTCCGTCATGAAATAGTCCAGCAAAAAGCCGATGGTGGTGACGCTGCGCGGCTGCGCCAGGGTGAGGGCGTCGCCGTAAGCGCGCAGGGCAGCGGACAATTGGGCATAGCGGGGGTAATGCCGCCGCACCGTGCCATCCTTGCGCACCGGATGCCCCCAATCGTGCCGCCTGACGGGGCTGAGCAGGGGGTCGTTCTCGCCATCGCAGAAGAGGTAATGGTTGATGGCGCGCATACCCTGGGAGATGGATAGACGGCCGTGTAAATCATAAAACGAACTCTGCCCCGCGCCAAAATCCTGATTGCCCCCCGCCTGGAACTCGACGGAGAAAAGGGGCTGCGCCTGGTTTTGCAGCGCTTTCGTCATTTCGTTGAGCAGCAGCAGTTGGTGAAAGTTGCCTTCGCCCAGCGTCAGCGGGTAGACGTCGGTGGCGCTGACCATCCCCGGCAGCTCCATCACCTCCACCAACTGCGATAGGCCGATGGGGAAGGTTTTGCCGCCGTTGGCAAAGCCGTGAATGTTGACGATAGGGGGCGTCTCCATGCCGTTGGCCCTGGCTTCGTCCCAGAGGAAGGTGGCGTATTGGCGCAGGTAGCGGCGGTAGAAGCGGCGGTAGTCGGCGACGATGGCGGCGGCGTAGGGTTCGGCGGGCTGCGTCAGGCCGGCGTGCAGGAAGGCGGGCAGGTCGTTGGTGGGGTAGCGCGTCGCCAGCCGTGCGCCATAGGCGGCGCGCAAGTCGTCGGCAAAGCGGGCCAGGGTATCGGGGTTGGTGTCGAAGACGCTGCGCACCCAGTGGGGCATGCCCATCTCATTGTCTAGCTGGATGAGGATGATGTTCCCCTGGCGGCCGATCTGCCGCGGCGCGAGGATGGTGAAAACGGCGCGGTACCAGTGACGCACGCCGGCGAGAAAGTCGGGGTGCAGGTAGCTGGCGATGTTTTGCGCCTGCTGCGCCTGGCTGATCATGGCGACTTGCGGGTAGCGGGCAAAGAGCCAGGGGGGGATGCCTTCATTGATGGTTTCGGCCATGATGTAGGGGCCGGGACGGGCGATGATCAGCAGCCCCATCGCGGCGGCCAGGTCGAGGAAACCGGCCAGATCGCGCAGGGGGTGGGTACGGCCGTCTAAATCAACCATGTCCGCTTCTGGCTGGTGCCACAACCAGGGGATGTAGGCGGCGACGGCGTTGAAGCCGGCCTGTTGCAGCAGACCCAGGCGGTGCGGCCATGCCTCCCTGGGGGTGCGGAAGTAGTGAAATTCGCCGGCCTGGATGAGTTGAGGACGGCCGTTGAGCCAAAATTGTCCATCTTTTACCGAAAAATCAGCCATGTTGCGCCTCCTGCTGAGTCGGAATGATAATCATTTACCCTTGACGGTTGAGCCTGTCGAAACCGACGCCCCTTGTGACAGGACTTCGGCGTGAGCTCAGTCGAACGCTCAGGGGGTTGGGGGTGAAAAATTACTGTCTAATATAGATGATTCACGCGGGATCAGCTGCACGGGCAGGCGATAGGGGGCGGGAAAGGGCGTGTCGTCTTCCAGGTAATTGATCAGCTCCGCAGCGGCCGTTGCCCCCCAACCGGTGCGCGACGTGCCAATGGTTGAGAGCGTGGGCTGCATGTACCGCGCAATCTGAATATCGTCAAAGCCCACCACGCCGACATCCTGCGGTACGCGTACCTGCGCCTCCTTCAGCCCCTTAATCAGGCCAATCGCCATCTGGTCATTGGCGCAAAAAACCGCTTCTGGTAGGTCGCCGCCGGTCAGCATCTCCCTGGCAGCCTCGTAGCCAGAACGTTCGGTAAAATTCCCCCGGTAATGCTGCATCGGAACGTCATGCTGCGTCGCCTCTTGCAGAAAGGCGCGCATCCGTTCATGATTGTCAAGCGAATCGGCCGCGCCAGAGACAAAACCCATGCGCCGCGCCCCTTGCCCATACAAATGGGCAAACGCCTCCTGCGTGCCCCGTTGATTGTCCAGCAGCAGCGGCAGCAAATAGTCCGCCTCCAGATAGCGGTCTAGCACCACAATCGGGAAACGTTTCGAGGCCAGCTTCAGCAGCATGTCGCTTTGCGTCTTGGAGTCAAAGACAATGGCCCCATCCACCTGCCGCTGCGTCAGCAGCCTGGGGATGGTGCGGCTTTCCGGGCAGACCATCAACTCATAGTCTGTTTGCAGCACGGCGTCGTGAATGCCCTCCAGAATCTCTTCATAAAAAGAGCCGCCAAAACGGGTGATAAACACGCCAATGGTATGCGTTTTACGCTTCTTCAGGTGGCGCGCAAAGGCATTGGGATGGTAGTTCAGATCTTTGGCCGCTTGCAGCACCCGTTTGCGCGTCTCCTCGCTAATGGTCCCCGTGTCGTTCAGGGCATAAGAGACGGCCGTCACGCTGACGCCGGCAAGCCGGGCAATATCTTTAATGGTGGTCATCTTACTCTTTCCTCAGGGATAGGCGTTCCAGGCCGTTTAAGATGTGCTGGTTTTGCATGACAAGCTGGTGAACCAGCCCGCTCTCGTCGTTCGCCAACATCAAGAGGATGATCCCTTTGTCTATGCCGATCACGTCGCGGGCGAACCAGTCGCGGCTGAGGTTGTAGGCGTTCACAAAGCCATACGGCCCTTTTAGCCGGGGGAAGGTGTCGTAATGCTGCATGGCCTGCCTGGCCTGCTCCGGCAGGAAGATGATGGAGCCAATGGCCCCGGCGGGGGGCACGGTGTCATCTACGACATGGGCGCGATTGTCAAAGCCGGAGGGGGGCGCGCCGTAGAGGCCGTTGTAGCCGTCTGGCCCATCGCTGGCGGTCAGCCCCCAGGCGTTGGCGCCGATTGTGGCGTATTTGGGTTCCATGACGGTGGCAAAGTTGACGTGCGCCAGGGAGGCGGTGACGGAGTTTTGGAACCAGTTGACGCCTTGCCGGTCGGTGTAGTCGCGGAAATCTATCCAGGCGTGGCTGAACTGGTAGGTGAAGATGGAGCCGAACCAGGAGTGGATGAAAGGGTCGCCTGCGCCAAAGCGGGCATGGTGGCGGGTGAAGGTGTAGTAGGGGGTATCGTCGGTGGGGTAGGCGTCTGACCCGGCGGCCAGCACGTAGAGCATGATCTGTTCGGCGTAGAAGTCCCAATGGCCGGAGAAACCTGCGCCGGGTCTGTAGGCCATGTGGAACATGTTGCGCGTGGGGTCCAGGAACCAGGGCCAGTTGACGCCGGCGTAAAGTTCTTGGGCTTTGGCCTGTACCGCGCCGCCGAAGTATTCGCCGACGGTGAGGACGCCCATGAGGAGGATGGCGCTGTCTATGCTGGAAACTTCGCTTTGCCAGGCGCGTTTGCCGGTTTGCATGTCCAGAAAGTGGTAGTAGAAGCCTTCGCTGCGCTCCAGGTGGCGCAAGGTGTCGAGGGTGCCGTTGGCGCGGTCGTATCCTTGCTGGTAGGTGATGTATCCTTTTTCCACGCCGATGGGGTAGGCGGTGAGGCCGAAGCCGACGGCGGCGATGCTGGCGATGCCGGGGGAGCCGGGGTAGCGGTCGCGGATGAGGCCGAAGCCGGGGCTGTGGGGGTCGGTGTTGGCCTGTTCCCAGAAGAAGGCGAAGGAGCGTTCCATTTCGTGGGCGATGATGTCGGCGATGGGTGCGGGAGTGGGGGTGGGGGATATAGTAAGCGGTAAGCGGTAATCGGTAGTCGGTAAGCGGTAAATGGTTGTATTGTCCGCAACGGCCGTTGTTGGAGTAACGGCCGTTGCTTCCCCAACAGGCGCCGCGGCCGGCGCCGCACACCCCACCAGGGACCACAGCAGTAGGCAGATAAGTCGCTTATTCACCGGCAATGCCACTCCTTTCAATAGATTCGACAAACCATTTTTGCAGCACAAAGTACAGCAGCAGCAGCGGCAAAATGTTCAGAAACGTGCCGCTCAGTTTGACCGCCTCATTGAGGCGGTCGAAAATGTTCACCACGCCAGGGGGATAGAGGTTCTCATACGCCTGCACAAATTTGGCTAACTGCATCGGCAGCGATTGCATCCCCCCTTCCAGGAAGATCACGGTGAGGAAGGTTTCGTTCCAGTACCAGACGGTGGAGAAGATGACGGAGATGATGAAGGCCGGCATGGCCGAAGGCAGGGCGATGCGCAGGAAAATCATCAGGTCAGAAGCGCCATCCAGGCGGGCGGCTTCTTCCAGCGCCTTGGGCAAAGAGAGGAAGGTCTGGTAGAAGATGAGGATGAAGATGGCGCTTTTGTACCCCTGGCCCATGAGCGCGGGCAAGAGGAGGGCGTTGATGTGGCCGAGCAGCCCCAGGTCGCGGTAGGTGAGCATTTGCGGGATGACGGTGTTTTGCGCCGGGATGATGAAGGTGGCGAGAATGAGGGCGAAGATGAGGTTTTTGCCCCAAAAGCGGTAACGCGCCAGGCCATACCCCACGAGCGCGCATACGGCCGTTTGCAGCAGCGATGGAACCACACTAATCATCACCGAAGTCCACAGCGTGGTGGGATAATTCAGCACGCGGTACGCCTTGACGTAGTTGCCCAGATACACCTGGGTCGGAACCCACTGCACCATTGGGTTCAGCAGGTCTTCCGGGCTTTTCAGGCTGGTGACAAACATAAACAGCAGCGGGTACAGGTAAACAAAGCCAATGGCAATCAGCAGCAGATAGAGCAGCGCATTAAACAGCAGCCCGTAGCTGGTACGATTGCCCAGAAAAAAAGCCCGCCATTTCTCTTGCTGCGCCCGGTTAATCTGGATCATCTTTCACTTCGTTTGCTGCCTGGCGCGATAGTTGAGCAGCAGGTAAACCAGCGCCAGCAGCGCAATGAGCACAAAAAAGTACAAAAACGACATGGCGCTGGCATAGCCAATGCCACTGCCAACGGCATACGTCTGCCGGTAGATGTATTTGATCACCTTGTTCTCTGAAAAGTGCGAGAGGGTGATGACGGTGTAAACGGCCACAATAACGGTCGTGGTCGAAAGCGAGGGCAGTGTGATCTTCCAGAAGGATTCCCAGGCAGACGCGCCATCAATGGCCGCCGCTTCGTAGATGCTCTGGTCAATTTTTTGCAGGCTGGAAAGGTAAATGAGGATTTGCACGCCGGAAAACCAGAGAATCAGGATGAAGGAGGTCATCAGGTATTCGATGGGGTTGCGTACGGAAACGGGCAGGTCGGCCAGGAAGTTGCTGAAGGCGGGCGAAAGAGTCAACCCCGGCACAGAGGTAGCCCCCTGCGCCACCAGTTCTTGAATGACCGGCCCGCTGGTGATGACGACGGGCAAAAAGAAGATGGTGCGAAACACCCCTTTGAACTTGAATTTGAGATTGAGGAAGAGGGCGATGATGAGCGAGAAGATCAGGATGATGGGCACCGAGATGAGCGTCTCGATGGCGTATTCGATGAGCAGCTGCACGAAGGTGGGGTCGGTAAAGAGCGCCCTGGTGTAGTTTTGCCAGCGGATATATTGCAAATTGATGCCGGTGGCGGAGACGGTGACCTGGTTGAGGCTGTAGAGGAAGGTTTGGATGAGCGGCAGCAGGGTGAAGAGGGCAAAACCGATGACCCAAATGAGGACGAAAAGATAGCCGGAGAGCGCTTCTCTGGTGCGGTGCTTTATTTCGCGGCTGCGGAAGGGGCTGCGTTGGCTCATGGCTGCGCCTCCCGCACCATGGCGTCCTGGGCGTTGATGAACAGCCCATTGGCGGCGAATGGGGTTTCGTTGAAGTTGACGATGATTTGACGGCCGTTGCTATAACTCGTCGCCATTACCCCTGGGGCTAACCGCTGCCGCGCCACCATGCGCGCCCCCTCCACCGGCCCCAGCAGGTTGTTGAGCCATTGATAGGTCTCCGTCACCTCCGCGCCCCATTGGGCAAAGGAGGAAGTGTAGATCCAGCTAGAGCTGGTGTTGAGGATTTTGGCGGTCGCTTCCTGGCTGAGGAAGTAGGCCGGGTAAGCGCCATAATCCACGTGCCGCAGCAGGTCGGCGCGCAGGTTGGCGGAGAAGTTGAGCGCACGGCCGTAATAGGGCACATACCCGGCGAGCACAATGGGCAAAAAGGGCACGGCCTCGGTGGTATACAGGTAGCCGTTGTCGCCCAAGGGGATGTCATAATAGGCGCGCATCAGGCCAAACAGGTAATCATTGGGCAGGTAGAAGGCGTGTTGACGGCCGTCTGCCCCCAACAGCGCCTGGTATTGGGCAATCGCCTCTTCGCGGTTCAGGGCGTGGCCGCGCTTAAAGTCACTGTACAGCGTCGCGCCAATGCCGTCCAGCGCCCAACCCGCCGCCAACTGGTCAGACAGGCTGTCGTTCAGGCTGTTGTAACGCCCGCGCAGCGCCTCCAGGTTCAGATAATGGTTTACCTTGTTGCGGTTGTAGCCTATTAGATTGAAGTTGGTGATGGACAGCGCCAGGTCACGGCGCGTGGAGTAGCCGCGCTCGTCAAGCAGCGCCGCCTGCGGGTCCAGGTAAAGGGAGAAGTGGCCGCCGGGGAGCGCCTGCACCCGTTCCACCATCTGCGCCAGTTCGCGCACCGTGCCCAGCCGCCGCTCCAGGCGCAGCGCGCGCGGCGGCATCGTCGCCGCCCCCAACGGCTGCCAGCCATAGTAAACGACCTCCGGGCTGGGCAGCGCCAACTGCGCCAAAATCTCCTCCATCTGCGCCACCGTCGTCATGGGAATGGCGCGATGCCAGAGCAGCATTTTCTCCTTCTCGCTGCCCAAAAATTCCAGGCGAATGCCGATGGCCCCATCACCGATGGCCCCATCGCCGATGGCCCCATCACCGATGGCCCCATCACCGATGGCCCCATCACCGATGGACCCATCGCCATCTTGCAGCGGTTGCAGCGCCCCCTGCTCCACCAGGTAACGCTGGTACTCCTGCGCCATGCCCACGTAATTGGCCGCTGCGCCGGTCAGGAAGCGGTAGTGCATGACGACATCAAAGGCATTGGTGGCGGATTGCAGGGTGGTCACGCCCGCGCCGGCGCGGTTGGTGGCCTGGAAGTAGCTCTGGTTGTAGATGAAGGCGTTGTGCAAAAAGTTGAACTGGGTGATGATGCCCGCCGGGTGCGCCTGCACTTCGCCGTAGGACGCCCCTTTGCCCACAATGGCGATGTAGGCGTGCTGTTCCTGATGCGCCATGCCGATGACGGGGATGGAAATGGGATACGGCCGTTTCACCGAGGGGTCATAGGGCAGTGCGGTGATCATGCCCAGGTCGGCGCCGTAGTAACGGCCGTAAAACATATTCTTCGCTTTCGTGCTGGCGGCAAATTCGATCAAGCTGCCAGACCCATCGGGGATAAACATATAGCCCGGAACCGTGTCCGCCTTGGTTGCGCCGAAAAACGGGTACACGTACAGCAGCCCCAGGCGGAACTCCGGCTTCTCCTGGCGAATACCGGCAAAGGGGATTTCCACCCGCGCCCCATGCGCCTCCAGCGTCACGCGCAGCAGCAGCGTGATGCCCGGCTCCACAAACGTCACTTCGGCCGTAAACCCTTGCGCCAGGGGCGTGAAGGCAATCTCCCGCTCCGCGTTGGTCACAGAAGCGCGCCGGCTGGTGGCCGTCCGGTCCAGGTAATCAATGCTGATGCCGCTGCGGGCGAACGCCGTCCAGGTGCGGTTGAGCCGGTCTTCTTCGCTGACCTCATCCAGGTTCGAGCGCCAGACGTAGCCGCTGCGCCGGTCTACGACGTGGAAGGCCAGCGTCTCGGCGTTGGCGTAAAGCTGAAATTGTTCGTTCTCGCCCATCAGGGCGTAGCCTGTGGGGATGGATTGGGTGGAGGCGAGAGGCGTTTGGGGGACGACGGCCGTTTCTGACGCAACATCTGTTGCCCCTACCACGCCCACCAGCAGCGCCAGCAGCGTTATCCCCAGCCAGATGCACGCTCTCTTAGCCACGTAACCTTAACTCCTGTGTCACTGCGGCAATAAAGTCAAACAACTGCGTGAACAACACCGACAAGATGTAGCCGGTCAGCACAAACAGCGCCATGGTGAAGAGCGTCAGTAGCACATTGCGCACCGTCTCCGCGAAGGAGTAGTTGTGGATTTCCTGCACCATGATGAACAACATGATGCCCATCCAGGCCCACATCAAATTGAGCGCAAAGGTATAGAGGAAAATCTCGTTCAGCGTCAGCACATTGGTCAGCAGGGCGATGGGCAGGGCAAACAGCGCATAGGGAAAGAGGCTGTACGCCGTGCCGATGACCACATCGCGCACGCGCCCTTCGCCATCGCTGATGGTCGAAACGAGGTAGTTGGCGGCATTCCAGAGGAAGATCAGCAGCACAACGTAGACCACTTCATTTTCCACGCGGATGTCGGCAGGGTTGGCGTAAGGGCTAAAGGGGAAGGCGGTGACGTACAATGACAGCACCCGCGCCACCACCACCCAGGCGTACAGCAGCAGGGCAAAGCCCAGGCTGCCGCGCAGCCCGCTGCCGCGCAGCCCGCTGCCGCGCAGCCCGCTGCCCCACAGCCCGCTGCCGCGCAGCCCGCTTTTGATGTAATAGAAGCTGTCGGCCGGCTGCTTGATGAAGCGGAACATGAAACGCAGGTCGTTTATCAGCTTGATGTCGCCCAGCCCGTGCAGCCATTGACGCAGCGGGTCAAACAAGCGGCGGCGGCGCTCTAAGCGCCTGACGGCCTGGCTGACCAGGCTGAAGGCGAACAGCCCCAAAATGGCCTGGGAGAGACGCTGCTGTAAGACCAGGTTGCGCAGTTCCCAAAAGGCTTCGGAGTAACCGGCGCGGTCTTCGGCGTATTGGTAATACTCCAGGGCGTTGGCGTACTTTCTTTCTTTGTAGTAGGCGTCGGCGATGGCCTGGTAAGCCATGATGAAGGAGCCGTTGTAGTTGAGGACTTCTTCAAAGTAGGGTTTGGCTTCCTGGTAGAAGCCTTCCACGTAGAGGCGCACCCCTTCGTGAACCCGTTGGGCAAAGGCGGTGGTCTGGTAGACGACGATGGCGTTTTTGTCTTTGTCGAGGACGTAGATGTATTCGCCATGCCGGGCAACGGCCGTTGCGTTGCGCAGGGTCCCCAGACGTTGGTCGCCGCTGTCTTGCGCGCCAAAGACGAAGAGCAGCGCGCCGTTCAGGTCATATTCAAAAATCACGCCATCGGCGGCCACGGCCAGCACCAGCCCATCGTCGCTGACGTGAATGTCGCGGAAGGCGGTGGAGCCAATGGTATCGGGGAAGATGTTTTTGCCGGAGATGGTAAAGCGGCGGATGCTCTGACGGCCGTCTGTGCCGGCGGTAATGGTGAAGACCAACGCCTGATGGTCAATGGTGACGTTGGAGGGGGAAGCGGCCTCGTTTTTGATGAACTGGCTGAGCTGCTCTGTGGTGAGGAAGAGGCGCTGCAAAATCATCTTCAAGGACATGGTGGCGGAATTGGCGCCGAAGTAGCCGATGAAGTTGCCGTTGGTGTTCATCTGTACCAGGCCATCTACGGAGCCTTCGCTGACGATGTAGAGATTTTGCCGGGCGTCTACGGCGATTTTGCGCGGCAAAAATTGGCGATTACGGCCGAACAGGGGTTCAGACGGCCGTCCAAACTGCGTGCGCACACGGCCGTCCGGCTCCAGAATAAAAATGGCGTCGTGACCGGCATCGGCCACGTACATCACGCCCTCGCCGTCCACAAACAGGCCGGTGGGGCGCTGCAACACCCCCTCGCCATAGGTCGCCGCCATATTGAAGGCGTCTAGTTTGACGATACGGCCGTTGCCTGTGTCCGCCACATACATCTCGCCGGCGGCCGTGATAAACAGATCCTCCGCCCCAGAAATCGGTAAATCTACCTCGGCAAAGGGCGTGTAGGCATCCTGCGTCATAAACAGCCATCCCCCCGGCCCCAATGCCCACGTGGTGTAGGGGGAATCGGCGCGTGCGCCATTCGCACGCAGCAGCAAAAACAAAACGGCCGTGCCCAACCAGAGCGCCCTTTTCATCACTTCAACCCCGAATGCGACATGGTGCTCATCACCTGGCTTTGCAAAAAGATGAAGATGAGCAAATTGGGTAAAAACATGATCAGGGTGGCGGCGGCGGCCATCCCCTGCCCGGCGACGGCATTGGCTCCGGCCGTCGTCGTCGTCAAGGTGGAGAGATAAAAAGCGAACGTCTTCAGGCTTTCGTCATTCACATACAGCGTGGACGTTTCCGCGTTGTTCCAGGTGGCCTGAAAGGTCAAGATGGCGATGGTAGCAATGGCCGGTTTGATCATCGGCAAAATAATGCGCCAGTAAAGCGCCACGTCAGAAGCGCCATCAATTTGCGCCGCCTCCACCACCTCGTTGGGAATGCCATCCATAAACTGCTTCAACAAAAACAGGCCCACCGGCAGCGCCAGCATGGGCAAAATATGCACCCAAAAGGAGTCAATCAGGTGTAACCGCTCGATGATCAAAAAACGGGGAATGGTCACGGCGATGGGCACAAACATCAGCGCCACTGTGTTAATGGCAAACAGCACATTTTTTAGTTTGAACCGTTTTTTCGAGAGGGCGTAAGCGGCCGTTGTCGAAACCGCAATCGAGGTCGCCACCGTGACGAGCGTGATGAGGATGCTGTTGAACAGGTAGCGGCTGACGGGAATGCCGGAGTTAGACATGCGGCTAAACAAGTCGCGGAAGTTTGCCAGCGTGGGGTTGGTCACAAAAAAGCGCGGCGGATAGGCAAACAGTTCGTCGGGCGGCTTGAAGGCGTGGGAAAAGATGAAAATGATCGGCAGCAGCATGAATACCATCAGGGGGAACAACGCCACGTAAAACTTAATCTGGCTGACGTGAAACCCCCTGGGGTTGATGCCGCTGTTGCGAATGCCGGAAAATCTCTTACGCCTCATGCTTTACTCTTCTTCTCTCCGTGCCACTTCGTGTTCCCAATTTTTCAATCATTGCTCACAAATAGACGGTTAGCCAGGCGGGCAAAGAAAAGAACCATCAACAGCAGCGTCACCGAAACGGCCGCTGCGTAGCCCATCTCATACCGCAAAAAGCCATAATCCTCAATGTGGTTGACAATCAACTGCCCCGCATACTGCGGCGTCGGGTTGCCGCCAGAGAGCGTGACGCCAATCGCCCCCGCCTGAAACGTCGCCACAATCGAAATCACCGCGCCAAACAACATCTGCGGTTTCATTGAAGGAATGGTGATATGCACAATCTCCTGAAAGCGATTGCTAATGCCATCCAGACTGCCCACCTCATACAATTCTGGGTTAACTTCCAGAATGCCCGCCAGCATCGCCAAAAAGCCTACCCCCATGCTGCTCCACAACGTCACCACGATCATGATCGTCATCAAATAGTGCGGCGATTGCAGCCATTGAATCGGCTCTTGAATCAGGTTTAACCCCAGCAAAAAGCTGTTCAGATAGCCGTTCTGGTCGCCGCTAAACAGCGTCTTCCACACGGCAGCCATCGCCACCCCGGTCGTCATCGAGGGGGAGTACAAAATCAGCGCCAGCACCGTGCGCGGCCCCTTTGGTAATTGCGCCAGCGTCCACGCCAGCAGAAACGCCAACACATAACCGCCCGGCCCCACCAGGACGGCAAACTTAATGGTGTTGGGCAGCACGTAGCGCATAAACACATCATCCTGTGTCAGCAGCACAATGTAATTGCGCAGCCCGTTAAACGTCGGGCGCTGGATGGTGTCGAAAAAGGTGAAGGAGAGCAAAATCGCCACGACCACCGGCACGACGATGAAGACAAAGAACATCAGCGCGTACATTGAGAGGAACGCATAGGCGCTGCCCTCTTTGTCCAGCCAGCGCCGGAGAGGAGATGGGCGCGGCGGCACGTTAATCGCCTTCATGCGCCTCCTCCATCCACGCTTTCACCGTGTCTATGGTGGGCGCGTTGAACGCTTTGATGACGACGCCATCTTGCAAATAGCCAAACTCTTCCATTTTGCGCGTGATCTCGCGATTGATGGTGATGACGGCCGTATCAATGGCAATGCGCGGGTTGACGCCATCGAACACGATGCGGTTCCAGGCGTTGCTCAGCTCCCGCTCTTGCATGTAGCTGCCGGGCAACTTCACCGGCTCTTGCAGCCATTCCCACTGCGCCAAAATCACCTCTTTGTGCGCCTGGGGAATGGGCGAATAGGCGAAAGCCTCCACGTTGGCCGAGTTCCACAGATATTCCAGGCCATAGCCCAGGATAAGCTGCTGCTGAAAATCTACCTGCGTTGCCGTGGACATCCACCACTTCATGAATTCCCACCCTTCGTCGGGCTGGTCGGTGCTGGCAAACATCAGCCCGGCCTGCGCCGAGCCGGTGGCGTAGCGGTATTGCGCCCCATCGGGCAGCACGGTGGCCGGGTACAGGTCTATCTCCCACAGACCGTTGAGTTCGGGAGCGGCCGTTAACAGTTTCAGATAGGTCTCGAAGTTGGAAACGCCAATGGGCAGGCTGCCATAGCGGAAGCTGTCGTAAAAGCTGGAGGTGGTCAGGGGCATACCATAAATGGTGAAGCTTTCGGTCATGAATTTGATGGCCGTGATGGCCTCATCGCTGCCCAGACCGGTGGCAAACCCATCGGCGCTGTACAGCTCTGCGCCGTGATTGAACAGATAAGGCGCGGTGAGCAGATACCCCTTGACGCCGCTGCCGCTGGAAAGCGGGGTGTTGTAGTTCATGCCATACCGCTGTAACTCCGGCAAAATTTCGATGACCTCGCGCCACGTCTGCGGAATGGGGATGCTCAATGAGTTCATGATGTCCTGGCGGTAGAACGTGACCCAGAAATCTTGCGTTTCGGGGATGGCATACACGGAGTCGTTGATGATGTAGCTGAGCAGCGCGCCGGGGGAGTAGATGTGGATGGCGCTGTCGAAGTCGGGGAAGGTGCGCAAATCGTACAGGGCGTTGCGGATGGCGAGTTCATACGGGATGTTGGTGCTGACGCCCAGGGCGACGTCGGGCTGAATGCCGGCGGCATTGGCTAAGATGAGCTTGGACTCATCGGGCATGATGGAGAATTTGACGCTGACGCCGCTTGCGGGGGTGAAGCGTTCGTCGGCCAGCCGCTGCATCAGGTCTACGTATTGGCGCGGGCGGTTGACCCAAACGCTCAGCTCGCCTGCCTGGGCGGTGGTGGATTGGTATGGGTTGGGGCGGAATGAGTAGAAAAAGCGTTTGAGCGCCTCTAATAAGGAAGTGAGGAAGGAGACTTTGGGCGGTGGGGGCGGCGTATCGGCGGCGTGGATGAAGAGCTTGTCCAGGGTGAGCGGCTGGCTTTGCAGGGAGGGGAGCAGGTCGCCGAGTAACTGCGCGGCGGAGCCGGAGCCTTCGGAGAAGCGTTTGAGGCGTATGGGCAGCTTGTCGGGTTCGGCGGCCAGGGAGAGGATGTTGTCTATCGCCATCTGGTAGGCGAGGATTTCGGGCGAACGGCCGCTGCCATTAATCGCCACCAGTACATCCAGGTCTGTGCGCAAATCGTCAGCAATCGCCAGCAGGCGCTCCTGAATGTCGGGGATGTACTCCGAGATGACCCACTCTTTGTAGGGGTCCACCTGGTTGCCGGTGAGCCGCTTCACCTCCAGCGCCAGGGTGTTGATGTCGAGCAGGACTTTTTGGATTTTGCGCACGGCCGTTTCATAAGGCGCGCTCGTGGCCTCCAGGCCCAGCACATTGACTCCCTGGCGCAAAAAAATCTTGTACGGCGTCCCACCGCCCAGGGTCACATCTTGCCAGGACGTGGCATAGGCAAAGGGCACGGCATTTAGCTCCGCGAAGGGGACTTCATTATTAATGGTAAGGCGGCGAAAAACGGTGAAGTTGCTACGGCCGTTTTGCAAAGCGCGCAGCGTAATGGTATACAGCCCATCGGCGGGCACAGTAAACGCATAATAGACGGCGCTGCCGCTGCGTTCCCAGCTTTCACCGCCCAACGTATTCAGCAGCAGCCGGTGCGTATCGTAGGGTGTCACTTCCAGGTTGCGGCTGTTGATGGGGCGAATGGCGGTATCGTTTTTGTAGGTGGGATATTCCGCCTCCAGCACCAGCAGCACGCCGACGGCATCGGGCGTGCCCTGATGCGCCTGACGGTACGCGCTGTAGGTGGGGTAAGGGGCAAACGGTTCCAGGTAGATGCTGCCCAACAGCATAGATTCTTGCGTCTGGCGGAACTCAAAGCGGTGTTCACCGGCGCTCAGGTAAAAGGTGAGGGGGTAGGGCTGGCTGAAGTTGGCGTCGCGCACGGCCGTTTTGCGCCAAAGCAGCGATTGTTCCTGGCGGATGAGCGCCTCATTGCCGTAACGATCCAGGGGAAACTGCGTTTCGCGGTTCTGGTAAAACACGGGGAAGAGGATGCGCTGCGTGTCGGCGGCGGCGAGCGCGCCGTCCAGCCAAAGCTGCCCCTCTGGCGCGCTGATGAAGGTGTCCAGGGCGGTCATATCAAAGGCGATGGTGTAATGGCCGGCTTGGTCAATGGTGGCCTCAAAGTGGATGGCGCTGCCCTGTGGCAGCAGCACGGCCGGTTTGGCATACGGCCGTGCCGCTGCGTGGTCGCTCAGGGGCAGCCCCAGGGCGTCGGCGCGAATTTCGAGGGGCTGCGCCAGCGGGTTGACGGGGGGCAGGGGTGTGGCTGGCAGGGCAATGGGGCGCGCGGCAGTAACGGCCGTTGGCGGCAACAACGCCGTCAACAGCAGCAGCGCCAACATCAGGTTCAGCTTAGGGAAATGCGCCATGCCACACCTTGATCGGTAATCGGTAATCGGTAATCGGTTATCGGTAAGAACCAACTCTGCAAGTCATCTACCGTTCACCGCTTACTGTTCACCGATTACCACTTACTGCTCACCGTTCACCGATCACTGGTTCAACTCTGCCGCCGCATCCGCCAAAATCTGGTTGGCGAATGTCTCTAGCTGCGCGGAGTAATCTTCGTACTTGTAACGGCCGTCGTTGGCAAAGTTGAACATAAACCACATATTCACGTCCAGGTCTTCGCCAACGTCAATGCCCGGCTTGCCTTCCCAACGCGCATTGATGTAGCCCGGAATAATCTTCGCCAGCGACTCAATCATGCTGTTGTCCAGGTTTTCCAACGCCGTCAAAATGCCCGGCTTGTCTACAAACTCCTTGTACAGCGCCAGCGAAGCCTCATTGATAGCCACCGGCATCTTCGGGGCAGAGTCCATGGCGCGCGCCAGTTCCGCTTCTTTGGCATACGCCTCGCCGGAGAAGGTCATCCACCGGGCGAACTGATACGCTTCGTCCAGGTTCACCGTCGTCTTGGAGACCACAATCACGTCGGCTACCAATGCCTGGTTGCCACCGGGAATGCCCACAAAATCCCACTCAAAGGCGGCATTTTCTACGTAACCGGGCACAGCCCAGGAAGCGTCCCAACGCAGCCCGACTTCCTGGTTCAGGAACAGTTCCCAGGGGCCGGTAGATTTGAAGTTGACGATCTGTTCTTCCGTAAGGCCCTGCCAGGTGTATTGGCGGAATTCGCCGGCGGCGGCGATGGCTGCTTTGAAGGCGGCGGAGTTGTAGTTCATGCGGCTGCCGTCAAAGCTGAACCATTTCAGGTTGCTGTCTTGGGCATTGGCATACCAGCCCATCACAAATTCCATTTCGTCCAGTCCCAGGATGCCTCTGGGGATGTTGTTGAGGGAGGTAACGGCCGTTCTGAACTCATCCACCGAAAAGCCATACTCCGGCGCATCCAGGTTGGCCGCTTCGTACAGGTCTTTGTTCACAAAGTAACCCATGACAAACTGCGCTGCGGGCAAGCCCATCACCTTGCCGGAGTAGGTAAAGCCGTCCTTCAACGCCTGCGGCACGTCGGCCCAATCTGGGTCGTTTTGCGTCAGGGGGGTCAGGTCGGCCAGCCAGTCATTCGCCACATACAGCGGCACGTTGTTCGCCATGAAGACATCGGGCAGATCCCCTTTGGCGGCATAGGAGGTCAGCACCGCATCCCAGCCCCCTTCGGCGGACATGTCTACAAATTCAACGGTCACATGGGGATTGGCTTCTGTGTACGCCTGCACCATTTGCCGCTGAATGTTGTTTTCTTCTTCCGTGCCCAGGTTCCAGTTGGCGTAGCGCAGCGTCACCGGCTGCTTAGGCGCAGCAGGGGCGCTCTCTTCGGTCGCCGGTTCTTCGACCGCCGGTTCTTCAACCACCGGCGCATCTATTGCGATACTGTCAGTCGGGGCGGCGTTTCCGGTCGTTTCGGTCGTTTGCCCACCACACCCAATGAGGGCCGCCAGCAAAACGGCCGTAATCAGCAAATAAACCCACACTTTATAACTTTTCATGTCTTATCTCCTCGTCTTTTGTCACTACTGTATAAAAAACTGCAACTATCCAGGTATCATTTCATTTGGTAATACGGAGATTCACAAAGGAATCACAGATAGTTTCACGGAGAGAAGAAGTCGCTATGTAGGGTAATTTGTCAAATTGCCCTACACACTCTTCCCCTCCGTGTGTCTCTGTGTCTTCTCCGTGTAACTCTGTGTAACTTCCGTGTAACTTCCGTGTAACCTGATTGGTTTTGTGTCATCACCTACCAACCATAAACGCCTCCTTTCTAACCCAGAATGACGGTGACGTGGTGCGTCGCGCCATCGGCAAAGGGAGGGATTAACTGCCCTGCAAATGGCTGCCCATCCACCGTCACCGATCGCACGCCCCGGCTCACGTGCTGCGGATTTTGTACCTCAATGTGATACCAGGCGTGGCGGAACTTGCGCCTGACCTTGTAGCCCGGCCATTCAGCGGGAATCATGGGGTCAATCCATAAGCCGTCTACTTGTGGCCTGATGCCCAACAGCCAATGCGTCGCCATGCGGTGCAGCCATTGGGCGGAGCCGGTGTACCACGTCCAGCCGCCGCGTCCATAGTAAGGGGAGAGGGGGCCATCTATGTTGCCCGGCGTGACGTAAGGTTCTGCCTTGTACGTTTCTATATCGGCGCTGCGATTGGGCGGGCAGATGCGGCGGTACGCCTCGTAGGCCAGTTCTGGATCGCCCAGCAGCGCGTAGGCCCACACCGACCAGGTGGCGGCATGGGTATAGACGCCGCCATTTTCACGCAGCCCCGGCGCGTAGCGCGTGACATAGCCAATGTCGGGACGGGGTTTGGTGAAGGCGGGGTAATTCAGCAGCGTACCGTGATCTCTGAGCAGGTATTGGGTAACGGCCGTCATCGCCAGCCTACCCCGCTCCTCATCCGCCGCGCCGCTGATCACCGCCCAAATGTTGGGCATCAGGAATACCTTGCCTTCCTCATTTTCATGCGAGCCGAGCGGCAGGCCATCGTCTGTGGTCGCCTGCAAATACCAACCACCATCCCAGCCGTACCGGTTGAGCGCCTGGCGTAGGCTCTGGCGCACATCCTCACACTTTTGCGCAAAGCGCGCGTCGCCACGCTGCCGCGCCAGCGGCGCAAAGCTGCCCAAAATCAGGTACAAAAACTCCGCCACCCAAAAGCTCTCCCCTTGCAGCAGCGTGCCAACGGCGCTCAGGCCATCGTTCCAATCATGGTCGCCCATCAGAGGCACGCCCCTGGGGGAAAAGCGGCCGAAGGCGCGCCCAATCGCCCGTTTGCAATGGTCATATAATGGTTCCGCCGCGCCGTTCAGGTAAGGGATCGGCTCATCCAAAATGGCAAAATCGGCCGTCTCTTGCAAATAGGCGTCCAAAATGAAGGGCAGCCACAGCAAATCATCGGAGCAGTTGGTGCGCGGGCCGCCCCCGCGAATGGAGAACCACCAATGCAGCACGTCCCCTTCGCTGAACTGCTGCGCGGCGTGCAGGAGCAGCTGCTTTCTGGTGTATTCCGGTTCGCTCACCAGAAAAATCTGGCTGTCTTGCAACTGGTCACGGAAGCCGTAGCCGGCGGAAACCTGGTAGAAGGCGGATTTGCCCCACAGGCGGCAGGAGATGGCCTGGTACTTGAGCCAGTCGTTGGTCATGAAGTTGAGTGCCTCGTCGGGGGTTTCGACCCGTTCCCCATCTACAAAGCGCGACCAGAACGCCTGCACCTCCTGGAACGCCTGGGCGCTTTGCGCGGCAGATGTGTAACGGCCGTGCAGCGCCGCCGCATCTTCGCGCCCATCTTCGGCCACGCCCAGGGTAAAGACAATGGTTTTGCTCTCCCCTGGGGCCAGCGTCACGGCAACTTGTAACGCGGCAATGGCATCGGTGAAACGGCCGTTGCGCCCCGCCAGCCGCGCTTCGTGCATCGCCTGTGGGTTGTCGTCGTTGCGGTAGAGGCCAATAAACGTCTCCTTATCGCCGTCAAACGACTTCAGCGGTTCGCTCACCGCCATAAACGCCGTGAACGGCCAATCCACGTTGTTATGCCGCCCCTGCGCATCGGCAAAACCCCACAAACATTTGCGCGCATAAACCGCGCGGTTGGGTGCGTCCGCCCACGTCTCAATAAACAGCTTGTGGAATTCGCGGTGTTCATCCGGGGCAAAACCCAGCAGCCACTCCGCATAAGAAGTGACATCTAGCTCCCGTGTTTCCGCGCTGTGATTGCTCAATGTCAGCTGCGCCACTTCTACGGGGTCTACGGCCGTCACAAAAATGGTTAGCTCGCTGGCAATCTCCTCAATTTGCTGGCTAAAGATGGAGTAGCCCAGGCCATGCCGCACGGAAAATGCTTGATAAGGGCGCATCACCGGCTTGTAGGTAGCTGACCAATAAATGCCCCGCTGCAGGTCGCGGATGTAGAAATACTTGCCCCAGTTGTCTTTTACCAGGTCTTGAAAAGAGCGGGTGATGCGGTTTTGCCCGGCATTGCCGCGCCAGCTATAGCCGGAGCCGTTCTGTGAAATCATCAGGCTGTAGTCGCCGTTGCTGATGACGTTGCCCCAGGGGCGTGGGGTGAGGGGGGTGGTGATCTGTCTCTTATACACATCTGACGCTGCCGACGAC
>JACSRF010000529.1 GCA_014879875.1 Anaerolinea sp.
ATATTTTCTTGCCTCTTTCTGGTTCATATCGCGGGCTGAGATGACCCGAATCAAACTATTGCGGATTGTAAACGCAACAAATAACCATCGCTCTCTGTCTGTCCGTCCTAGTGCATAAAATCTTTGCTCTAACTGGGAGTGTTTGTCATCAGAGGCAACGATGAGGGGCAAGTTGAAAAAGAGTTCTTCACATTCCCCATTAGTGACTTCGTGAAGATGCCAATTCTTCTCCAAATTGCCTTCATCCCAATGAAAGCCGTTGCAATTTGAGAGAATGTTTTTCATCGCAACTGTATATTACAGAAGTATACGGATTACGTCAATGAGGCAACGTTCTTATCGGCTTTACCTCTGAAAATGGCAACGCAAAATCAACATTTAACGAACTTGCGTCAATCACTTGGCCGCCCTAACGCCAATCTCACTTGCCGGGCAGATGCGGGCGCCAACCCCGCCAACGAACAAACAACCCAGCGGGCGAATACCTTTGACAACGAGCCGTGCTCCGCCCGGTCAAGTGCAGCGGATGTTCGGCGGCTTTGACCGCAACGCCGTATAGGTGCGATGTTGCTATTCCTTTCTTCCTGCGTTGTTCCAGCGTGCCGTTCGTTTCTTCTTCCTCCACATCGGGAGTTATCGGCACAAAGTTCTATGCATTGCTCTTGTAAATGGTTGGATTGGCTTGCGTTATTCAACGATTCAGGTAGTGTGGCAGGCTCCCCCGTCGCTACAGAGGCAATGCAATCCGAAAACCGCAATCGTTCAGTCGGCCACGCGGTGGATGCCCATAGCGATCATTAGCCTGCAAAAACACATTCATTGCGTCGATATTCCACGCACCACCTCGAACGTTCCGATATTCGTAACCGGTAACATCCTCTCCATCCGTGCCCCACTTGGTCAGACACCACTCGGCCAGATTGCCGCTCATATCGAACACACCGTAGGGGCTTGCACCGGCTGGATGGCTATCGACAGTTGTGGGTTGCCCCGCCCAATTGGCGCAGTTTGCCCGCGTTTCATCAACCGGTGCGTTTCCCCATGGATAGGGGCCGGCGGAATCGCCAAGGGCTGCGCGTTGCCATTCTAGTTCACTTGGCAA
Source organism: Anaerolinea sp. (assembly GCA_014879875.1). Taxonomy (GTDB): domain Bacteria; phylum Chloroflexota; class Anaerolineae; order Promineifilales; family Promineifilaceae; genus JACSRF01. Next base: position 1,103 of record JACSRF010000529.1, read on the forward strand.
ACGAATGGGCCAGGTTGTTACAGCTTCGATCAAGAAACCACTTGATCTTGCGAATGATTGTGACAGCCAGGCACAGAAGGCCATACTTTCAAACCAACTGACGCGCGTGCGCGGCAACTTCGTACCAGAGAATGCTGTTCCCTGCGCTCTCTTGCGCGTCTGTCGCCATTGCATTGCCTGCGCAGAGTATGCCCACCAGCTTGGATTGGCATAGCCATTCGGGTCTTCAACGAAGCGCTCGAATTGTGCATTGGTAATCAGATATTTGGAGATAGCAAAATCGCCGACGGTAAAAACGCCGCCTTGCGTGCCACTTCGATCCACTGCATCGGTGAGTATCACTGAACCGCCGTTGATGTAGCACCATTCGAAAGGTGAAGCGAGCAGCTTTTCGATTTGTTGGGAATAGGAATTCATGTCGTGCATAACTGACTATTCATAGCGACATCGCCATCCTGCGGCCGAACGTCACCATCAGCCGCGTTGGCGCGACTGACCAAAACCTTTGCCAATCACCAAATAGCCAGCCATCCGAGGCTTCGCGCCAGCGTCGGCTGCACAAAATGTTGGGCGGCTTGGTCTGTAAACCGCGCTTTTGCCAAACTAAAAATTATAGTATAATGTTTGCATATCCCCCCCGGTAGCTTCGGCGAAAGGGTGCGAGGCCGTCCGAAAGGACGGCTTCTGTGTTTATAGGAGTTATTCTTGCAAGCAAACATCTATGTTGACGGTTTCAACCTTTATTATGGTGCTTTGAAAAATACGCCGTACCGCTGGTTAGACATTGCTAAACTGTGCCGCTTGATGTTGCCACGCGATACTATCGGTCAGATAAAATACTTCACGGCTCTCGTCAATCCACGTCCAACCGATCCTGACCAACTAACCCGCCAACAAATTTATCTCCGTGCTTTGCAAACGATCCCTAACCTTGAAATCATCTACGGGCATTTTTTGACCCACGAAATTATGATGCCCCTTGCGCCGCCGAAAAACGGCTATGTCAAAGTGATCAAGACTGAAGAAAAAGGTTCTGACGTAAACCTTGCCCTTCACCTTTTAAGTGATGGTTACAAAAGCGCCTATGATGTTGCGGTAATTGTCTCCAATGATTCTGACTTACTCCTGCCCATTCAATTTGCCAAAAAAGAGTTGGGCAAGAAAATTGGTATTCTCAATCCACAAAAACATCCCAGTAAAGTACTGATTGCCAATGCAGATTTCGTCAAGAACATTCGCAAAGGCGTGTTGTCTAAAAGTCTTTTCCCAACTTCATTGACCGATTCTCAGGGCAAATTTTCAAAACCCGCCACATGGTAGCAAATTGCTTTTTGAACAGGCGGGGTTAATTTTGTTTTCCTACAAGATACGTTGTCGGTGTCCCCAAAGTAAATTTTCAGGGATTGCGGCGAAATGAAAATATTTCATTTCCGAGACTTCACCATCCTGTGCCTTTAATGCGCCGCCAATTGCCTTACCAGCAAATAGAATAATGAGGTTGACCCATGCTTGCGCTTTTGGAATTGAGTAAACGCCAACTAGACGGGTTAACTGTATTTCGAGACCTGTCTCTTCCGCGATCTCACGAATAGCTGCTTGTGCAACCGATTCCCCGTCGTCAACATGACCACCGGGTAGACACCAAATCCCAAAGTCTTCCCGTTTGGTGAGGAGAACTTGCTCATTATGAATGATTGCCACGTTGACGCCTACTTTCATGAACTAGACACCCTACTCCTGACTGCTGTTTATGTTACGCCCTGGCGGCTTTGCCGCCCAACGTCAGCTTCCCCTGCCGTTAGGTCAGGTGCAAGCGATGTTGGGCTGTTACCTATGTTGAAATGTTTAGTCTTCATTTGCATACACCCAATGGTCTATAGCCTTTAATGTGCTTGTGATTTCAGACAATAGCTCATCTCTCATTGTGGGGGTCTTGTTAGTATATGTGTGATGAACATGTTGTATCCCCAAGAGGATCTGAAAATATAGGCTACGCAGAAACGTTATTGTATTATGTCGGGCGTTGATGTTGGTTTCATCAGAAAAGGCTTCACGCCATACAATCCCACTTGGTGGATTAATAAATCGATCTAACCATGTGTTCAAGAAAGCCATATCCAGCAAGTTTCGCAACAATGCGGATATTACAGCTTGTGCCAAACGATCATCTTCTTGGTAAAGATATGTGTGGGTTACTGGTTCAGTCACTTTGTCTGCGATAGCGTTCAGGATGCGTTTTAGGTCTTCAGTATCCAAGAAACGATTTCTTGTTATCACCCAGAAAAAATCGGCGGCATGTGCGATAGCGTGTGCCCAACCTTTTTGAGGAACGTACCCTCGCAAGTCCTTCTCTGCTGCCAAATAAACTAAACCCTGTTCTAATAATTCCCGTATTTCGGGTTCCGTCAGGTAGTGATTTATACCATCGAGTGCAATCAATTTATCTAACACCAATATCGAGAAGGCACGTACAAAGACAGAATCTGACTCTTTTTCTCCTATTCCATATGTCAGATTCTGGACCATCTGCTTCCTGATTTCCCTGAGTTGCTCCGGGCTGTAGTTTACCCCTACGCCTGCGTTTATTAGATCGCATAAAACCATGTAGCTGGTTTCCCTTACATCAGATTGTGTCGAACCCAGGTTAGAAATTAGTTGGGGCGTGATTTCTGCAACGGTATACTCTTTCGGTAATTTGTAATTGTTCTCAATGATAATTTGTAAAAAAGCACTATCCATTTTTAGAAGCCTTTCTGTTAAGTAGTCTTATCGGCGGTTTGCAATCAGCGAAACGTGATTTGGCCGCCCTAATGAAAGGATAAGCTGCGAAGAAATGTGGGTTTCACGTCCCACTTTAGCCATTTTTTGACAGCTTCATCCGTAATTAGGCCGCAAAGCGGCCGTTTTCTAGGGTTTGCGCCCCACTTCAACGAAGTAAGGATTCATGCGGCGCGGAGTCTGCGGAGCCGCCAGCATAATCCTGAGTCGGAACTGACGGATTGCCCTACATGGTTAGTAACGATATGTTCCGGTCAAGACAGCCCCATCGGGGATGACAATTTGCTGCCCAGATTCGTTGATAAGCCGTACATCCCCTTGCGCCACCACGCCGCGCCCGAACTGAAAGTCACCGACCACGTTCAGGTGGGTGCAGTGCAGCAGGGAGGGCGCGCCGGCCGGAAAACGCGCATCAAGCTGGCTGACAAATTTGTAATGCCTGGGGTCTAGCTCGACAAGCAACGGCCGTTGCTCTGTCCGCGCCTCATTGAGAACTATGCGATAATCCGGGGTCAGCTTATACACGTCAGAACGAACCGCCAGCAAATCATCGCTGTTTTTCACCGGCGCAAAGCGGGTGCGCGGCACGCGAAGAGCCTGCGCCCCCTTAAAGACCGCAATTGCCGACCCCATGGCCGTTTCCAGTTGAAACACAGGCGTTGAGGAGGCGTCGCGGGGATCCACTGTCTTGGCATTGCGAATCAGCGGCAGCAGCAGCTTCTGCCCATTCACCGCCAACATATCCGCCAATGCTGGCAAATTCAGCCACAGGTTGTTCGTATTAAAATAGCGATGCCGGGTCACGTCTTGAAACTGAGCCATATCTTCAGCCGGACATTGGGCAGATTCGCGCAAAACAAGCTGTCCATTGGGCAACTGCGCCAGATGTCCCCCTTTCTTATCCATCTCCGTGCGATCCGCCACTTCCATCATGAAGGGAAATTGGTTATCGGCAAAATAGCCAAGGATCGTCACGTCAACGGCCGCGCCTAGATTGTCCGCGTTGGCGACAAAGGCATATTTGCAGCCGGCCGCCAACAGCGCCGATAATGCGCCGCTCGTCACCAGGGCTGTGTAAATGTCGCCATGCCCAGGTGGACACCATGCCAATTCGGGGTCCGCCTCCCAGGAAACGGGGGACAGGTTGTCCTGCCGGATTTTGGGCGCTTTATGCTGCACAAAACTCAATGGCAGCTGTCCCCACAAATCAGGGTACGCTTTGAGATGCGCCAGCGCGTCAACGTCGGTGACAAAGCTGTTCATCAGCAGCAGAGGCACGCCGATATGGAGCGCCTGCCGCGCAATGATGTCTAAAAAGGTGAGGCCATCGCGTACCGGCAGCAATGATTTTGCCTGTTCCAGCCCCATGCCTGTACCCAGACCGCCATTGAGCTTGATAACGGCCGTTTGCGCCAGCGCCGCCTGCCCTATCTCCCCCAACTGCGCCGGTAAACTTTCCGCATCCGGTAGCGACAGCACCGGTTTAATGTCCGCCTCGGCCATCATGCCCGTCTGCCCTTGCGCCAATTGTTCATAGTAGTGGGCAAAGGTCTCAATAAAAATCTGCGGCAAAGCAGCGGCGTGCATTTGCGTGGCAAAGGGTTGAAACTGGGGTGTAAACACCGTCATCAGGTCGTTTCCTCCTCATCTGCTGCGGCGCTTAAACGGCGCAGCAAGCTTGCAGCATCCCGGTCATTCGGGTTTGCCTGCAAGGCGCGGCGGAACCAGTAAATGGCTTTGTCCGTCTCACGACGATCCCGATAAATTAAGCCGATGTTATAAGCCACGTGGGGCGCGACAGGATCAATCGCCAACGCTTTTTCAAAAGCGGCAATCGCCTGTATCTGCTCCTCATCGCGCGACAGCACCGGATTTCCCAGGCAGGCCGCGCCTAAATTGGTCCAAATCATGGCATTTTCAGGGGCCAGTTCGGTTAACGGCCGTAACACGTCGGCCGCCTTGCGAAACTGTTTGGTCAAAATATAAGCCCCACTCAAATTGATGCCCACATCCACGTGCGTCGGTTCAAGCTGATAAGCTCGCTCCAAAAAGGGTAAGGCTTCGTCACCCTTGCCACGATGCAATAACTGCGTGCCATGCTTAAACACAGCGTCAAAACCGATATTTTGTAACCTATCTTTCATGCTTCCTCAAAACGGTCATCGGTAATCGGTA
>JACSRF010000512.1 GCA_014879875.1 Anaerolinea sp.
TCCCCGTTCGACTTCGCTCAGGGCCGAAGACTCCGCTCAGACCTGTCCTGAGCTTGTCGAAGGAATGACAATTCACGGACTAATTTGTAAAGGACAACTTCCGCTTTTTGAACCATGCCAAAATTCGCTGTTTATTCCAATTCGTTGTCGTCATCGGGGCAAAAGGTTAATTCTGTCAAACAATCAGTAAGCTGCGGGAGAAGATACCTTTCTTTTATCAAAAACAAGCAGATTGACAATCAATTTCCCTGTTTTCTCTCCGTGAATCTCTGTGAATCTTCGTGTATTCTCCGTGTAACTCTGTGTAACTTTATTCCAAATAATGCCTACTGATTACCATTTCCCATTTACGGTATAATCAAAGGCATGACCACAAGAAAGCTCATACTCATTGACGGCCATGCCCTGGCTTACCGCATGTTTTTTGCTCTGCCACTGGAAGCGTTTAGCACGAAAAGCGGCGAGCCAACCAACGCCACCTACGGATTCACACGAACCTTGCTTGAACTCATTTTAGCCCCAAACCCTCCTGAGTATCTGGCTGTCAGCTTCGACGTGGGAGCCACCTTCCGCGACGACTTGTTTGCCGATTACAAAGGGACGCGGGAGAAGATGCCCGATGAATTAAGCCTGCAAATTGAGCGCATCAAGCAGGTGGTACAGGCGCTGAACATCCCCGTATTGGAACTGGAAGGGTATGAAGCGGACGACGTTCTGGGAACCATTGCACAGCAGGCCAAGACGCAGCAAGTGCCGGTACACATCATCACCGGCGACCGCGACCTGTTGCAGTTGGTGGATGAAAACACACAGGTAGAACTGCCATCACGGGCGAATCGGCCGCCAGAACTATATGATGAAACGGCCGTCATCGAACGTTTTGGCGTGCGTCCCAACCAGATCGTAGACTGGAAAGCCCTCGTCGGTGACAGCAGCGACAATATCCCTGGCGTGCGTGGCATTGGCGAAAAAACGGCGACTAAGCTGCTAAACGAATATAGCGACCTCGACTCTCTCTATGAACACATCACCGCCATCAAAGGCAGCATGCGCACCAAATTAGAAGAAGGTAAAGACAACGCCTACCTCAGCTACAAACTGGCGCGCATCATCACCGACGCCCCCATCACCCTGGAGCTAGAAGCGTGCCGCACCCAAGATTTCGACGCGCAGACCGTGCTGCACCTGTTTAACCAGCTTGAGTTTCGCACCCTGACCACCATGCTGCATGACAAAGTGGGCAGTGTGACCACGCCGCCGGAACACACGCCAGGCCAGCCGCCAACCGTCACCCACATTGTACGCACACCAGATGAACTGGTGGCGCTGGTTCAAGAATTAAACAACGCGCAAGTCATCAGCTTTGACCTGGAGACCACCGGGCTGGATAAAATGAGCGCCGGCATTGTCGGTATTTGCCTGGCTGTCAGGCCACCGGTTGCCTACTACATTCCAGTTGGGCATCTGGCCGGAGCAGCCCAGGCCGCCAGCGGGCAAATGAATCTGTTCGCCACACCGTCCGAACTTGCCCCCGACCAACTGCCCCTGTCAACCGTCCTCGATGCCTTACGCCCTCCCCTCACCAATCCAGACATCGCTAAAATTGCGCACAACGCCAAATTCGATTACGCCATCCTGCACCGCCACGGCCTCACCGTCACCCCTATAACCTTTGACACCATGATTGCCGAATGGTTGACAGACCCGGCCAGCAAGCACAAAGGGTTAAAAGATTTGTCCCGCCATCGCCTGAGTGTAGAAATGACCGACATCGAAAAATTGATTGGCAAAGGAGCTGGGCAGAAGAGCTTTGCTGAAGTACCCATTGAGACGGCCGCTCCCTATGGCGCCGCCGACGCGGATATGACACTGCGCCTGATGACGCCCCTACGTAACGAAATCCAGGAAAAAGGGTTAGATCAAGTGTTGGCGTTGGAGATGCCCTTGATCCCCGTCCTGACGGCAATGGAACAGGCTGGCATCGGCGTAGACGTTACATTTTTGCGCCAGATGTCACAAGATTTGGATGCCCGCTTGCAAACATTGGAGCGTGACATTCACCAGATTGCCGGTGAACCTTTCAATATTAATTCGACACAGCAGTTGAGCGACGTGTTGTTCAAAAAATTGGGGCTGTCGGTGGAGGGGCTGCGCAAAACTAGCAGTGGTTTCTACTCAACGGCCGCACACGTGCTGGAAGAGCTGCAAGACGCCGACAAAACGGGCATTGTGCGCGCGCTGTTGGAATACCGCGAACTGGGGAAGTTGAAAAGCACCTACGTAGACGCCCTGCCGCAAATGATCAATGCGCAAACGGGGCGTATTCACACCAGCTTCAACCAGACCGGCGCCGTGACCGGCCGCCTGGCAAGCAGTGCGCCGAACTTGCAAAATATCCCCATTCGCAGTGAGGTCGGGCAGCAAATTCGGCGTGGCTTTGTGGCGCGGCCGGGGTGGCTGTTCTTGGCCGCCGATTATTCGCAGGTGGAACTGCGCATTCTGGCGCACGCCAGCCAGGATGAGGCGCTGTTAGCGGCGTTCCGGCAGGATCAGGATATTCACCGCACCACGGCCGCAGCCGTTTACAGCATCAACGTGGATGACGTCACCTACAATCAGCGCCGTTTTGCCAAAGCGGTCAACTTCGGCCTGATTTATGGGATGGGAGCGTTCCGGTTGTCGCGTGATTCAGAGCTAACGTTAGCCGAGGCTGAGAATTACATCAAGGAGTATTTCGGCCGTTTTCCCGGCATTCGTCGCTATCTGGACGAAACTAAAGAAACGGCTAAAAAACAGGGGTTTGTGGAGACTTTACTTGGTCGGCGGCGCTATTTTCCAGTATTCCAGACCCAGGCAGGCGGACATAACCGGCAGGCGTGGCTGCGCGCCGAGCGAGAAGCCATCAACCACCCCATCCAGGGAACGGCCGCCGACATCATCAAAATTGCCATGCTGCGCCTGCACGATACCCTCGCCGCCCGTAACTATCAGGCACGTATGTTGTTACAAGTTCACGACGAACTGCTGCTGGAAGTTCCGGAAACGGAACTGGATGAAGTCAGGTCATTGATGATCGAGGTAATGTCCAATGCCTTTCAGCTAGACGTCCCCTTAAAAGTAGAGGCCAGCGTTGGCGCCAACTGGCTAGAGTTAAAGGGGTAAAGCAACCATAACAACGAGATAAATTAACGTACAATCAAGCAACATAAATGAGTACTATTCCAGAACTTGGTGAATTCGTCCCTAAAAGGGGCAATCCTGTTTCCAAAGTAATCGCCCGATCTTTGCTGCGCCTGTTTGGCTGGCGGCTGGAGGGGGAAATTCCCAACATCCCCCGCTGTGTTGTGATTGGCGCGCCGCATACGTCTAATTGGGATTTTCCCCTGGCTATATTGATGATCTATGCGTTAGGTTTGCGTATCTCCTGGTTAGGCAAGCACACCTTTGTCAATGGGCCGTTTAAGTTAGTTTTGCACTGGCTAGGGGGCATTCCGGTAGACCGGCGCGCGCCGCAAGGGCTGGTAGCGCAAATTGTGACGGAGTTCGGACAGCGGGAGCAGTTCTTTTTGGGCATTTCCCCTGAAGGGACGCGCTCCAAAGTGCCGCAGTGGAAAACTGGTTTTTACCACATCGCCAAGGGCGCCAATGTGCCGATCATATCGTTTACGCTGGATTACGGCCGTAAAGCAATCAAGTTCGGCAATTTGCTTTGGACCAGTGGTGACATTGACGCTGACATGGTTAAGCTGAAAGCGTATTTCGATGGCGTCATTGGCAAGAATCCGCACAATTACGGATCATGACATCCGGTTCTTCGATTGCTGTGGACATTCGACGTATTTTTGTTCGCCTGCTATAATGCCGACTCTGGTTGGCATTAAGCCACTTTATTATAAAATCTACAACAGGATTTGCAGGGTGTATTCATTCTGTGAATCCTGTTAATCTTGTGTAAGAGGGTAAACAATGAATTTTCAGCCATTGGCGCCATATGTAAGCATTATTGAGATTATCCTGGGCATTGTGTTGATCGTCCTCGTTTTGTTGCAAATGAAGGGGGCAGACCTCGGTGGTTTTCTCGGTGGCAGCAGCGACATGAGCGGTGGCGTGCGCACACGCCGGGGTATTGAGGCGACGCTGCACCAACTCACGATCATTACGTCTGTCATCTTCTTCATCAACACTATCCTCGCTTTCCTGGCCTGGGGTTAAGCTCAATTCTTATTGGCGTGAAACGTGAAACGTAGGGAGCGCAATCTCCTTCCGTTTCACGTTTCACGTTTTATCATATGAAGCTCAATTTACGCTGGCAGCTGCTGCTGGCCGCGCTAGGGTTTACGCTGATCGGCGCCTTGCTTTCCTATCAAGAGCAAGCGCAAGTGCAGCAAGCCGCAACTTACTGCACGGTGACGGAACCGGCCACCGGAGGCGTGTTCGTCGAAGGGGTGGTGGGTGCGCCCCGCTTCCTCAATCCACTGCTCAGCGATGGCAACCCGGTAGACCAACAATTAGTCAGCCTGATTTTTGATGGCCTGACACAGTATGATGAGAACGGCCGTTTCGCCCCCGCGCTCGCTCAATCATGGCAAGTTAGTGAAGATGGCCTGACCATTACTTTTACGCTGCGTGACGATGTCGTCTGGCAAGATGGCGAACCGGTAACGGCCGCCGACGTGGCCTTCACCTATGGCCTGATGGCCGACCCCGCTTTTCCCGGCCCACCAACATTGACGCGACTGTGGCAAACCATTACCATCAACGTCCTCGACCCATACACCATCCAATTCGTACTGGCAGAACCCTATTCTCCCTTCTTACAAGCCACCACGCGCGGCATTTTACCTGCCCATCGGTTACAGGAAGTTACGGCCGCAGCGTTGTTGACCCACCCGTTTAACCAATCCCCGGTAGGAACCGGCCCCTTTATTGTACCGGCCAACCAGGAGCCACAACGTACCGGCCGTCTTACACTTATTCCTAACCCTGCCAATTGGCCGCAAATCAAGATTGCCAATGTCGAAATGCGGTTCTTTGCCGATGAAGTGAGTTTGCTGGCCGCCTATGCCACCGGGGAACTCCATGCGCTTAACGCCGTCTCCCCAATGCTGCTGCCGCAAGTAGCAGCGCTGCCGGCAACACGTCTCTTCACAGCCGCCGTGCCTCGCTACACCGAACTCCTCTTCAACCTCAGTGAAACCGGCCTGGCCGTCCCGCAACTGGCCGTGCGCCGGGCATTGGCGTATGCGCTAGACCGTCAACAATTAGTAGATGATGTGCTCAACGGGCAAGCAGTTCCACTGGAAGGCCCCTATTTGCCCACTTCCTGGGCATACAACCCATCCCTGATGACGCATTACACACCTGATTTAGATGCAGCACAGTCGCTCCTGGATGGGGCGAATTGGTCATTGGCAGCCGGACAAACGGTGCGCCAGCAAGAAGAGGTATCATTGGCGCTGCGTCTGCTGCTGTTGGACACGCCAACCAACCAGGCGTTGGCGCAAGCCATTACCGCGCAGTGGAACCGGGTAGGCGTCGGCGTGACGCCGGTGGTCGTGACGACGTTAGAGGAACTGCGGACGGCGCTGGCCGCGCGTGAATTTGACGTGGCGCTGCTGCACATCACCCCCCCTACGGATCCCGATTTATATGATTTTTGGAGCCAGGAAGCGATTGTGCGCGGTAATAATTATGCCGGCTGGAATCAGCGCCGCGCCAGCGAAGCGTTAGAAAGTGGGCGGCAAACGTGGGGGCAGGTAGAGCGCAAGCCATTTTATGACGCCTTTTTGCGCCGCTACAATGAGGACCTGCCGGCGTTGACACTGCACCAACAGGTAGATACCTATGCGCTCAGCACGGCCGTTTATGAGGCAGAAATCGGCCGTATTGACAACCCGCGTGATCGCTACCAGACGTTAGCCAACTGGTTCCTGCTCTATCAGGATGTGCAGGTATTATGCCCCGAAGACGACAACGAATTGAAGTAAACAGCGAATTTTTCCTCTGGTAGCTTTCATTCGTTTATTACTTAAATTCGCTGTCGTCACCGCG
>JACSRF010000520.1 GCA_014879875.1 Anaerolinea sp.
AAAGAGACAAAGAAACAAAGACACAAAGGGTTTTCTTTGTCTTTGTCTCTTTCTATCTTTGTGTCTTTGTATTAAGTTCTTTTCTGGCTTGCCCAGGTTAGGATTTACAGATGCGAAAATTATTGGTGGCGACGCATAACAAAGGAAAGGTAGCGGAGTTTGCCGAGATGCTGGCGGATTTGGAACTGGCGTGGTTGAGCCTGGATGATGTGGGCGTGACGCTGGATGTGGCCGAGACGGGGCAGACGTTTGCGGAGAATGCGCTTTTGAAGGCGCGGACGTATGCGGCCGTTACCGGCTTGCTGACGTTGGCGGATGATTCGGGGCTGGAGGTGGATGCGTTGGGCGGCGCGCCGGGGGTGTATACGGCGCGGTATGGCGGGGAGGAGTTAAACCATGCCCAGCGGTATCAACTGCTGCTGCACAATTTGGGAGATGTGCCCTGGGAGCGGCGCGCGGCGCGGTTTCGTTGTGTGATTGCGTTGGCAAGCCCTGATGGGACGGTGTTGGGGGAGGCGGCCGGCGTTTGCGAGGGGATCATTGCCCTGGCGGCGGCCGGCGATGGCGGCTTTGGCTATGACCCGGTGTTTTTCTTGCCGGAGTGGGGGAAAACGATGGCGCAGGTTGGGTCAACGGTGAAGCATCAGATCAGCCATCGCGGGCGCGCACTGCGTCTGATCGAGCCACGGCTGCGTCAGGTATTGGCTTTGCCTCTCAGAAATGGTAACGATGGAACTGACTGAACACATTGAGCAGCTTAACCTGATCAACCGTATGGCGCGCGCGACCAATATACTGACGCCGTTGGATGATTTGTTGACCCAGTTCGCCCAATTTATCCGCCAATCATCCGGGTATGATGCGGTGTTTATTGGCCTGGTGGAGTGGGGAACGGCCGTGCTGCACCTATGCGCCGCCAGTGTGGCCGAACAGGTTGCGCTCCCTATGAACAGTGACTTGCGCATTCCCTTGACCGAAGATTACCTGGTTTGCGGCGCGGTGCGTGAACGGCGGCTTTTGCTTGATAATGGTGGCGGTGTACGGCCGTTGTCCACCACAGTGACAACGCTGCCCACCACGCGCTCCGAATTGGCGCTGCCCCTGGTAATTGGCGATGAGGTGTTGGGCGTGTTGGATTTGCAGAGCGATCAGGCAGAAACATTTTCTGATGGTCGCGTGCCAGGCTTACAGATGTTGGCTGACCAGATTGCCATCGCCATTCATAACCAACAGCTTTTACAGGCGGCCGAAGCGGCGCGGGCCGCAGCAGAGGCGGCGCAGGCCACAGCCGAAGCGGCGAACCAATTCAAGTCCCAATTTTTGGCGAATATGTCGCATGAACTGCGCACGCCGTTGAATTCCATCATTAATTTCGCCTATTTGCTCGTTTTGGGGACGGAAGGGGCGTTGACGCCGGGCCAGGAGGATATGTTGCAGCGGATTGGCGACGCCGGGCATCATTTGTTGGGGCTGATTAATGATATTTTGGACCTGGCGAAAATTGAAGCGGGGCGGCTGGAGGTTTTCTTTCAGGAAGTGGATATGAGGGCGTTGATACAAAGCGTGACGGCAACGGCCGTTGGCTTGCTGCGCGATAAGCCGGTTGCCCTGCGAAACGAAACGCCATCTGACCTGCCCCCTGTGCGCGCTGATGCGATCCGTGTGCGGCAGGTCTTGTTGAATTTATTGTCCAACGCGGCCCGGTTTACTGAGGTCGGCGCGATTGTGGTGTGCGCGGAGGCGGATGGGCTATGGGTGACCATTAGCGTGGCGGACACGGGCGTCGGGTTAGCGGCGCATGAGATGCACCGGATTTTTGGGGAATTTGTGCAGGGTGAACATGTTGCCGCGCGGCGCGGGGGCGGGACTGGATTGGGTTTGTCTATCAGCAAGCAGCTGGTGGAATTGCAGGGCGGCCGTCTTTGGGTGGTGAGTGAGCCGGGGCAGGGGGCAACCTTTTTCTTTACCTTGCCGCGGTGGGGGGAAGAGGAGTCGTAATTGGTAATCGGTAATCGGTGATCGGTAATCGGTGATCGGTAATCCGTAAATCGTAATGTGTGAATGGCATCTATTCCGCACTCCGCACTCTGCATTCCACATTCCGCACTCTCAAGGGGGTGACGCTGTGATTGAGCCGCATGAGGCGAAGGTGTTGATTGTCGAAGATGACCCCAGTAACATGTTGGTGGCGCAGAAGTTGCTGCAGGTTGCTGGTGTGCCGCGGGAGAATATTTATGGTGCGTCTAGCGACCCCTTGCCGCTGCTGCGTGGTGAACTGTGCGGGCAAATTGATTTGATTTTGTTGGATTTACAACTGCCCGGCAAGGATGGGTATACGATTTTGCAAGAGATTCGCGCCGAGCCGACGCTGGCGGGCATCAGGGTAGTGGCGCTGACGGCCAACGTGATGCTGCCGGCAATCAACCACGCCCAGGAAGCGGGCTTTGACGGATTTATTAGCAAACCGATAGACGGCCGTCGCTTTGCCGATTGGATCCGCCGTTTGTTAGCCGGGGAAGCGGTTTGGATTGTTGAGCGATAATCAGGGGAACCGGCATGAATGCAGCAGCCAGACAAACAATACTTGTGGTAGACGATGATGAAAGCAACCGGGGCGTGTTATATGCTTTATTATCTCAGGCAGGCTATGATGTGCATCTGGCCGTAGATGGCGCGTCGGGCATTGCTGTGGCCGGCGCAGGTTTTGCCGTTGCCTTCGTTGATATTCATTTGCCAGATATGTGGGGCACGGAAGTGATTAAAGTAGTACGAGAAGCCTCCTCTGATACGTTCATCATTGCGGCAACGATTGATGATATCCCCGATACCATTCATGCTGCATACCAGGCCGGATGCGATATGTTCCTGGTGAAGCCGTATGACGTGACGCGCATTATCCAGTTGGTGCAAGAAGCACGGCGAGGGCAGCGTTGGATTATGGATCGCTTTGGGCTGCGTGAATATTTGGGTTGAAAACGGCCGATGATGGTTTGTGAGCTTCGGATTACAGACTCATTTATACAGAAAAACAGGTAAGCGGGGAAATCAAGAAGAGGATTCTGACAGTTCCATGATTTCTGCTGGACCATTCAACACCACGCGAAGATGATTAAGCACATCACGACCGATCACAATTTCGTCTGACAGATCATCTCCCACAACTTCAATGCCGGGCAATGTAACATCACCAATACGCACATCTACCAGATAGAGCAGCACATGTCGCCTCTCACCCCATTGACTACGCATGACCATTTCAACAGTTGGCGGCGCCTGTATTTCATCCAGATAATGGAGAGGCACAATTGTACCGTCTGCACCACTATCTACCATAGCCGGTAAAGGGCCAATACGTTCGTGTTCAGCCGCAGTGATGAACGTTACATCCACAATGGGGGCAGCAGGGTAATAGTTGTGACTATATTTAAACTTCATGTCGCGTTTGTCTCCAGGCGAGGGCTGCGGAAGATCAATTCTCTATCAGAAGAATGAGTCACTTGTTTGAGTAAAACAGGCGTATTACCCAGGCGAGCAAAAACACGCAAGTGCAGTGCGCGTAAATCGGGATCATGGTCAATGACTTGCCCATTGTGTAAAGCAACATATTGATGCAAATAGTGAGAGAGAAGCGTTTCATATTGTGCGGTGAACGATTCAGTTTCGGCTCGAATCTTATCACGACGAATTTGGGCAATGTATTGACGCACCGCTTTGTCAATAAAAGCATCTTTTTGGGTCTGATTTGTCCCTGCAAAATGCTCAATTTGCCGGGTTAAGTCAGGTTTCAGCGTTATTGTAGTCATCCTATTTTTACTCCTACGCTTTGTTTGCCGCTCTGCATCAATGATACCGGCACGATAGAAGCGTTGTCAATTCGCTGTGCCCTATTACCAACCCGCAACCAGCCGCCACACCTGAGCAACGAAAAAGATGACGACGAAGCCCATGACCACCGGCAGCAGCGAGGCGATGAGCGTCCACTTTTTGCTGCCCGTTTCTTTGTAAATGGTATAGATCGTGGTGGAGCAAGGGTTGTGGATGAGCGAGAAGAGCATGAGATTGACGGCCGTTAACATCGTCCATCCTCCCGCATCCAACAAACCGCGCACGGCCGATCCTTCCAACTCAAACATCACGCCCGCCCCCTCGCCAATGCCACTCGTGCCCGTCGTCAGTACCGTCAACATCAGCACGGTAGGGATGACAATCTCATTGGCCGGAATGGCGACAATGTAGGCGACCAGGATGACGCCGTTTAACCCAATCAGCAAGCCTACCGGATTGAGAAACCGGATCAGATATTCGGCCAGGCTGACGCCGCCAATCGTGATGTTGGCGCTGAGCCAGATCACCGCCCCAGCCGGCAGGGCAAACATGACGGCGCGCCACAACACAATCAGCGTGCGGTCAATGATCGAGGTGTAAATGGTTTGCCAGATGCGCGGCGGCCGGTAAGGGGGCAGTTCCAGGCTGAAGGTAGACACTTCCCCTTTGAGAATGGTGCGCGACAATCCCCAGGAAACGGCGAAGGAGAGCAAGACGCCAAGCACGGCGATGCTGACCACAGCCATGGCCGAGATGAACCCGGCCAGGTAAGCGGGCGCCAGCCCGCCGATGAAAAGGGAGGCAATGAGGATTTGGGTGGGCCAACGGCCGTTACACAACGCAAAATTATTCGTGATAATGGCAATCAGCCGCTCGCGTGGGCTGTCAATGACGCGGGTGGCGACGACGCCGGCCGCATTGCAGCCAAACCCCATCATCATGCTCAACGCCTGTTTGCCATGCGCCCCGCTTTTGCGAAAAATGTTGTCCAGGTTAAAGGCCACACGCGGCAGGTAGCCGAAATCTTCCAGCAGCGTGAACAGCGGGAAAAAGATCGCCATCGGCGGCAGCATCACGCTGATCACCCAGACTGTCGCCAGGTACATGCCATCAATCAGAAAGCCAGAGAGCCACCACGGCATCCCAATCGCCGCAGCCCCTTCTTTGAGCAGCGGGTGCAGGGTGTCCACAAAGAGCGTGGCGAGCCAGCCCGAAGGCACGTTGGCCCCGCTGATGGTTAGCCAAAAGACGAGGGTGAAGAGTAGTACCATCAACGGGAAACCCCACACGCGGCTGGTGACAATGTGGTCAATGGTGCGGTCCATGTCAAAGCGCGGTTTTTCCCCGGCGCGGGAGACGGCGCGGTCGGCAATGCGCGCCGCCTCGGTGTAGATGTCTTCCATTAATTGTTCGTGGAAGTTGTGGCCGATTTGCCAGCGCAATGTTTCGGCCGTTTGCAAGATGTCGGTTTCGGGAACGGCCGTTTGCGGACGGCCGTTTAACTCATTGATGTTGGGTGTGTAGGTGGTCATGCTGTCTCCAGTTGTGGCGCGCTCAAAGCGCCAATTTCGCCAGAACGCACGGCCTCCGCAATGCGTTGGTCGCCGTCTAGCAGGCGTAGGGCGACCCAACGAGCGTTGGGCAGGGTGGGGTAAACGGCCGTTAACTGCTGCACCAACTTTTGTAATGCCTGCTGCATCGCCGCTGATTCGCTGCGAATGCGGTACGGTTTACAAACTGTGCTGCCGGTGGCTACGTCATGCACCGCTTGCAGCAATTCGGGGATGCCCTCTCCCTGGCGCGCGGCCATCGGCACAACCGGCACGCCCAAGTCACGCGCCAGCCGCCGCTCATCTACGCGCCAGCCGTGCCGCCGCGCTTCGTCCACCAGATTGAGGGCGATGACGGCGCGGTCGGTGATTTCGAGCACCTGTAAGGCCAGGTTCAGGTTCCGTTCCAGCCGGGTAGCGTCTACGACGATGATCGTCACGTCGGGCTGCCCAAACAGGATGAAGTCACGGGCAATTTCCTCGTCTTTGCTGGTGGAAAGCAGCGAGTAAGTGCCCGGTAAGTCTACAATCTTGTACCGTTTATCGGCATAGCGAAAGCCCCCTTCGGCGCGGGTGACGGTTTTGCCCGGCCAGTTGCCGGTGTGCTGCCGCAGCCCGGTGAGGGCGTTGAAGACG
>JACSRF010000269.1 GCA_014879875.1 Anaerolinea sp.
TTTATTAAAATGGCTCCCATTCTACCGCATCACCATATATGGGTGTACCCCTTGTATTCCCAAAGAACCAATTTTCCCCATGGAATATCTCCTCTTATAACAGAGCTATTATTCAAAAAAAGACCTCGTAGATTGTGAAACCTACGAGGTCTGACATGTCAGGTCAGGTTTATAGCAAAGCGTATACCATCAACCGCCCGCCAGGAATTCATCTAGCGCCGCTTTGCTGATGCGGTAGGCGTTCCCAATTTTGCGCGCCTTCAAGTCACCGGCCGTAATGGCGGCGACCACATCTTCTTCAGCCACTTGCAAGATTTGCGCCACCTGTGATGGGGTCATCACGTCGGACGCACCGCTGCCAGCCGGGGCAGACGAGGCGGCCGGGGGCGGCTGCTGCTGCGCTGCGGCTTGCTGCTGCTGCATAAGCTGCTGCTGCTGCATGTTTTGCATAGCGGCAATACCCATTGCCCCCAAACCTACGTCAGCCAGGCCACCGCCACCGGGGTTTTGCGCCCCGGCAAGCAAGGCGTCGGCTTGCTGCTTTTGGGTGTAGCTGGTGCCATAACCCATGTTCGTCACAACTTCCAATGACTTGGGATGCAGCGCCAGACGAATGTTGAAATCTACCAGAGCCATGCCAATGGCGTCGAATTCCGCCTGCAGCAGCCCAATCAGCAAATCGTTGAGGTCTTTGGAGAAGGATTGGAGCTGCGCCGGGCCAAGCGATTTGGCAATTGCCAGTTCGCTCAACTTGTCTTGCATCATCACGCCCAGCATGGGGTCGAGGCGATCTTTCAACTGCGGCTGGCGTACGCTGTCACGGAAGGCATCCATGGCGATGAGGAAGCGCCATGGGTCTTTCACTTTGAGGACGTAGGTGCCGTTGCCGATGATGGCGCTGGCGCCGGGCGAACGCTGTGGATGCTCGATAACAATGGGGTTGGCTGTGCCCCATTTCATGGTAATGTCGGCGGTCTTGACGAAGTAAACGTCGGCGGTGAAGACGTTTTTGCCACCGAAGAGTCCTTTTTCCAGTAAATTGGTGAGGAAGGGGATGTTTTCAGTGGTGAGGATGTGCCGGCCGGGACTGAATGTGCCCAGCGCTTCACCCCCACGCACGAAGACGGCCGTTTCCCCCGGATTCACAATACAGGGTGAGCCTAATTTAATATCCCCCAGGCCACCACGCGGGAACTTTTGCACAACTTCATCTCGCAGCCAGGAATCTATAGCAACACGGTCAAATATACGAGCCATGGTTTTTCTCCTATTTACGATTGACGATTGGGATAAGCATTCTAATCGTCAATAAATCAATTAACTCCTAAAATAACCTCATCACGCGAGGCAAACGTTTCATTGGCGGTACGCACGGCCGTATCCAGGCTGCGAATGGCGCCTTTAATGTCACCATCATCAAAAACAGCTTTTTCCAGAGCGGCGACGCTGGCCTGGATGTCGTCGGCGTGGTGCAGCATACTTTCGTCAAAGGCATAGATGCGCGCCAGATCATCTTCTTTGACCTTGACGGCATCAAAGAAGCCGGCGTAACCCTGGGGGGCGTCCTTAATTTTGCCGATCAGACCCATCAAGCGATTGTCGGCGCGCCCTAATGGCTCGGCGTGATCTATTGCTTTGATGATGTCACTGCTCAATTCCTCGCTGACGGCGCCCAATTGCAGGCGCGATCCTTCCAGGCGGGCGGCAATCGTCTCGCGCAGCAGTTGGTCTGCTTCACGCCGTTTCCCTTTCTCCATATAGCCGCTTAGCCCCGGAATTTTGCCCAGCAACTTCTCCAGGCCGGTCGCTTCACCGGTAATTTTGTCGTACAAGTCAGAAATCTGATCTTTCATCATAACGCGCTCTCCTTAAGGCATGAATCTGAGATACTACGAAATTCAATGGTGCTGTAAACAAGTATCATGTTCTGGTCAGGGCGGGCATTGGGTGGCGTCACCCGCTGCCGCTGTAATCATTCACTCCCGTCCCCTGAGCGTTCGACTGAGCTCACGCCGAAGTCTTGTCGAAGGGGAATCGGTTTCGACAGGCTCAACCTACGGGGGCGTGAACGGTTACGACGAGAGTATAACATACCTTTGTGTCTGTTTACAGCTTGGAATTTTGTCACGGACCAAGCCATCTGGTAATGATGGCGTCCAATTCCCCTGATGACTGTAAGCGAGTCAGGCTCTCATTTATTTTTTGCAGCAGGGACTGGTCTGCGCGACGGACAACGATGGCATACGGTTCAACGGTAACAGGTTCGGGCAGCCACAATAGACCGGCGTCAGGGTGCGCTTGCAAAAATAAGCGCCCGCCGACGCTGTCAATGAGGGCGGCGGCGACGGTGGTGGTGGCAACGGCCGTTATCGCTTCATCGGCTGAGTTATAAGGCTGCACGGTCAGGTTGGGCAGTTGGCGCGCCCATTGCAGCGCCGTCACGTGTCCTTGTGTACCCAGTTCGACGGCCAGGATACGGCCGTTTAAGTCCGTCATGCCGCGAATTCCCCGATCTGCTATGATCAGGATGTCGCCGGCGTTAAAATAAGGTTCGCTATACGCAAAATCTCTTGTTCGTTCCGGCGCAATCACCAATGCTGAAATGAGCACATCCACCTGCTCTGTCAACAACGCATCGTAGAGACCATCATAGCCAAAATAGACGAATTCGGCCGTGACGCCCAGATCGGCAGCCAACGCGCGCGCCAGGTCAACATCCAGCCCGGCCAATGGCTGCCCATCCGCCAGCTCAAAAGGTGGATACGTCGGGTCCAACCCCACTTTAAGGATACCGGCTGCCTGCACACGCTGCCAACCACTATCTTGCCAGCAGGCCACTGTCAGCAGCAAGAAACAAAGTAAAAGCCAAAATAGTTTTCTGCACATCTAAAAACCAGCAACCTTACGCCTCTTAATTCCCAACCACCGGCCACCGGCCACCGATTACCGATTACCCGTATACGACTGAATGGCTTCATAGATCGGTTTCTTCACAAATTCTGGCGTGACCAGCGTGTAATAATCCATGTAGCTTTTCGTGGGGGCCGGAAAACGAAACGCCCAAATGCCGATCATCGCCACGTAAGGCCAGTTTGTCTCGGCAAATTGCAGCGCATCGCGCGTGTATTCGATGCGCTGTCCCGGCCGCACGGCCCGCGTCCAGCGTGGATGATCATTCCAGCCCGTCTCCGTGATGTACATGTGCGTCTCTTCATCGCCATACTGCAACATCACCTGCCGCATCAACTCGATTCGGCGAAAGTTGAGCACGTCAGGCCCCGGCTCCGCATCCGGTGGAAAGGTTAGCCCATAGCTGTGAACCGCCAGCCCATCAAAGTAAGCGGCCGCGCCCGCTTCATACATGCCCGTCAGATAGGTCAGGTCGTTTAGCCCCCAGGGAGAGCCAGCCGGTTCCAACGTTGGCGCCAACGCCCCGGCCAACACGATCATGTCGGGATTGGCCGCTTTCACGGCCGGGTATACCACTGCCAGCAAATCCACATAATCTTGCGGCGTCGTGGGGCGATAGCCCCATTCATAGCTCAAATTCGGTTCGTTACCGATGATGAGGTAATCAACCTGGCCGCGATAGCGTGCGGCAAAGGCGGCGGCATAGGCTGCAAAGTCATCGTAAGCGGTGGCATCCAGGTAAGTGAGTGGCGTATCTGGCGGTCTGGCCCATTTTGGCGTGAGGCCGAGGCGGGCAATGATGGTCAGCCCTTGGATATAGGCATGGGTGATGACCATATCCGGGTGGCCCCAAGCGAAACCGCCATCGGCGGCAGCGTAGTAAGCCCAGGGGAAAAACTCGACAATCCACTGCGCGCCCATTTGCCGCACCAGTTGCAGCGAACGCTGGATCTTCCATTCTTCCACTTCATCGGTCAGCCGCGTATGGACGCCAACGATGGGGTGCTGCGTGTAAACGGTTTGTGGAGGACCAGGCGTCACGAGAATGGGCGCCGGCGCAATCAGTGAGAGCAG
Organism: Anaerolinea sp.; assembly: GCA_014879875.1. Taxonomy (GTDB): domain Bacteria; phylum Chloroflexota; class Anaerolineae; order Promineifilales; family Promineifilaceae; genus JACSRF01. Next base: position 3,985 of record JACSRF010000269.1, read on the forward strand.
CCCCAGCAGCAAGAACAGCCGCAGCCCAGTGTGAAAATTGAGGGAGTGCAACTGTACCATCCGCGCAGTTTTCAGGCGGTTACCTGCTGCATATGCCGGGTATAGTGGGCAGTCCATTCGTGCAAATGATAGAAAACAGCATCCAGCCGTTCGTTGGGCGGGGCTTCACGCCCTGGCAGGGGCACAGATGTTTGCAAACGCTCGGCCAGTTTCATACGACTAAGCAGTTCGTTTTCGAGCTGGATATTGAGCAGCCGGTTTTGAAAGTCGTGGATGATCTGGTGAAGCTGGTCATCCCCCTGAGTCAGATAAGCATTCGGCAGGGAATCAATGGCAACGTCAGCGGGCAGGCGGGCCGCCTGGCGCATCTGATAAACCAGATCGGCGCGTAAACCACCCAGAGGATCCACGCCCCAGGTTAACTGGCTGCGCTTGAACAGCAGGTCGAGCGGGGTTTCGTATTGGTGGATCAGGCGCAATTGCACAGAGGAGGTGACGTAGATGGCCTGGTAATCTTTTGCCAGTCGCTGCGCCAATTTTTCCCAACCGATGCTGCGAATTTGGAGAGCAGATATCTGGTTAAAAATGAGGGCAATGTTGTCCAGATTTTTGGTGTAGGTGGCTTGTAAACCGGGCAGTAACGGAGAAGTAGCCGTGCGCATGATGTGCCAGGGCTGGTCGGAGGGCAGATCGTTGATGATAGGGTCTATGGTTTCGTGAATACGGGCGAAGAGGTCAACGGCCGTTTCTCGCGGATTGACCGGTTGTTGGAAAATACGACGGGCAACCCGTCGCAGCCGCACTATATTGGCTTTGGCGATTTCCTCCGGGAAAATGGAAGGCGTTAAAGCGGATGAGGCCAACATCACTTCATGCGCCAGATGGGCATATTGATCCTGGTCAGACAAGGGAGGTGGCGCAGGTAATTTTTGCAGCAAGCCGCTGCCGCCTAACAAGGGTTGTCCAACGTTGGCTAGATGATGGGCCAGGGCGGGGCGCAGCAGCATGTAGCGGGCCAACGTTTGCCGTGTCGTCACCAGGGGTGCGCGACGCAGGCGCGAACCGTATTCTTCCCATAAGGGGAGAAACGCCTGCCGCAGTTCGTGAATGCTGGCGTCTTGCGCCAGGATCAGCAACAAATTGACGTCAGATTCCCCCAGTTCGTAGGTGCGTTGAGCAACACTACCAAAGAGATAAGCAGATTCGAGTCTACTTCCCAGTTTACGGGACAGGGCTTGTATAATGGCGTTGACGATCCTTTCCATGTGTGCATTATAGCCTGATGCGGCAGGTTTGGGTAACAAGGAAAACGAGTAATCATTCACTCCCGCCCCCTGAGCCTGTCCTGAATTTGCCGCATGTCATTTACTCCGGGCGCGTGGCGATTTCCAGCGCCGTCAACAACACAAACGCCTCTTCGTTCGTATGACCACATATCTCTGGTTCAGGACGCAGCCCGCAGCAAACGGCGGGACGTTCTGGCTGGCCGAATAAACGGCAGCGGTTATCAGGGGTAAGTTGCACACAGCGCACCCCAGCCGGTTTGCCGCGCGGCATACCGGGAATAGGAGAGGATATAGAGATAGCAACGCAGCAAGCGCCACATCCTACACGGCATTCCATCATCATAATCTTGTAGATTTTATGGGGTTTTACCTCAACGGCAATGTGGGCGGGACTTCATTAACATAGAATGAAATCCCGCCCACGGTACGAGATGGAAGACTGGTATCATCGTTCCCCTCCATACCCTTTATGCGCGTTTTACTTAAATTCTTACGTGGGTTTTTCAAATTCAGGCAAATTGCAGATCCAAACGCATATCTGCGGCAATGGCCGCGCCGGCCACATCCAAAATAGCGGTCAGATCGAGAGGTGGGAAGTGTGCGCAACCGTATGGATCGAGTACGGCCGTTTCCCGATACTCACCCCATTGCAGCAGGGCCTGCATTGGTGGCGCTTCTTCCTGGTCAGCGGCAACAAAGAGGAATAAACCTAACTGCTGTGGACGATCGGGCACAAAAACGGCTTCCAACGTTGCCTGCCACCCGGCATCGCCCAACTGAAATTCATGATGCAGCAAGATCGTGCTGGCATCATCAAGCAGGGAAACACCAGAGCGATAAACGGCCAGGGATGGCGCAAACTGTTGGTTCAAGTAATCCGCAACGATATGCCAGGATACCTGCCACTGCTTAAGCGCGCGCCGTATAATGACCGGCAATGGCGCCACATCCTGGTGTAAAAAGCTGAGATCCGCAGGGGCAAAAGCGGGCACAAATTCAGTTTCTGTATCAGGCATTGTCATTTCTAAGAGATCAACAAATGCCTGTTGCAGATCAGCCCGACGCTCCATACGCTTATAAAATTCAGGGTACGCCTGCGCAACATCGTCACCACGCAAGGCCGCATCTATGACAAGAGATAACATTTCAAATTCCTCATCCGCAAACAGGGCTTCATTTTTTGCAAAGATGCTTTCTTCTCTTGTCATATTAATGCTCACTTTCCCCTAAAATCTTACGTGATTTGCCTAACGCATCGAAATGACGCTTATAAATGGTATTGATCGAAACGCCAGTCGCCGCGGCAATCTCCGGCAACGATTGCCCTTGCATATAATGCGCGATGATGACTTCTTGCTGAATGGACGATAGTTGGGCAACGGCCGCTAACGCTCTTTCCGCGGACGCTCTCAACTCCAGCTCAATATCCTGGTCGGCGGTCGCGTGCCAGTTAAACTCGGCCTGTTCCAGGTCTGTCTGTGCTTTTTGATCAGCGCGGGCGCTCCTGGCATATTTGAGGCAGGTTCGCCGCAGCAGCGTCGCCGTCCACGCTTCAAAATTACAATCATACGGATAATGCGCACGCAAAACCCCCAGGCAGGCATCTTGCGCCGCATCGGCGGCCATCGGCCGGCTCAACCCACTCGAAAACCCCCAGCGCCCGAATAAGCGTTGCGCCATCACTTGCAAGCGCTCATGCAATTTCTGCCACTCCGCCGGCTCCTTGCGCACCTGCAACGCCTCGATGAAACAATGTTGCGCCTCATATTCTTGCGCGACCAACGCCCGATAAGATTGCTCTGTATGCATCGGGTTTTGGTCAAGGTACCAACGCAGCCGTCCCCGCTGCCTGTTTTGCTCGATGATCATGGTGATAACATCGGTCACTGGCGCCTCATGCTCTCCACCGCTCGCGGCGTCGCTCACGGTTTTCAAAGCTGGGATGTAGTCATTCAAATCAATCATGCACAAATTATAACAAAGCACAGGAAATAAACATGCTCTTTCGGCTTTCCTTACCCGGCAAAACGGTTAGCAGGGAACCCCTGGTATGGCATTTGCCGCGCAAACAGACTGCCCGCCAGTGGTTCGGCCGCTCTCTGCGCCGCGCTCATTTCCTGTGCGGCCGTCGTGATGTACAGAATATTCAGATCAGGCCCGCCGAATGTGCAGGCTGTCACCTTGCTGGCGGCCACCTGAACGGCCGTTAACACTTTCCCTGTGTCCGGGTCCCAACGACGCACGCAGCCGCCATCGTAATGAGCAATCCACAGCTTGCCATCACGGTCAATGGTCATGCCATCCGGATAACCCATGCTGGCCGGAATGCGCAAAATGACACGGCCGTTACCCATCCACCCTGTCTCCACATCAAACGCAAACGCCGTCACCGTCCGCGGCGCCGTATCCACGTAATACATGGTGCGCTGATCCTGACTCCAGGCTATACCATTGGAAATAGTCACCCCCGTCAACATCGTATGTACCGCTAAATCTGGGTCAAGCCGGTACAACGCGCCCGCGCCCCGCGCCATTGTCAGCGCCATCGTCCCGGCCCAGAAACGGCCGTTAGCGTCACAACGCCCATCATTAAAACGATTGCCGGGCAAATGCGCTTCGGGATCGGCAATGGGCGTCAACATTCCTCGATCCGTATCAAAAAAAGCGAACCCATCCCGCAGCGCCAACACCAGCCCACCCGACTGCCGCAAAACGGCCGTACCCAACAGCTGCCCAAGCTGCCAGGTGTGGTTCTGCTGCGTGGCCGGGCAAAAGCAGTGCAGATCGCCCGCCATAATGTCCACCCAATAGAGGCAGTTCACCCGCTCATCCCACAGCGGGCCTTCCCCTAATTGCGCTTGCGCGCGAAAACATAGTTCTGCTTGCATATCCATTCCGGGGTTTTTGAGACCTGACAGTATGATTTTCCTCCTCTTCCTCTCCGTGTATCTCTGTGTCTTCTCCGTGTAACTCTGTGTAACTGAATAGGTATGACAGGTTTTAGAAACCTACCAGGTCTTTGTCGCATATATAAAGAAAGAAACCCACCCTTCGGAAAGGATGGGTTTCTTTTGCCCGTTACACCAGGAGGGGAGTATAACGGGCGAACGGGCTATGCCAGTATAAGGAAGGGGGATAGCATTTCCCTAAGTTTGTTGAGGTTGTGCCAGTCGCGTTTCTCTCGTGCCAGTTTGGGGGGAGGAGTTTTTCTTCCTTATACTTTATACCCCAACAAACTTGCTACTATCATACAAAAATCCAGAGCATTTGTCACTATATATTTGAAATTTTTAAGCTTCGCATCATCTAAAAAGTAGACATTGCAAATCAGCAACAGCCGTTTCCGGCCACCGCTGGCAGAGCCACAACCCCAAATGTTCCATCCCCCCAATCTCCTGGCTGTAGGGTAAAAACTCGACGTACAACCCCGCCCCCGGCCCATTATGCACCACCACGTTGTAGGCGATCTCCCGCCCCATTTGCGGCAGCAGCGCGCGCATGGCGTGAATGGCGTCACGCCAGCCGTCAGCCATCGCCGACAGTTCGGCGTCGTTAAGGTCGCAGAGCAGCGTTTTGTCCGCTTTGGGGATGAGCAGCATGTGATACGGCCGTTTCATAAAATAAGGCACGAGCAGCAGCATCTCCCCATAATCCCGCAGCAGCAGCGCCTCCGGGTTCTCGCGCCGCACATACGCCGCCACCGTCTCCCCGCGCGCCTGGTAAAAAGCCCAATCCCTGGCAAAAGCAGGGGGCATGGTCGGGCTGTACACCATTTGCTGATGCCCATGCGCCAGCGACCCCCCCACCAGGTAGCCATAATTCTTGAAAATACCCAGATAACCATGACACGAGCGGCCGTCTGGCCAGGCTTCGGCTGTCGGTATGGGGAGCGAATCTGCCAGCAGCTTTTGCTCCAGCGCTGCCAGCCGCGCCAGCACCGTCACCCGGTCTGCATGGGGCATGTTGTGCCAGTCGTGGTCGTGGTACGATGACGTCCATTGCAAGAAGTGCAAGCCGGTAAAGCCACCATCTGACGCTGCCGGATAAACGGCCGGATACAGATTTTTGTTGATGAAGGTGACGCCCTGGCTCAACGCCGCTACGTCTACAATGCCGGTCGTATCGCCGTTACAAATGGGACACGGCCTGGTAGCAGCCGTTTCCGGCGCGTCCGGTTTGTTGTCGTGTGGACGCCGGTTGCGCGCTTCGTTGTACAAAACAAGGGCGCCATCGCGTGGGTCTTGTTGGTAACGGCCGTCCGGCGCGTGCTGCTTTACGGCCGTTTCCCGCCCAAACAACGCCACCAATTCAGCCACCGTTAAATCCGCCAGTGACGCCGCCTGGACATGCTTTTGCACGCCATCCAAAGACAGATGACGTCGCGGTTGGGTTGATGCGTGTTGTTGATCCATGTCCGGCATTATATCATAGTTTGTGTAATTTTGACACGAATGAAACGAGATCTGCTATTTGAGGCACAGCCATCCTGCAATGCCTACATCATCTGCACGTGAATCCCACACTCCAGCTTATCCGTTCCTACCCAACGGCCGTCACGCTCATGCCCATTTACGCCCACCGGCTGCGTACAAGGCAAACAACCAATGCTAGGATAGCCGCGATCATGCAGCGAATTATATGGCAGATGGTGCTGCGCAATATACGCCCACACCTGCGCCGATGTCCATGCTACCAAAGGGCACAACTTTAACAACTGGTTGGTATTATCCCAGGAAACGGCCGTCGCCTTTGCCCGCGTCGGTGATTGGTCTCGACGAATTCCCGTTACCCAAGCCTTCTTAGCGGCCAGGAATCGGCGCAAGGGTTCTACTTTCCGCAGCGAACAGCACAAATCAGGGTTCGATTCCCATAAACAAGGGCCAAAACGGACTGCCTGTTCTGACAACGATAAGCCGCTGTGAACTTCAACAAACGTGACGCCCAACCGCGCGGCCAATGCATCACGCAGCGCCATCGTTTCGGCAAAAAACAGATCTGTTTGCACATAAACAATAGTCGGCGCAGCCTGTAACTGTGTCGCCATGTGCATGAGCACAATGCCGGATGGGCCAAACCCGGTGACAATCGCCAGATCGTCCCCAAAATTAACCAATCCCCACTGCAAAACAGCTTGTGGCTCCCACCCTTCCAACCGCTTATTAATCACCGCCAGATCAACTAAAGACCAGTTCAACTCCGGTTGCTTACCCGGTTCATCCACATCGTCCAAAACTCTTCTCCAGGTCATTATCTTGTTCGCAGCGCATCATTTTACCACAACCCGCCAGCAGCACAGCCAGAAGACCGGTCACATCTAAAGTAACCGTTCACCCCCAGTAGGTTGAGCTTGTCGAAACCGGGCCCCCTTCGACAAGACTTCGGCGTGAGCTCAGTCGAACGCTCAGGGGGCAGGGGGTGAATGATTACCATCTAAAAAGGCTCCGGCTGTAAGCGCATCGGAATCCCGGCAATCATGAAGTAGACCGTATCCGCCGCGCGCGCCAACTGCTGATTGGCGCGGCCAAGAGCATCCCGGTAAATACGTCCCAATGGGTAAGGCGGCACTAAACCCAGTCCCACTTCGTTCGAGACGATGATCCAATGGGTGGCGCTGGCGTTAACGGCCGTTACCAACCCCGCCACCTCTCTCTCTGCCGCCGCGTTACACGCCGCCTCATCCATCGCTTCCAGATCAGGGCAGGCGGTTAACAGCACATTGGTCACCAACAAAGTCAGGCAGTCCAGCAGCGCCACCTCCCCCAATGCAGGCTGCGCCAACACAACCGCGCCAACATCCTGGGGAATTTCCAATGTTTGCCAATGCGACGGCCGTTGCCGCCGGTGCGCCGCAATCCGCGCGGCCATCTCCGCATCATGCGCCTGCGCCGTGGCAATATACACCACTCGCTCGCCCGATTTTGCCGCCAGCGCCTCCGCAAACGCCGACTTCCCGCTGCGCGCCCCGCCTAAAATCAAGGTTAACTGGCCCATCGCCTCACCTATCTTCGCCTCGCCGGCTACCGATTACTGGCAACCGATTACCGATTATCAAAGCACGTCACATTCAGCCGGTTAAGGATAGCCCCAGCCTCATAAAAAGCAATCTCCGACAGCGACGCCGGTTTCAGGTGAAACTGCCAATATGCCGTTGGCGGTAAACGCAGCGCCGCACACAACATCAATTGCAACACTCCCCCATGCGCCACCACCAACACCGTCTCCCCATCTACGTGGCGTGCCTGCATCTCCGCCAGCGCCGCCTCCACCCGCCATGCAAACTGGCGCAGCGTTTCCCCGCCGGGCGGCGCATGATGCAGCATGTCCGCTTCCCAGGCTGCCAGCGCCGCGCCATCTTGCGCCTGAATGTCGGCATACGTCAATCCTTCCCACGCGCCAAAGTTGATTTCGCGCAGGCGCGGATCAACCATCACCGTCACATCGCGCCCGGCCAACGCCAGCGCCAACGTCTGCTGTGCCCGCTGCAAATCACTGACATACGCCACCTGAATCGGCTCCAGCGCCAGGCAACCCGGCAAAGCCTGCGCCTGCGCCCACCCCTGTGCATTCAACGGCGCATCCAACCGCCCTTGAAAACGGCGCTGCGCATTCAGGTCCGTTTCGCCATGGCGCACCAACAATAAGCGCATCACGCCAACTCCCGCAAAGCAGCCAACAAACGGCCGTTCCCCTCCAATCGCCACTCTGGCAGCCCAAATGAGAGGGTCACAGCCAGCCTCCGCTCACAAAGAGCAGCAAAACGACCACTTCTGTCAATTCGCAAATGGCCCCGTAAATGTCCCCGGTAAGGCCGGGGATGCGCCGCATAACGAACCGGGCAACGCCAACGGCCGTTCCCCAGGCCGCCGCCAACGCCAACAAGCCAGGCCCGCCGCCGATGAACCAGGCAGCGAGAACGGCCGTTCCCGTCGCCAGCAGCAGTTCCCGCCCGGAAGCCATCGCTTTCATGGTGTGGCCCAGGCCCTCGGCGCGGGCATAGGGGTAACGAATCAGCGCCAGGCTCATCGCCCAGCGCCCCAACAGCGGCGCGAGCAGCAAGGCCGGGGTGAGGTGGGGGACGGCCGTCAACGCTGTATATTTCGTCAGCAGCAGCAGCGCCCCGCCCGCCAGCGCGAACGCTCCCACCCGCTCATCGCGCATGATGTGCAGCCGTTTTTCCGGCGTCCAACCGCCAAACAGCCCATCGCACGCATCGAGGAAGCCATCCAGGTGCAGCACACCGGTCAACAGCACCCACAAGGCCAGCAGCAGCGCGAGACGGGGCGCGGCGGGGAACAACAGCGCCAACGCAGCATTGCCCCCCACCAGCGCACCGCCCAACAGCAGCCCCACCAGAGGGTAATAGCCGACCGCCTGACCGAGTTCCTGGTCGGTGAACGGCCGTTTAATCAATGGCGGCATCACCGTTAAAAACTGCGCCGCCACCAGGAGCGGGGCAAAGGGCGTTGTGTCTGTTTCGGGTTTGAAAATGGGATCGTTCATGAGGGAGTTGGGCATCAAAAATCGTGAGTCGTGAGTCGGTTTTCCAACATATGACTCACAACGCCGGACACTCAATATCAGCCAGCCTTCTCCGACACACCAGCATCGGCAAAGGTCGCCATTTCCGCCAACGTGCGGCAAGCAGCTTCTACCAGGGAGACCGCCAACACCGCGCCGCTGCCTTCGCCCAGGCGCAGGCCCAGGTCGAGCAGTGGTTTTAACCCCAGCCAGCGCAGCATCAGGCGATGCCCTTGTTCTTGCGAGCAATGCCCGGCGATGAGGTAGGCGCACGCCTGCGGGCAAAGCTGCACGGCGATCATGGCCGCGGCCGTGGCAATAAACCCATCCAAAACAATAGGGCGGCGATGAGCGGCGGCGGCCAGGATGGCCCCGACCAACCCGGCAATTTCGTAACCCCCCACTTTCATGAGCACGTCCAGGCCATCGGCGGGATTGGGTTGGTTGACGGCCAGGGCTTGTTGCACGGCCGTTACCTTGCGCTGCAAACCGACGTCATCCACGCCTGTACCTCGTCCTACAATCACCGCCGGCGGCTCACCTGTCAACGCCACGGCAATGGCCGCCGAGGGGGTCGTGTTGCCAATACCCATCTCGCCGGTTGCCAGTACATCCAATCCTTGCGCGATCTCCGCCTCCACCACCGCGACCCCGGCCAAAACGGCTTGCAGCGCCTGTGACCGGCTCATCGCTGCACCGCGCGCAATATTGTGCGTGCCCAACGCTACTTTTTTGTCAATGAGGCGCGGATGGGGTGGCAGTTGCGCCGCCACGCCCATGTCCACAATCACCACGCGCGCCCCCACCTGCCGCGCCAGCACGTTAACGGCCGCGCCATCGTTAAGAAAATTGTGTACCATTTGCGGCGTCACTTCTGATGGGTACGCGCTGACGCCCTCAGCCACCACGCCATGATCACCGGCCATCACCGTTACCACTTTGTGCGTCATGGTCGGAATGGGCTGCCCGGTGATTCCGGCAACTTGAATAGATAGTTCCTCAAGACGACCGAGGCTGCCGGCGGGCTTGGTCAAAACAGCCTGCCGCGCCTGCGCCACCGCTATCGCTTGCTGGTCAAGCGGTTGGATACGCGCCAGTAAATTTTCGATTGACATCTATGTTCTCCATCGTCAATGTAGCGCATCACGCCATGAGCGAAAAACGCTGCTGACCGCTGACGCCATCGGGCAAAATAAGCGGCGTGCCATAGGCGGGATGCGGGATGACCTGCACCGGCACGTGAAAGACATCGCTGAGGTTGGCGCTGGTGAGGACTGTGGTGGGGTGGCCGCTGGTGTGGATACGGCCGTCCACCAACAGCGCCACCCGGTCGGCATATAAGCTCGCCAGGTTCAGATCATGCAGCACCAACAGCACCGCCAGGTTTTTCTCCGTCGCCAATTCGCGTACCAGGTTGAGCAAGCCCGCCTGATGCTGCAAATCCAGGTAAGTGGTTGGCTCGTCCAGCAGCAGCGCCGGCGTATCTTGCACCAACGCCCGCGCCAGCAAGACGCGCTGCTGCTCGCCACCAGACAGTTCCCCCACCGGACGGTCGGCCATCGCTTCCGTGCAGGTACGCGCCAATGCCCAACGCACCCGCTCATGATCGGCGTCACTGCTTTTGCCCATCCAGCCCAGGTGCGGCGTGCGCCCCAGCAGCACCGTCTGGTAGACAGTAAAGGCGGCGGGCAGCGCGCGCGCCTGGGGCACAACGGCCAGATAGCGGGCGCGCTGCGCGGGGGAGAGGTCTTGCAGCGGTTGGTCGTTGATGCGGATACGGCCGCTGCGCGCCGCCAGCACGCCACTCACTGCCCGAATCAATGTAGATTTTCCGGCCCCATTCGGGCCAATCACGGCCAGCACTTCACCGGCAGCCACGCGCAAGTCAACGTCTTGCAGCGCCAGGTGGGAACCATAAGCGACGGATAGGGCTTGAATATCGAGCATAGCAATCACCTTTACCAATACACCTGCGCTTTAGCGCGGCGTAAAATCCAGAGGAAGAAGGGCGCGCCGGCCAACGCGGTCAACACGCCCACGGGCAGCGTTTGCGGCGCCAGCAATGTCCGCGCCAGGACGTCGGCCAGCAGCAGGGCGCTGCCGCCTCCCAAAATAGAGAGGGGGATCAATCGTTTGTAATCTGATCCCCACGTCATGCGCATCAGATGGGGCACGATCAGGCCAATGAAGCCGATGATGCCGGAGAAAGCCACGGCCGCAGCGGTGGTCAACGAGGCAGCCAAAATCAGGATGAGCTTGGTGCGTTCCACCGACAGCCCTAACTGCTGCGCCTGTTCTTCGCCAAATTGCAGCACATTGAGAGCGTGCCCGGCCGTCAACAGCAAACCCAACCCGACGGCCAGATAGGGCAGCACCGCCAGCACCGGGTCCCAACCACTGAGCACCGCGCCCCCCAACAGCCAGCCCAGGGCGCGCCGGAGTTCGGTATGGGAACGCAGCATCAAAAACGAAGTGAGGGCGGTAGCAAAGGAGCTAAACGCCACTCCGGCCAGGATCAGCGTCGTCGTCGGCACGGTTTGCTGGGTGCGCGCCAGGTTGTACACCAGGAAGACAGTGACGGCCGCGCCGACAAACGCGGCAATGGGCACAGCGTAAAAGCCAAGCCAGGTTTGCGGCCAACGCCAGGCCATCATGAGCACTGCGCCTAAGCCCGCCCCAGAGGCGACGCCAATCAAGTAGGGATCGGCCAGCGGATTACGAAAGAGGCCCTGGTAGGCGGCGCCGCTGCCCGCCAGCGCCGCGCCGGTGAGGGCCATCAGGACGGTATGCGGCAGGCGTACCTGGAACAGGATGGTGGTAAATGTTTGCGGCCAATCGGGGGTGATGGTGATAAAGGGCAGGTTGGCAGCCAGAATGCGCAGCAGCGTGAGTGGGGGAATAAAGACAGAACCAATGGCGACGCTGGCTGTCAGGGCGCCCATTAAAATGATACTGTTCCAGAGGTAAGGACGGCCGTGTTTTGTCATGGAAGAATATGCACTGCCCCATTAGGCCTGACAGGTTTGCGGAAACCTGTCAGGCCTACCAGTTTATTCAAACAAGTCGGGGTGCAGCAGCCGGGCCATTGCTTCTAACCCGTCTACGATACGTGGGCCGGGACGGCTGACCAGGTTGTCGTCGAAGGGGTAGACTCGGCCGTTTTGTACGGCCGTTAACGATTTCCAACTCGCCCGCGCAGCCACGTCCTCTGCGGTGACGCCGCCCCAGGTAGCATCACCCAAAACGATGACGTCAGGGTCTTGCGTGATCAACTCCTCGATGCTGATTTGCGCCCAGGGGCTGTCGAGCACGCTGCCGACATTTTGGCCGCCGGCCATGTTGATGAGCATCTCGACAAATGTGCCCGGGCCGGATGTCCAGGGGGCGTTGGGTTCGGTGCTGTCCAGTTCGTAAAAGACGAGGGGCGTGGCCGTGGCCGTGGTTACTTTGTCGGTAACGGCCGTGACGCGCGCGGCCAATGCCGTAATCAACTGCTCTGTCTCCGCTTCGTGGCCGGTTAACTGGGCCACAATGCGCAAATTGTCATACATGGCCGCAAATTCGAGCGGGTTGCCTACCGTAAACACGGTCAGGCCAACGTCGGTCAATGCCTGAATTTGCTCCGGCGGCGTGATGTCGGCCGCCAAAATCAGGTCAGGCTCCAGAGCGAGAATCGTTTCCATGTCTAGCTGGCTGTACCCGCCGCCGATGTCGGCCGCCGCCTGCGCCGCCTCTGGGTAATCGGAGAAGGCGTCGCGCCCCACCAATTGCGCCCCTGCGCCAACGGCAAAGAGAATTTCGGTGTTGGATGGGGCCAATGAGATGATGCGCCGCGCCGGCTCGGCCAGAGTAACGACGTTGCCCAGCGCATCGGTGAGGGTGATCGGTTCCGGTTCTGGGGCGGGGGGTGATGTAGGCTCCGGTTCAGGGTTGGCGGTATTCGCGGTGGTGGTGTTGGTAACGGCCGTGTTCGCCGTTTCTTCTGTATTAGCCGATGAACACGCTGCCAAAACAAGACCCAACAGCAGCGCTATCAGCAGTAATTTTGTAGTTATCGTTCTCTTCTTCATGAAAAAAATATCTCCTATCTGTTACTTAATCCAATAAAAAACCCCCTGCCTGTATGGCGAGGGGGTGGGTTTTAGTCCGTCAATTGTTGATCATTACGGGCAGTAAATAGCTAAAAGATCATGCTTTTCGCCGTTTACTGCATGTTCCCACCTCCTTGTCCGCGAAGTGTGTGGCAACATGATCAAGGCGGGCGACCTGGCTCTCCACGTAGAGGTGGATTACAGTTGCGGGACAGCGCCGGACTTCGCTCTGCGCACAGAGCGTCACCGGACTTCGCCATTATGCCTTCCCATCCGGGGGGCGACGAGTTCAACAGTTGAATTCGTCAGGCGCCTCGACCATTTTGTCTACAAATTTGTAAGGTTCAGGGCAACAATACAGCCAAATTTGTTTTACCGGTAGTGACATTTGTCACTATCTAGCGAGACAAACATCAACTTATGGAAGACCCTTACGTATTCGCTCTTGCAGCATGGCAATATGCTTTTCTTTGCCCGGTACACGCAATTTTCTGGCAGCAGGGGTGAAGTAGGCGTGTTGTTGCAAGAAGAGCAGTTGTCGTTGATCCCAGGTAAGAGGGGGCACAAATTCAACGAAAACGGCCGTTTCCTGACGCAATATTTCGCCGCGCTCAAAAAAATCTGCCCGTCCTAGCACCCCCAGGTCAGCATCCGCCAAAATCTCCCCCAGTAAGTTTTGTGGCGATTGGGGCATGATCGTCGCCCGAATCAGCGTAACAATCTGCGCCACATCCCCTTCCGCAAAGCCAAAGCCGGGCAGCGCTTCCTGTGCAACCCGCACGCTCACCAATTCATGCCCTTCATACGCTTCGATAAAACCAATGTCATGATAAGCAGCGGCTACCTGCAACATCTTCTGCTCCCGCCCAGACACGCCACTCAGAGCCGCCAATTCCATAGCGCCAGGCATGACGTCACCCTCGGTATGCCACAAATTATGATAAACCAAACGCGGATCTAAATGCAGTCGCAGCTGGTCAAGCGCATAGGCAATAGCAGTATCAAAATCGGGTTGAGCGGTCAAATGATATTTCCTTCCTTAAACCAAAAAGCAGACACAGGTTTAGCTTTGGATCTTGTCATTCAGAAAATCAAATCATCAGGGGATGCCGCGCACTGCTTCGACAAACATATTAAACGCATCTCCGCCAACGCGCAAGATAGGAACTGTTACACTTTAGCATTAATTAACCTGTCAAGAAAGACTCAATCAGCAATGTAACCGTTCACCCCCGCCGGTTTCGACAAGCTCAACCGGTGGGGGTGAACGGTTACGTTTAAAAACTGCAAAGATAGTGAAGATAGAGCTGCCAGCAAACCTATGCTGGCAGCTCCGGTGAACTGCCTTTACAGTTCACGGTTGCGCACGGCGCGGAAGGCGGGGTAAACGTCCGGTTTGCGCTGCCCGTCGCGGCGCACAATGCCCGCATTGCGCATCCAATCTGACCAGGCGAACCAGATGACTACCGGAACCAGGCTTGTGTGCCGCTCTTCAACGTGACGGTACACGTCGCGCACGTACCCGCCGATTTCCGCATAATGCTGTGGGCCGATTTCGGTGTCGGCGGCCACGCCAATTTCGGTGATCCAGAAGGGCATGTCGGGGATGGCCTGCTGGTACTGGGCAAATGCTTCACCCAGTGTGCCAAACTGCTGCCCCCAATCGAAAGGCGCCTGGGCGCCCCAACGGCCGTAAGGATGAATCCCAATCGCGTCAACCGGCCAGGGACCGTTTAGGGCTGCTTTGCAGCGGCGTAAGTAATCAATACTTTGTGCCGGGCCGGTGGCCAGGCCACCAGAAATGAGTGGGGATTGTGGGGAAGCGGCGCGCACGGCCGTTGCCACCTTACGCAGCACAATGGCAAATTGTTCGGGCGGTACAAAGACAGAAGCTGGGTTGTTGGGCAGGTCGCCTTCATTCCAGATCTGGTAAGCGACGCTGCCGCCATACCGGCGATACCGCTGCGCAATTTGCGCCGCTGCGGCCGCCAACTGATCCCCATAGCCGGCCCAGTTGTCATTGCCCGTCCAGGGGCCAAGTCCCCAAATTGTCTCCTGATTGAGCACAATGAGCGATTTGATGCCCATGCGTTCATAGTTGCGGATGACGTCGTCATACTGCGCAAACGCTTTTTGCAGATCGCCCCGTTCGGCCGGATTATGGCGCGCGTCCAGCTTAAAGACAAAGCGCACCCAATCAAGCCCCTTCAAGTCGTCGTTGTCCATCGGGTTGCTGTGGGGCGCGTCGGGGTTAATGTTCATGCCGCGCTGAAGCAGATCGTGGGTGACCGAAATAGGTGTGGGCGTGGGCGTGGGCGTGGGAGGCGGGACAGGTCTGACGCTGCGATAGAAAATGGCGGAACGGATGATTTGCCAGAGTTCCTGTCCGCTACGGCCGTATCTGTCGCGCAGCGATCCTTCTTGCGCCGGCAACAGCCAGGGGTCGTTAATGCGATAATCATTACCGGTGCGCCCGACAATTAATACCCAGTGCTGGTCATTATCGGTATAGGGCGTATCGCGGGTGAAGTCAACCAGCACCGTGACCGGGTTGCCGGCGTCGAGGCTGTCGTTAATGCGGTTGACAATAGTCGGCGACATGTCCATCTTGCCGTGATAGACAATGTCTGTGTAGACACTGCTGAGGGCGTTCCATTTTGTCAGGTAGCCGTCGAGGAAGCCGTCTTTGCGTACCATGCTGGCATTGAGTTGGGTGGGGGTGATGGCACGGCCGTAACTATTTGCCACCATCGCAAAACAAGTCAACAAACAGCCCCACTCGCCAATCGTTTTGGGCGATCCGGCGTGTCCTATGCGCATGTTTGCCCACAATGGGTCGCGCTGTGACATGGGCGAGGCTAACGTTGTCCCGGCCGGTGACGGTACCAAAATGCGCACGTAGATCACTTCGCCAAACGGGTTTCCGGTCGCATCTTTCAGGCGATAATCGGCAAAATACATCCCCGGCGCGCCAGGGGCCATCATGGGTATGGAAATATCTACAGTGGCTCCGGGGGCGGCCGGCGGCAGGGGCACACGGGTCCGGTCAGCCATATTTGTGCCCCCCACAAATTCAAGCGTGAACCCGGCGCCCCAGGCGCGCGTGCCGTTATTTTGCACACGCCACGCCTTGGTAAACATCGCTCCCAATTGAATGGGTGTATCGTCGGGAATGGTGACATCGGCGACAAACTTGCCATCAGTGACGCCGGTGGGGTCTACCGGCGCGGCCTCGGCCAGGATGCGCACGTAGACAATATCGCCAAAGGCAGCGCCTTGTGCATCGTGAAACCGCCAATCGCTGAAATAAACGCCAGGCGTGCCTGGAACCTGCATTGGAATGGATATGTCAACTTGCTGCCCACGCGGCGTCGGCGGCACGTCCACTTCTGTGACTGCGTGCATTTGCGTACCGTTGACAAAGCGTAGTTTGTACCCGGCGCTCCAATTTGTCTCGCCAGAATTTTCGACGCGCCACGTTTTCACAAAGGCATTGCCGATGCGCAGCGGGGTGTCATCGGGGATGGTGACGTCACGGATGAAGCGGGCATTGGCACGGCCGTTGCTGACCGACGTGTCCACAATTGGGTGGGGTGACGGCGGGGGTGCGACTGGCGCCGCTGCCGGTACGTCGAAGGTGTGCTGCAAGGAGAAATCGGTGACGGGCTGGATCAATTTTTGCGCCAGGTTGGCAATGCCGCCAAACCCTGGCCCCAAGTACCAGATAGCCGCTCCCAGCACCTCAGGGTAGCGGGCATACAACTCGCCCACTTCTTTGATGTGCTGCATGGCGATGTCAGGGGCGGGTACGCGCTCGTGTGTCCAGCCCCATTCGGTAATCAACACGTTGGGGCGTTTGATTTTGTGTTTATCGCAGGTGGTAAATAGTTTTTGGAAACGGCCGACCAGATCCCCGCGCAAAAACCAGATCGTATCTACCTTCAGGCTGTATTCGTGCAGCGCCACCGACAGCCGGTCGGGGTGCTGCTGGCACAATTCCAAATAGCGCAACATACCGTCTGTTTCCCAGGCGCCTTCGTCTGGCGTGCCGGTGGAGTAACCAAAAGCGGAAAATTTGTACCCATCGGCCAGGGCCATCTGGCCGGTGTGGTAAGCAAATTCGCCAATCCAGTTGGCCCAGGCTACTTCTTTGCGCAGTTCGTTAATCGTTTCAATCCACACCAACTTCGGGTCCAACTCTGGGGGCAGATGGTTTTTGTGCCAGGCCCAATGTTCGGCGGCGGCCGCTTCTGGCTCTTTCTCATAATCCGGCACGTCCGGGTTGCCGGATGGAGGGGTGGTATTGTTGGCGGGAATGGAACGCCGATAGACCAATGTGTGTGGCACGGCGTTGTGGCGCGCCCGGATGAGCTGCTGCGCATCAAACAGGCCGGTCATGCTGTCGGCGGCCTTAATAAAAAAAGGGATGTTAGCCGCGTCTAAAGCTCGCATCCAATCGCCAATGCCGGTGGGGTTGCCCCCAACGCTTGTATGAAAACCGATTTTATTGAACGCTTTCAAGTGACACCTCCGGGGAAAATTATGAAGGATGAAGGATGAAGCGTGACGTTTTATCCATTGCAAGGGTAAAAGAGAATGGGGCGCTTGTCAACAAAAGCAGAATGAGGGAATCGGCTAACGTTTCTGCCTGCTTGTGAGGTATACTGTAGGCACATCGCATCTTCGTTGTTGCGGGAGTCACGATGAAATTTCATCCTCGCCCTGTATCTTCAACAATCGGTGATCAGTGATCGGTGATCAGTTTTCAGTATGGGAGCAGCAATTCTGATGGCTGACGCCTTCCTGATAGCCAAAAGGGGGTATCATGCCTGATTTGCATACATTTTCGCAGTTGAGACAGTCTGTCTGGCTAAATTATTTGCGCCGCGCCTTTCTGGAATCTGGCGAGTTAGCCGCTATGCTGGAAATGGGTGTGCGCGGGATTACCTCGACGCCGTCCCTGTTTGCCAAAGCCATTACCCATAGTTCAGATTATGACCAGGTGTTGCAGGGTCTCGTTGCGGCCGGTGTGCCGGTGAAGAAGCTGTACGAGGCGCTGTTGATAGATGATATGCAGCGTGCGGCCGATTGTTTGCATGGGGTGCATGAGACAACGGATGGGTTGGATGGCTTTGTGAGTATGGAGTTGGACCCGGCCTGGATGTACGATGCAGTGAACATGGTGGCGGAGGCGCAGCGCCTGCTGCGGGCCATTGACCGGGGCAATGTGATGATTGAGGTTCCGGCAACGGCCGCCGGCATTGAAGCGATGCGCATTTTAACGACAGATGGCGTCAGTGTTAATGCCACCCATGTTTTTTCTGTGGAGACGTATGAGCAGGTCGCGCAGGCGTATGTCAGTGGGCTGGAAGCGTATTTTGAGACGCATAGTGTGTGGCGTATTGCCCCCTCATCGGTGGCTTCGTTTTCGTTGAGTCGCACGGATGCGGCTGTAGACGAGGTGCTGTGGGCGCAGGGACGGCTTGATTTGCAGGGGAAAACGGCGATTGCGTTGGCCAAGATGGCTTACGGCCGTTTCTGCACCATTTTTGATGGGCCGCGCTGGCAAAAACTGGCAAAACGTGGCGGACGGCCGTTGCGCCTGAAGTGGACACGCACAACCCCACGCCAGTTCCATTATGCCGACACCCATTACGTGGAAGCGCTGGTCGGCCCACAAACCGTCACCACCCTGTCCCCGGCGACGCTTCATGCCGTGCGCGATCATGGGCAGATCACGGCCACGTTGCTGAACTGGCAAGAGCGCGTCCAGGATCATCTGGACGAGATTGCGTCCCTGGGGATCGATCTGGACGCCGTCACCGCGCAGCTGCAAACGGCCAGCCTGACTGCTTACGATCAACAATTCCAGGCGCTCATTCATAGCGTCAGCCAGAAGCGCGCCCACCTGGAAACTGGCTGGCAGCGGCTGCAAGCAGACCTGGGTAGTTACCAACCAGTTGTAGATGAAGCCCTGTCCCGGTTATGTCAGGATCGAGTGGTGAGCCGTTTGTGGATGCACGATGCGTCTTTATGGCCGGATGATCTACCGGCCGTTACCAATCAATTGGGTTGGCTGCACGTTGTGGAGACCATGCAGGAGAACGTAGACCGGCTGCAGCAGTTGTTGCGTTCTGCCCGGCAAGATGGGTTGACACAGGCGCTGCTCATCGGCAATGGCGCTGCGGTTCGCGCCGGCGACGTGTTTAGCCAGGTGTTTGGTAAGGGCGCGGCACTGTCATCCTGGCAGCAGTATCAGCCCGGTTTGACGCTGCGCGTGTTGGATACAACCGACCCGGTAACAATTCGTCATCAATTGAATCAGCTTCATTTGCCGCATACACTGGTTATCGTAGCTGATAAGCCGGGACAGGATCAGGAAACGCAAGCCTTGTTCAATTACCTGTATACGCGCATGGCAACGGCGCTAGGGAATGAGCAGGTTGGCGACCATTTTGTCGCCATCACAGACAGGGGCAGTTCACTGGCGAAACTCGCCGGTCGTTACCATTTTCGTGCTGTTTTTCTGGATGACTCTGAAATTAGCACACCGTATGGGGCGTTGTCTTACCCTGGCCTGGTCCCGGCGGTGTTGGCCGGTGTGGATGTGGGACGGTTGTTAGACCAGGCTTTGGCAATGCAGTGTAATGCGAGTAGTTGTAACTGCCCAACAGCCGGCGATAATTTGGCGGCGCAATTAGGAATCATTTTGGCCGTGTTGGCGCAGGCGGGGCGGAATAAGCTGACGCTGGTTGTATCACCACCGCTTGCGGCCTTTGCAGATTGGTTGGAGATGCTCGTGGCAACCAGCAGCGGTAAAACGGGATGTGGCCTGACGCCAGTTGTCGGGGAGGCGTTGGGCAACCCCCACGCCTATGGGGCTGATCGTTTATTTGTGCAGATACGGCTGCGCGGGGATGACGCTGCCGATGCAGCCCTGGCGGCGCTGCGCCAGGCCGGTCATCCTGTGGTGAAGATTAATTTGCAAGAGCCTTATGAGTTAGGCGGCTGTTTCTTTACCTGGCAGATGGCTATGGTTGTTGCGGCCTATCACTTGCATTTGCACCCGTTTGTGCAGCCGGACCTGGGCAAAACTGAGCGGTTGATGCGGGAATTGTTGCAGACGTACCAGCAGCAAGGGCAGCTGCCACCTGGAAAAGCAGCTCCGGTGCAGGCAGAATCGTTGGCGACGCTGCTGGCAACGGCCAAACCGGGAGATTATGTGGCGGTGCAGGCTTTTTTGCCCATGACGCCGGAGACGGATGAAGCGCTGCACTCGCTGCGTACCTGGATTTGTAATCGGTATCGGCTGGCAACGACGATAAGCTATGGCCCGCGTTATTTGCATACAATGGGCCAACTGTATCAAGGTGGGCACAATGGCGGGCATTTCATTCAATTGACGACGCCACTGCCAGCGGAGGACGTGCCAATTCCTGATCAGCCTGGCAAGTTGGATGCTGCTTTAACATTTGGTGTGCTGCGACGGGCACAAGCGTTGGCCGATGGGCAGGCGCTGCTTGATTCAGGCCACCGCCTGTTACGGTTTCATTTGCAAGATGATGTTGCTGCCGAGATCAAGCGTTTGTGCGGTTGACGAGGCTGGCAGCCATTTGTAGGTGTTCTTTTACGCTGCGGCCAGGGCGGTTGTTCTGGCCGCTTCTGTTTTTTCTTCTGTTTGCTGATAAAGGGGCAGCATAATGGTAAATGTGCTGCCCTTACCCACTTCGCTGTCCAGGGTTATTTTCCCCCCATGACGTTCAATAAGATGCCTGGTGATGGGCAGCCCTAAACCGGTACCAATGCGTTTGCGAGCGGCCGTTTCATCAATCTGGCGAAATTCTTGGAAAATAACTTCATGGTGATCTGGGGCAATGCCAATGCCGGTATCTTCGATGCTGATGTGGGCATAGTCATCTACCTGGCGTACACGGAGGGCAATGTGCCCTTTTTCTGTATATTTGGCGGCGTTGCCCATGAGGTTGATGATGGCTTGTTTTAGCCGTGTGTGATCCACGTATACGGACGGCCGCTGCTCTGGATAATCGGCAATTAATGTCAGCTCTTCTTTCTCTAAGATAAGACCCTGGACACTGGCTAAGGCGTCTTCACAGATGCTCTGTAAATCTGTTGCTTCCAGGTAAAGTTTGAATTCGCCAGACTCAATTTGCGCCATGTCTAGCAGATCGTTGAGGATATGCAACAAGTGCCAGCCTGATTTTTCAACACGCGCCAGGTAATCATGCTGCCGGTCATTGACGGGGCCGGCGCCACCTTCACCAAGAATGTGTGCAAAGTTAACGATAGCGTTTAATGGTGTGCGCAGTTCATGGCTGACATTGTTCATGAAGCGTGTGCGAATGTCTCGTTCGGTCAGCGCTTGCTGCCGGGCTATATCTAGCTGTTGGTTCAAAAAGGTGAGGCGCTCGTTGTTTTGGCTGATCTCTTCCTTCATGGCGAACAACTCGTCCCGACGTGCTTGCGCGCGTTGATGGAGGATGCTGACGGACTCAACGGCCGTTTGCCATTCTAACGCCGAGAGGTACATGACAATGGCGATAAATAGATTGAGGGCAAGAGGAGGCGCCAGTTGGATGGTCGCGGCTGTGGACATGTTCCCTGTAAGCGATGTGACGCCCAGAATCAACAGCGTGGACACGTTCCAGGTGTAAAAACCGGCGCCCGGCCAGAGAAGCATACTGGTGAGGAGGGTAAAAGTAATGAAGTAATAGGGGATCGGAGAGTTTAACTGCCAGTTCTCGTAGAAAACGATGGCGAGAAGAAGCATATGCACCAACAGAAAAAGGGCGCTTCCTGATAATGCTTGCTCCTGAAAGATAAGTTTCCAGGCCAGGCGAGCGGTGATCGGTGAGATCAGGATGATCGCCACAAAGTACCATATCTCGCCGAGACCGAGGCGAGAAAAATTTGCCAATCCAATGAGAGCGATAGCAACGTAGATGGTGGCAACGATGGGGATGATAATGACACTGGAGTCAGCGCGTAATTCGTTAGAGTAGGCCCTATTTGTGATCATGGCAGTATTGTAAGGTGTGCGCCATTTGTTGGTTGTGTAAACTTTGTGAATATGAAAACGGCCGTGTGGCCGGTTTGCCTGTGTATGCGTTTGTTCATTGTACTGCTGTGGCATGTTGGAGGAAAGGTGACTTTGGTATGAATACGGCCGTTTATGCCCTACTCGCAAGACAAATTATGTAATTTGGCGTGGGGGATGGTTGCAAACGACCCCATATGAAACTTAACTGTATTGTGTTTTTTTGGCTCTACAGGATTTCATGGGGTTCGGCGTGACATGTGACGAGTGATGCGTGTGGTCTCTCTGGT
>JACSRF010000675.1 GCA_014879875.1 Anaerolinea sp.
TCGTGCAAAATATAGTCTGTAATGAATAGGAATGCGTTATTTTTGCACGAAAACATGCAAAAATAAGGTCTTAAACAACAATTCCGAGGATGTGGAACAATGTCCGCATCTCGGTCTGTACCTTTCCATATTGAATATCAAGTTCAGATTGACCGCCCGGTTTCCGGCCACGTTTGGGCTTGCCAGCCCCGGCCAAAACGGGTTTGATGACCTTTTCACGCAGCGTAAGCAGGGCGGCCATTGTTTTCAGGCCGAGGGATGATGTCTGGTAGTGACGCGATTTACCCTTCTTCTCAATCCACTGCTTGCCACGCAACTTCTTCAAGTCATAGGCGGCATGACGAGGTTGGTACTGCTCTGGGGCAAGTTGTAGGATGTCGCGAACTTTGGCTGCCAGTTGGGAAGCGGTAAACCCATTCGGGACAACCGCCAGCGCCAGTACCGCTTCAATGACCGCCCGCAGACGAGGTTTATTCAAGTCAATGCCCGCAGTAGACGTTTGCCCCACCTGACCTTGTTGACCCAGGGTGTCATCCGCTATAAAGCATTGGTCAAGGCCATGTAATTGGTTGAGAAAGCGTTCCAACATGGCTTGCAACCGTTGGACGATAGCCGGGAAAGAAGGTAACCCCCGTTTCCATCCAGGTGCGCGTGCGCTCAATGAGGCCATCGAACACTTGCTCCATCTGCTGCCCCCGCTGAAACAGGAGGTTGTGGCTGTACTCAACCTGATACAGGGAATACTCATAGCGGAAGCCACTTTGAACTCGTTGCTCTTCGGGCAAGACAAAATGGAGGTAACTGCTATACAGCCAACGGTCGCAGACCTGACGCAGTTGCCCTACAGTGTCTTGTGAACACAAGGTCTCTGCAAACTGCGTCAGGCGAGGCGGCTGACCCACGCTGGTCAACGGCCCTATAGCGTCCGACGGACGCGAGGTCACTGCCGCCATCACGCCGACCTTGCCTGCCCTGCGCGTGCTCTCCCCAGACCCGAACACCATTTACCGCTCAGAGCCTTGATCGCATTCTATGCCATCT
This sequence comes from Anaerolinea sp., assembly GCA_014879875.1. Classification (GTDB taxonomy): domain Bacteria; phylum Chloroflexota; class Anaerolineae; order Promineifilales; family Promineifilaceae; genus JACSRF01. Next base: position 1,042 of record JACSRF010000675.1, read on the forward strand.
GTCACCTCTTCCCCATTCTTGCATCTAACTGAGTGATTCGGGCAAACAGGCGCAAAATGGGTTTGCCTTATTCAAAACAAACTACAATCAGAAGCCAGGCTTATTTCGAAAGCGTGGCTTCTCTAGCGAGGATAAACATGGCTTTGTTGAAAGAACAAGATCGAGAACATTTGCGGCAAGAGTTTGCCAATTTACAAAACCCGGTGAATTTGGTTGTCTTTACGCAGCCGTTTGAATGTCAATATTGCGCCGAAACGCGCATGATTGCTGAAGAAGTGGCGGGATTGTCGGACCTGATTACGGTGGAAGTGTATGATTTTGATATGCACCGTGAACTTGCCGAGCAATACAACATTGACAAAATCCCGGCGACTATTGTGATGCGCGGTGGCGATGACGCGAAAGATTACGGTATCCGTCTCTATGGGATTCCTTCCGGCTATGAATTTAGCACGCTGATTGAAGATATCATGATGGTTTCCAGCGGCGACTCTGGCCTGTCTGATGAAGTGCGAGCATGGGCGGCCGCTTTGACTGAAGAAGTCCATATGCAGGTGTTTATCACGCCGACCTGCCCCTACTGTCCGCAGGCGGTGATTCTGGCGCATCAATTGGCGCTGGAAAGTGACTTTATCCGCGGCGATATGGTTGAGGCAATCGAATTCCCGCACCTGTCCAACAAGTACCACGTGCAAGGTGTGCCGCGCACGGTGATCAACGAAACGGTTCACATGGAAGGGGCCGCGCCGGAGATGATGTTGTTGGGTAAGTTGAAGGAAGCGGTTCGGTAATCGGTGGTCGGTGGTCGGTAATCGGTGGTCAGTGGTCGGTGAGGACGACATCTGGCGAAGGGTCTGCTGATTACCGATTACTGATCATAGGGAGAAAGCGAATGTTGGATTTAGGCTTGGATTTGGGACTGTCGAGCCTGGGGGCGGCGGCAGAGAATGATTATGACGTGGTGATCATCGGCGGTGGGCCGGCCGGGGCTTCGACGGCGATTTATACGGCGCGGGCGGATTTGCGCACGCTGGTCATTGATAAAGGGTTGACGGCCGGGGCGTTGGGCATCACGACGAAAATTAGCAATTATCCCGGCGTGCCGGGGCCTGTTTCTGGGGCGGAACTGGTGGAGATTATGCGCCAGCAGGCGGAGTCGTTTGGGGCGAAGTTCATCACGGATAAGGTGGTGGGACTCGACCTGAGCAGTGAACCGAAAATGGTGATGGCCGGGACGGGCACGTTTATGGCGAAGGCGGTTGTGCTGGCGACTGGCTCGATGGGGCGCACCGGCAGCGTGAAAGGGGAGGAGGCGTTGTTGGGGCGGGGCGTTAGCTACTGCGCGACTTGCGATGGCGCTTTTTTCCGCGACCAGGACGTGGCGGTTATCGGTAACAATGATGAGGCGCTGGAAGAGGCGCTGTTTTTGACGAAGTTTGCGGCGAAGGTGTACCTGCTGTCGCCGACGCCGGAATTGAAGGCGCGTGACTTTTTAGCGCATGAGGTGGCGGAACACCCGAAGATTGAGATCCTGTTGGGTACACGGCTGAAGGAGATTGTCGGCGAGACGCTGGTAACGGCCGTGCGCGTGCAGCCACGTGGCGGCGCGGAACAGACGCTGCCGGTGACGGGGGCGTTTGTGTACTTGCAGGGCGGGAAGCCGATTACCGATTACTTGATGGAGCAGCTGCCCACGTCGGCCGAGGGCTGCCTGGTGGTGGATGCGGAAATGCAAACGGCCGTGCCCGGTGTCTTTGCGGTTGGCGATTTGCTGTGTACGCACATTAAGCAGGCGGCGATTGCGGCGGCCGATGGCGTGATGGCGGCGGTGGCGGTGGATAAGTATGTTCACGGCCGTCAGAAGGTGCAGATTGATTGGAATTGAGGTGCAGCGTGATCGGATTGGTTGCGCGATGAAGGCCCTGGTAACGGCCCCCGCATAGCGTCTGCGCGCCTCGGCGATGTGGCTCAGGTTGTTCAGACTGGCGGCCACGCCCCACCAAAATGGTTACGGCAGCAATATTGCTACTCGCATGACCATCACTGGCCCTGCACTTTGAGCAAAGAACGTATCTGTTCTTCATGGAACAAGCCATACAATTGACCAACGGCCGTATTCAGAAAAGCAGCCGTCAACATCGTGATGCGGTGTGAACCTGGCCGGTAGAGAAAACAAAAAACGCAGTCGCAACGAGGTGTTGCGGCTGCGTTTTTTCTGAGTTACTGAGCCTTTTAACTGCCCAGCCCGGCATCCCGCGCCCGGATAATGGCCTGGGCCCGGTCAACAACTCGTAATTTGCTGAAAATATTGGAAGCATGGTTGCGCACTGTCTTAACGCTAATGGTCAATTCGCGGGCAATGTCAGCATTGTTATACCCCTGAGCAATTAGCTTCAACACGTCTCGCTCTCGTTCAGTCAATTCAGGGAATATCTGTGGTGGTCGCGGTGCGGCAAAGAAGTTCATTAACCGGGTCGCAATCGGCGCGCCGAAAAGGGCTTCACCCTGGGCCACCGTCCGAATCACACGCAGCATCTCTTCCTGGTCCGCCCCTTTGAGAACGTAGCCCCGCGCACCGGCGCGCATGGCCGCAAAAACAGAGTCGTCATCTTCAAACATGGTGACAATGATCACGCCAATGTGCGGACTGATGTGGATAATCTGGCGCGTGGCTTCAATCCCGTTGACGCCTGGCATTTGAATATCCATCAAGATTACATCCGGCTGAAGTTTCTCTGCCTGGCTGATGACTTGCGTGCCGGTTGCTGCCTCACCCACCACTTCCATATCCGGCAGGGAGTTAAACAACGCCCGCAAGCCATCGCGGAAAAGGGTATGGTCATCAGCTATGAGAATGCGAATTTGCTCAGTCATTTCATTGGTTAAGATCGGGTCAGGGGCAAGCGGATAGATACCTGAGCGCCCGTTCCCGGCGTAGATTGCAGGTTAAATGTGCCACCCAATTCGGCCGTGCGCTCACGCATGGAGGCTAAGCCGACACCTGGGGGGATGTGGACCGGCAGGCCCACGCCATCATCGTTAATCTCCAGGCATAAAACGTCGTTAACAACAGATAGTTTGACGCGGCAATGCGTGGCGCGAGCGTGCCGAACCACGTTAGTTATCGCCTCCTGGGCAATGCGGTAAGCGGCCACTTCTACGGCCGCCGATAAGGGAGGTAGCGCCATCGGCACGTCCACGGTGACGAGTAAGCCATTCATGCTGTTTTGGGTGGCATATTCGCTCAGGGCTGGCGACAGCCCCAGTTGGTCTAACGCCGGCGGGCGTAAATTATACGCCAGTCGTCGGACCGCTTGAATCGCTTCCTGAATTTCCCTTTTGAGTTCGACCAGAAGGTGATCGGTCGCTTCGATAGAGTGAGGGCGGGTCGTTTCCGGTTTCTGTCGGAGGTAATTGCGGGCGGCATCCACCTTGAGGGTGAGCGTGGCTAACTGCGGCCCTAAACCATCGTGCAAGTCGCGGCGGATGCGGCGACGTTCTTCTTCGCGGGTGGTGACGAGCCGTTCGCGGGAGCGTTGCAGGTCGTGGGTGAGTTGGGCGGCGTAAACGGCCGTTCCCGCCTGCCGCGCCACGTTTTCCAACAACCGCCGCTCGGCCGGGTTGAACACCTCACCCGGCGCACGAGGCGCAACCAGCAGTTGGCCGATGGTTTCGGATTGATAGACAAGCGGAAAGGCGAAGGTCGAAGGAGGAGAGGCGAGGGGCGAGGGGTAAGCGGTAATGATCTCCCCTGCTCCTGTAAGCGAAGCGACGCTCCCCTGCTCCTCTGCGGCCACAATCGCCACATAAGGCAGTCGCAGCGTCTGAGCAATGGTTTCAACGAGGGCGGGTAGGGTTTGGATGGGAACGGCCGTTTCTGCCAGCCGTCGTCCCAAAGTGGTGAGAACCGTAATGGGATCATCTCGTTCGCCATACATGAGGCGGTTGACGGCCGTTTGCAAACGCTGGCGCACGGGGTTGAACAGAATGGCGATAAGCCCGGTGGCTAAGACGGAAAGCGCCAGGCTGCTGCCGCTTTGGAAGAGGTTGCTCATGAGGCCAACGGTGAGGATGTAGACGGCCGTTACCAGCACCGTTAGGCCGCCAAAAACCAGGGTGCGGTTAATCCACACATCTACTTCCCACAACCGGTAGCGCAAAATAGAGTAGCCGATGGTCAGGGGAAAAGCGACTGAGGCGAAGATGCTGATGTGCATAGTGATGATTACGGTCAAAGGATCAGACAGTTCACCCATTACCCAGACGCTCATCCACAAAAACATCACGCTTAGGCTGCCAAAGCCGCCCATCAACACCCATTTGGTCTGCTGCCGCTCTGATTCAGCCATGCGCCGGTAGCGCACAATCTGGCTGACCATGCCGGCGGCCAGGATGGCCGTCAGGCTGAGGATGAGACCCACCCAGGCGACATCATCAGGCTGGAAATGGGGGAAGATGAGGGGCAGCAGGGTGAAGATGAGCAGGGGGACGAGCAGCAAATAGACGATCAGGCAGATGCGCCAGCGAGTGGATTGGGGGATAAGACGGCCGTCGGGGAAGAAGAAAGGGAGCAGCAGGGCGGCGAAAAGGGTCAATGTACCGAGTGCTTCAAGTGGGTCACTGCTAATATCACCCAGTACCATGCTAAACGGGAGAAGGAGCAGCAGAAAGGAGACGGTCAGAGCAAACCAATCGTCCCGTTTGCGCCAGAAGATGAGAACGGCCGTTAGCCAATAGAAACCGGCTGTTGCCAGCCGCAGCGCCATCAAATAAAGGGCATAGCTTGCGGCCGTTACGCCTGGCAGTGCCTTCAAACTCTCCTGCACGCTCCACTCGTTGTGCTGGAAGGCCAGGATGGATTGAAAGTTGCCCAAAACCAACACAAACTGCCAGATGAGAAAGGCGCAGAGGGCTATCCACGTGAGGTGAGCGAGGCGGAAGGGGAGCGGAGGGACGGGGGA
>JACSRF010000613.1 GCA_014879875.1 Anaerolinea sp.
GTCGCCCTCTGGTGAATGGGCGGGCACAAGGCCCGCCCCTACCCAAAATCATTATCTGAACGTCTATATTGACTGATCACTGAACATCAACAAGGTTCACGGCGTACTGCCACCAGTTATTGCTGATGCCCCCGGTTTTGCCCTCCACATGCGGCAAATGGCGCAGCCACCAGAGATGATGCTGGCGAATGTCGCCATCGCCCCACTCGCTGCAATTGACGCGGCGCGATGGGGCGTCTAGCTGCGGGAATTGCAGCCAGCTATCGCCAAAGCTGCGCACCCAACGCTGGTTGCCCCAGTCATAATCTCGCTCGCTGTTGGGCGCAAAGTGGACGTTGCCACATTCGGCCGCGCCAGGATGGGTTTTGTCGTAGCGGATGAAACGCTCCCACAAGTTGGCGTCCCCTTTTTTGTGCCGGTAGACGCGGGACATGATGGATTCGACACGATGGCCGAAACTCTCCAGCATTTCGCCCACGCCCCGTTCATAATTGAAGCCCATCACCACAAAACGACGGTTGCACCGGCTGATCTCCCCCAACGGCGGTGCATTACACCAAAACGCCCCAGGGCCGCCCATCACCGATTCGTAATACCCGGCATAGGGAAAGGCAATCAGCCACACTTCGTCAATTTGATCCAGGTTGATCCGGGGAATGATCTTGAATTGTCGCAGCAAACGGGGGTAATCAACCAGATCGGGGATATGAAAACCGGTGCGCGAACGCCAACGGTACAAATAGGTGTCGGCGTCGTAGACAAAGCCATCGGCCTTCACCGGAAACTCGTTGGCTTCGATCCGCTCCACAATCTGGTAATTGAGGTAGCCATAACTGGCGTCGCGCAGGTCGGTGATGTACTGCTGCGCCAGCCAGTCGGGATCGTGCCAGCCAAGAATTTGGTGCAGTTTACGGCCGTTTTCCCGCATCACTCTTGGCGCATGAACAATAAGCAGCACGCGCGGCGAGACCGGCGGCACGGCCGTCGCTGTTTGGGTGATGGACGCGGAGGAAACGGCCGTTTGCCACGCCGATCGCAGCTTACCCAGCCAACTCACCGCTTACGCACCGCTCCGGTCACAACCAGCAGCACAATGGCGCCCAATATCGCCACCACAAAACTGCGCAAATTAAAGGCAAAATTAAAGCTTTCGCCAGTGATCGCCTGCATCAGAAAACCGCCCAAAAATGCGCCAACCACACCCACCAACACATTAAACAGACAGCCCTGCCGTTTACTATCCGCAATCACGCTGGCCGCCCATCCGGCCAACGCCCCAAAAATAAGCCAACTAATGATACCCATCTGTATTCTCCTTTCGTCAATTTGCGTCGCAAAATAATTGTAGGGCAGGCGCAAGACCGGCCCCACAACTGGTTTACGAACAATTTGGAAAATCGTTCTACAACGGATCAAAACAGTTCTGGCTCCTGCGGATCCACCGCCAGCGCCCTTTCCATAAAACGCATGGTCAATTCCGCAATCGTCTCCAACTCCTCATCCAGAATGACCACATGCGTTGATTCTTCCATCCAATGCAATTCTGTCAAGGCAGAGGCAGCGCTTTCGATGATGATTGCGCCGCTTTGCGGATCAATGGTCTTGTCGTGGCGGCCCTGCACCACCAGCAGCGGCTGTTCAATTTCTGGCAGCCGCCGTCGTACTTCACGCCCCAGACGAATCAATTCCATCACGCCACGCAGTGGGTTGACCGGATACCCTTGCCAGCGCGGATGCGCCCCCACCTGCTCTTTAGCCATAAATTCAATGAATGGCGCGGCTGCATACAATTTAACCACGTCAGAAACGGGCAACGCCAGTTGAATAGCCGGGGCATAGTTGAGCACGCCGGCGATTTCCGGGTGCTGGCTCGCCAGATAGAGCGCCAACACCGCCCCAGTTGACTCGCCGCCAACAAACACGCGGTCGCATACGGTCGCCAGGTATTGGTACGCCTGCTCCGCTTCCCACGTCCAATCGTGCCAGGTGACGCGGTTCAAATCTTCCGGGTGTGTGCCATGCCCTGGCAGCAGTGGCCCAGAGACGGTATACCCGGCCGCGTGCAGCAGCTGCGCCAGGGGGATTACTTCCGCCGGCGTCGCGGTCAGGCCGTGCAGCAGCAGCACCCCCACTGTGCCCCCTTGCCAGAAAAATGGCTCGCCTGACAGATGCGGGTTGACAATGGGGTACGGGATGTTGGATCGGAGTAACGGCCGTGTCAAACAAGTCGCCCCGCCCTCCGCCTTCAACGAAATCTCATCACCCTGGTACGTCAATACCTCACAGCCGGCCGCCTCCAACCGCTGTTTGGTGATCGGATTCCCGGCCAACATCAGGCAGCGGCCGGGGGCCAGCGCCAGCACATTCGGCCCCATCGTCCTGAATTCCTCGTCCGGTACTTCCACAAAGCGGAATCCACGCTCTTGCAGCAGTTGGTAAAATGGCACGGGCAGCAGCGGCGGGTAAATGACCGCCAGATCATCGGCGACAAGGCTGATGACCGACATCAGGTGCAGGCACGCCTCCGGCCCCTGGTAATAGGGCAGTGGCACAGGGATGACGGTCACGCCCAGGTCATGCAGCGCTTCTTGCAACTGCCGCGCCCCTTCGGCATTGGTGCGAAACCCCTGCCCCACTGCCAACGTCTGCTCGTCCAGCCAGAGCAAATCGCCGCCCTCGGCGCGCGCGCCATCGTGCAGCCAATACAAAATGGGGATGTCCAGCGCCGCCAATTTCTCGGCCAGCGCGCTCTCTTCCCCTTCGCGCAGCAGTTTGCCCATTTGCAGGATAATGGCGCCCTGATTGGTGATCAATACCGGGTCATGCACAAAGATGGCGTCGGCGTGATCGGGCAGCGAGGCGTCGTGGTAAACAATTTTGATGCCTGCCCCGCGCAAAATGGCGACGAAGGCGTCATGTTCCGCCTGTGCCTTTTCCAGGTCTGGCCGGGCCGCATAATGCCATTTGTCGGGATCGGCCGTTCCGAAATTTTCATCCGGCCGCCGCACCAGCGCTGTTTGCAAGGGGGCGACCATACTTTGACTTCCGTAATGTTTCATATGGTAGATTCAACTTTTTGCAGGTATAAGGTTTCTGCGTAGCCAATTCCCACCCCTGCATGGCCGGGAATGCCGCGTGTCATCAACTCGTAGCCGCTCATGCGGCGCACCTGGCGGTTGTGCATGTCAAACAAGGCATAGGTCGCCCGGCTGTCCAGGCCACGCAGCGGGGTAGACGGCCGTAACTGCCCAATCTTATGCTCTACAACCACCACCGAGTATACCGCTTCCGCGCCATCTGGCAGCACATATTGAATCGCCGATGCGCCAAACTCCTCCAACCGCTGCAACCGATATAAATCGCCGCCCTGGACGACGTGGCGAATTCGCTTGTAGAACGTGATGTACTGCCGGTATTGCTGTAATTCACGTTCACTGAGGGCATTCAAACTGCTGCCAATGCCCAAAACGCCGCGCATGGCGACGTGAAAACGGGTGTTCAGGTCAAGGATGCGCCCCGTCTGGTGGTTTTGCGTGTGCGTCACCCACGCTTCCATCGTCCGCGCCGGGTAAGCCAGGCTGAACCCTTCCTGGATGCGTACGCGCGCCAGAGCGTCGGTGTTGTCGCTCGTCCACACCTGGTCGGCGCGCGCCAGCACCCCGGCGTCAATGCGCCCGCCACCCCCGGAACAGCTTTGAATGGCGAGGCGCGGATATTTTTGCCGCAGCCGATCCATGATGTCGTACACCCCGGCCACGTGCCGCAGCCATATCTCTTTCCCGGCGACGGACCCTGGCTCGGTCTGGCTGCGGTTGTAATCCCATTTGATGAAGGCGATGTCGTCAGCGGCGAGCAGGTCATCCAGACAGTGGTAGATGTACGCCTGCACTTCTGGCCGGCCGAGGTCGAGGATGAGTTGGTTACGCCCTTCGGTACGCGGCCGTCCGGGAAAGTGCAGCGCCCAGTCAGGATGCGCCCGGTACAGGTCAGAATCCGCATTGACCATTTCCGGCTCCACCCACAGGCCAAACTGCATCCCCAACCTGTGTACTTCGTCAATGAGCGGCTGTAAGCCGTTGGGGAACACATCCTGGCTGACGAACCAATCCCCCAACCCGGCGCGGTCGTGGCGACGGCCGCCGAACCAGCCATCGTCCACGCAAAAAAGCTCCACGCCAATAGCCGCCGCTTTACGCGCCAGCTCCATTTGCCCTTGCTCGCTCAGGTTGAAATACGTCGCTTCCCAACTGTTGTAGAGCACGGGACGCCATGCCGGTAACTGCGGCGGTTGGGGCAGCACACGCTCGCGCAAAAAGGCGTGCAGGCGACGGCTGGCCCCACCCCACCCATCCCCGCTGACGCCGCAAATGAGCGCCGGGGTTTTGTGGCGGCTGCCAGGGTGCAGCGTCAACTCGAAGTCGAACGGGTTATAACCGGCGTGAACGCGCAAATTCAGGCTGTGCACTGTTTCAAACGTCAGCCGCCAACTGCCGCTGTAAGCGAGTTGGCCGAAGTAAACGGCGCCGCTTTCTTCCCACGCCTGCCCGCAGCGGTTGAGCAGGAAGAAGGGGTTGGCGCGGTGGCCGGTGTGCAGGGTGCGGTGCTCCACCAGGCGCAGGCCAATGGGCAGCGGTTCGCGGGTTGCCGTGAATTCTTGTCCCCAGGCGCCATTGACGGCGGTGAGGTCGTAGTAGCCGTTGGGCAGGTGGAGGACGGCCGTATAGACTTGTTCCACCGTCAACGGCGCATCCCCCAGATTCTCCAATTCCGCCCAACGCTCAATGATGTCCTGCTCTGGCGTGAGGCGGTAGCAAAGGGTGACGCGGAAGGGCTGCGCCGGGTCTTGCAGGGTGATGCGCAAGGTTTCGCGGGGGTCGGTTTTGCCGGTGGGCAGACCATGCTGCGGCGCATAACCGGGCTGCGCATCATGGACGATCTCGTGGTGGGCATAGCGCAAGCGCACGTCGCGGATGGGCAGATGAGGCGCTTCGGCGGCGCTCATGGCGGTGGGCAGCGCGGGAAAATTGACTTTGAGCGAGACCTCGTGGTAGCTGGTGTCGCCATAGGTAAGGTATTCGTCGGGCCGCCCTTGCTGCTCGTGGCTGCTAAAGTTGGCCTGCGTAAACGGCGTCTGGCCGGTGATGAGATCATCTGGCGTCGCGTCCACCGGCCGCGGCCCCCAGGCCAGGTGAATCAGCCGCCCTGCCTCATCCACTTGCATGGCATATTGGCTGCGGCGCATAATCAGGTTAAAGGTTTGCGTGGTCGGGTTGTAATGAATCATGACAATAGTTTCTCAATGATCGAGCGAATTGTCTATAGTTGGAGGCGTGAAGCGTGAAACGGGAGAAGAAGTGCGCCACGTTTTGACGCTGCCAGCCAGTTCGGATAAGATGACAGGAAGAGGTGGGATGCGGATGTTTACCATTTACCCGGCAATTGATTTGCGTAACGGCCGTGTTGTACGCTTGCAATATGGCGATCCTGATAAGGAAACGGTGTTTGGCGCTGACCCAACCGCCATAGGGCAGCGCTGGGTGGAAGCGGGCGCGGTCTGGCTGCACGTGGTTAACCTGGATGGCGCATTTGACGAAGCCGGAGCGGCCAACTGGCTGGCGTTGTCATCGCTGACCCGGTTGGGCGCTCAGGTGCAGTTTGGCGGCGGCATCCGCGCGCTGGCAGACGTGGAACGGGCGCTGGCGGCTGGCGTGGCGCGGGTGGTTTTGGGGACGGCGGCCATTGAGCAGCCCGACCTGGTGCGCACGGCCGTTGCCCAATTTGGCGCGGCTAACATTGCGGTGGGCATTGATGCGCGGGATGGGCGGGTGAAAACGCGGGGATGGGTGCAGGATACGGCCGTTTCTCCCGTCCAACTCGCCCAACAGATGAAACAACTGGGGGTGACGACGATCATTTACACGGACATCAGCCGCGATGGGGTGTTGACCGGGGTGAACGCAGCCGCGACGGCCGATCTGGCGCAGGCCACCGGTTTGC
>JACSRF010000344.1 GCA_014879875.1 Anaerolinea sp.
ACCGACAAGTTTTGACGGGTTATGTTTTGTGAAAAATCCGTCAAAACAACATTGTTGCACTACTAGTACCAGTAGGCAGAAGTCAGCGCCTGGTTTTCAGCAGAATATTGCCAGAGGTAGCGCCCACTGATTACCGATTACCGATTACTGCATACCGATACTAGCCCGTTACCAGGGCAATGTAAGCGAAAGCGATGCCAATGAGTGCGCCAATGATGCCGATACTTGCCTGAATGCCCATATTAAGTAATGTCTCTTTTTCTCGGATAGTTGTCGTAAGCTGTTTTACCAGAGAGGTTACCGGCCAGTTTTCAGCGCCCATCATGGCCATTTCGATGATTGTTTTAGGGGTGATTTCTGGTGTGTTGGCGCGTCTGCCAAATTCGGCCAATGTGCCTAACAATGCCGCAACCAGGGTAAGAGAAGTGGGTAAGGCGATCAGCCCATCTGTGTTGGAGGTGGCGCCAACGATGAGGCCAGTTATCAACGCGGGTACAAGAAAGGGGACGGCGCCTTGTTCTAGCATTTCTGTGGGCGCTTCGATTGCTTCCAATAACATCGCTTTGACGCCGCGGCTGGTGAGGCCGCCAATGGCGCCGATCGCCGCGACAAAGAGCATGGGAACGATGGCGCCACTCATGGCGCCAAGAATGACGCCAGCGACAGGAGCGCCGGCCAACGCGCTGACTGCTGCTAACGCCGCGCCGGCTACCACACCGGCGCGAATCCAGCGCTGCTTGCGATAATAGGAGCCAAGGTATCCGCCAACGATGCTGCCGATGATGATCCCCCCAATAACAGAGCGGGCGCCTGTACCAATAATCCCCAGGGTAACGCCTGTCACGGCGCCAACGGTGCCCCCGAGGAATGTGCCCATGAAGATGGACCCAAAGAAGAGGAATGTTTTGGTGATGATGGAGTCTTGTTTATCGCTGCTGGCTCGTGTGATAAGGCCGACGATTCCACCGAGGGCGCCGCCGCGCGTTAACCCAAACATGAAGCCACTGCCCACGCTGAAAATTGTATCGCTGATGAGCCAATCGAGGCACCCTAATATGAGTCCGATGCTGCCCCCAGTAATGAAGCTGACCCGTAAGCTTTGGGGGCGGTTGAGGATGGGGTAACAGATGGCGAAAATAAGCGCCAGGATGGTTGCGCTCAGAATGCCGTAGAAAACGTTGCCGATGAGGGCGCTCAGGAACCCTAAAATGATGCCTGTGACCAGGAGAAGCAGATAATCGGCGTTGGTGGGGGAACGGCCGTCTTGACCCATATTGCCAGATTACTCCAGGTATTTGACCCACACCGGCAAGCGTTGTCCGGTGGCATAAAATCCAAATTTTTGATAGAGCGCTTGTGATGGGTAGTTGTCGGTTTGTGTGTTCAGAGATACGTAGCGCACGTTATGCTTTTGGTATTCGCGCAAGGTGTGCGCCAATAAAGCAGACCCAACCCCTGCCCCTTGCATTGTAGGCGATACGGTGATGCGGGCTAAATGTGCATTTGGCCCAGAAAGCGAGCTGAATTGGAAACCGACGAGACGGCCGTCCCATTCCGCCACGTCAAAGCTAATCACCTGGCGCTGTACCAGACGCAAACCGTCACTGCTGTGACGCCACAGGGGAGCAAACGCAGCTACTTCGATGGCGGCTAACTGTTCCATATCGTCAGGGTGGGCGCGGCGAATGTGCAGCTCGCGTGGCGGTTTCAGGTTGGGTGTGTCCAGGTCTTCTTTATAGTACGTTTCAATTTCATAGGATTGTGTAAAGCCGAGTTGGGGCAGCCAATCGTTGGGCCAGGGTTCCGTAGCCAGCCAGCCTAAATGGGTAACGGCCGTTGTGCGCAGCATTTCCATTCCCTCATGCAACATGGCTGCCAGTGCCTGCTTTGTCTGGCTGTTATGGGGCAGGCAAGCAACTCGTACCCATGCGGCCGGTGGCGGATCGGCGCCCACTGCCAGGCACGCCTGCACCTCGGCCGGCACGCCCCACAACTTCACGGCAAGCGAATGAGCGTTGGTTGGCTGCTGGGTAAAGACAACAAATCCACCCTGTTCCAACCAATCTATCGGCGGCCGCCAGTCAAGATGAACGTGGCTGTACCTGGACGCGCGCAGCAGCCGCACAATATCACGCTTATCACTGCCGGTCGCGAATCTAGTCTGCGCTTTCAGGTTTGCTACTCCCGCCCATTGGTTTGCTATTTCCATAACGCTATTGTACACTACATAAGCGATAAATTTCTACACTTTCTGGTTACTTTATGAAACAACAAGGGCGTGAACGTGCATTAGAAAATACCCTGGCAACCCTGACCAAACGCTTTGGTGAGGGTGTGATTATGCGCCTGGGTGAAGCGCAGCATTTACAGGTGGAATCAGTCCCGACCGGGTCATTGTCATTGGATATTGCCCTGGGTGTAGGTGGTGTGCCGCGCGGTCGCGTTATTGAGATCTATGGGCCAGAATCTTCTGGTAAAACGACGTTGTGCCAGCACATTATTGCCGAGGCGCAAAAGCTGGGTGGCATTTGCGCCTTCATTGATATGGAACATGCCCTCGACCCAACTTATGCGGCCAGATGTGGCGTGCAGGTTGATAATCTATACGTCTCACAGCCGGACACGGGTGAGCAGGCATTGGAAATTGCTGACGCCTTGATTCGTTCCGGTACGATGGACATTGTCGTTGTTGATTCTGTAGCAGCGTTGGTCCCACGCGCAGAAATCGAAGGTGAGATGGGGGATGCCCACGTTGGTTTACAAGCGCGTTTAATGTCGCAAGCATTGCGCAAACTTTCGGGGGCTATCAAACAAACGAACACGGTTGTCATTTTTACGAATCAACTGCGCCAAAAAATTGGCGTGATGTTTGGCAACCCAGAAACAACTAGTGGTGGCAATGCCTTGAAATTCTACGCCTCGGTGCGCATTGATATTCGCCGTGTGGAAAGCATCAAAGCGGGTGGCGAAGTTATTGGAAATCGCACCAGGGTCAAAATCAAGAAGAACAAGGTGGCCCCACCGTTTACCGAATGTGAATTTGACATTATGTATAACGAAGGCATTTCCAAAAGCGGCGACGTTTTAGACCTGGCTGTGCAATATAACCTGGTTGATAAACGCGGCGCTTATTTCCGTTATGGTGATACGCTGTTGGGGCAGGGGCGGGAAAACGCCAAAGTTTACCTGATCGAAAATACGAACGTTTTACTTGAATTAGAAAACCTTATTCGCAAAAATGTTGGATTAAACATCGTACAAGTTTCAGGGTTACAAGATTTGGAATAACCCTGGCGCGCCTGACTTGCCTGATCCGTTATAACAGGTTGCCAGGCCGTAAGCAGATGGGCATGAAAAGAGTTTGCCGCAGGTTTTGATCAAGTAGTGATGCTCAAGCAGTAAATTGAGCTTATTTCAAGAAATTTAGCAACGTTAAAGCTGTTCTAAATTGTTCATACAAGGTTTACCGGTAATTTGTTGGCCTTTTGTGGCTGTCGGGCGCGGTGTACGTCAAATAAGACAAGGAACCTGATTGTTCAGGGTGTATGTTTGTACCTGCATATGTGATCATGAAGCTGTTAATATTGTCACGTATGGTTCTGTGGGAGAGCGTTTTGCTGGTAGCGTGTCGCCGCTTGAAGCCGGACAGTTAGCTGGAATGGTTATCTGACGTTGTAGACTGCCGATATAGCCATGGTCCTATCATGGATGTTATGGCTCAACTTGAAATAGATCACTCTGTTAAAGCCGTGGCTGATTGATTAGCCAGGGCTTTTTGTTTTACAGTGGGCATTATATTGGTATGGGCAAAATTACGTCCTTAACAAGGCAACAGCAAAATCAGAACCGTGTCAACGTATATCTGGACGGCGAGTTTGCATTTGGCCTGGCGTTGGCAGCGGCCGTTTACCTGAAAATCGGCCAGGTATTGACGCCTGAGGACATTGTAGCGCTGCAAGCCAAAGATGTGGTGGAGAAAGCCAGGCAAGTGGCTTATCGCCTGCTTGAGTATCGCCCGCGTAGTTGCGCTGAAGTAGAACAACATTTACGCCAGAAAGGGTTTGCCGCAGACGTTATCTCGTCTGTCGTGATGCGGTTGCAGGAAGCATCCCTGCTAGATGATGAAGCATTTGCCCGCTATTGGATTGAACAGCGTGAAGCATTTAAGCCGCGCAGCCGGATGGCGCTGCAGCAGGAGCTGCTGCAAAAAGGCGTTGCCCGCGCGGTAATTGACACGGTTCTTGCTGACCTGGATGAAACAGACACAGCCCGCCGCGCGGCTGAAGCGCACATGGCGCGAATAGCGAATTTACCCGAGGAAGTTTTTCGCTTGCAGTTGGGGCGCTTTTTGCAGCGGCGTGGTTTTCATTATGACATTATTAAAGAGATAACAAGCGAGATGTGGCAAATCATTTCTGAAAATACTGATGCCACAGCATGAAGGAGAGTTTGGTAATGGACCCAGTGTTCTGGATACTTTTAGGAATTGTACTTGGCGGCGCTGTTGTTGGGGCCGGTTTGTGGTTTTATTTGAAACCGCGCACGGATGCGACTTATGCCGCATTGCACCAGGAAGTAGAAAACAAGCGCGTGCTGACCGAGAAGGAGGCAGAGCATATCCTGGCGGAAGCGCGTCAGGAAGCGCAGGCGCTGCGTCTGGAAGCAGAGAAGGTGACGGAGCGCCGTTATGAAGACCTGGCGCGGACGGAGGAACGCCTGGAACGGCGCCACGAGAAGCAGGAAAAGCAGGGAAACCGGCTGGAAGCCCGCGAACAAATGCTCAACAAGCGGCAGAGTAAGTTGGATCGGCAGCAGAACTTGTTGGAAAAAGCGGAGGAAGAGCGGCGAATGAAATTAGAAGAGATCGCCAATATGTCCTCCGAGGAAGCGAAACAACTGCTGCTGCAAGATGTGGAGAAGGATGCGCGGCAGGATATGGCGCGCCTGATGCGTCAAATTGAGGATGAGGCGCGGGAAACGGCCGAAATTAAAGCGCGCAAACTTGTGGCGCTGGCGATTCAACGGGTGGCGACAGACCAGGTCGCCGAGATGGTGGTGTCGGTGGTGCCGCTGCCCAGCGAGGAGATGAAGGGGCGTATTATTGGGCGTAACGGCCGTAACATTCGCGCCTTTGAGCAAGCGGCCGGGGTAGACATTGTTGTAGACGATACCCCTGAAGCGGTGACCATCTCCAGCTTTGACCCGGTGCGCCGTGAATCTGCGCGGCGGGCAATGGCTAAATTGATTACAGACGGCCGTATCCATCCTGCCCGTATTGAAAAACTGGTCAAAGACGCGGAAGCCGAAGTCGAGCAAGTTATCAAGGAAGCTGGCGAACAGGCTGCCTATGAAGCGAATGTTCATGGCTTACATCCGCAGATCTTGCGTATGTTGGGCCGCTTGAAGTTCCGTACTTCTTATGGGCAAAACCAACTACACCATTCCGTAGAGGCGACAAAAATTGCCGCTATTTTAGCCGCCGAGTTAGGGGCGAACATCGAAATGGCGAAAATGGGAGCGCTGCTGCACGATCTGGGTAAGGCGATGGACCATGATCAAGAGGGAACCCATGCCATGCTGGGCGCGGAATTTGCGAAGCGCTTCCGTGTGCCCAAGATCGTGATCAATGCCATTGCTGCGCATCATCATGAAGTGGAGATGGAGTCCGTGGAAGCAGTTATTGTCGAGGCTGCGGACGCTATCTCTGGCGCGCGGCCGGGGGCAAGGCGCGAGAGCCTGGAGAATTACATCAAGCGGGTGCGCACATTGGAAGATATTGCCACTTCTTTTACCGGTGTGGAAAGCGCCTATGCGCTGCAAGCGGGCCGCGAGATTCGCATCCTGGTAAAACCTGGCGTCATTGATGACCTGGGGGCCATGCAGCTTTCCAAAGATATTTCCAAGACGATTGAAGACAGTATGCAATATCCAGGGCAGATTCAAGTGACGGTGATTCGAGAAACCCGCGCTGTTGGTTTTGCCAAGTAAATAATCGCAACGGCCGTGATGAAAGGGAAAACTGGCATACCAAGTGTGCCAGTTTTTTCTTTTTCGGTACACTTTCTGCTTATATCTATGTGGAGGTGCGGTATGTTTGATAATCTGGTGTTGATTGCCGTTGTGATTATTCTGTTGTGGTTAGCCAGCTTTGGCTTTTACCTGTATACCTCGCGCCAGCATCGTGACTTGCAGCAAGCGGTTGAATCCTTAAAGCGTCAATTGGACGTTGACCACGACGACGGGCCTGATAAGGTGAGAGAGTGGTAGGGGCGGGCCTTGTGCCCGCCCATTCACCAGAGGGCGACCACAAGGGTCGCCCCAACCAGCCAAAATGATCTATATCATAGACCCATGATTTCTACAGGAGTGGTGCAATGCGCAAGCTAGTCTTCTTGTTGATCCTGATTGTGGGCACAATATTGTTAGTGTCCTGTTCGCTTGGTCCCGCGCAGCCAGAGGCGTGCGCCAGTGGTGGCGCGCTGTTTCAGGATGATTTTAGTGAGGCGAAAACGTGCGGTTGGGCGCTGTATAATAAAGGTGGCGCCGTTACAGAAATTGCCGATGGCGTCTTGCGGATGAGCACCAGCCAGCCGGGGCAAATCTGGTGGACAAATCCGGGACGTAATTTTGATAATGTGATTGTCACGATACAGGCGCGGCAGACCAGTGGCCCGAATAATAATGCGTATGGCGTTATTTGTCGTTATCAGAACGAGCAGAATTTTTACCTGTTTTTGATCAGTGGCGATGGGTATTATGCGGTGGGCAAATATCAGAGTGGCAGCGACCAAATTGTCTATTTGACGGAAAATGCGCAATACCAATTCTCAGAGGTGATCAATCAGGGTGTAGCGACGAATCAGATTCGGGCAAGCTGCATTGGCAATGAGTTGAGCCTGGCGGTGAATGGGCTGCCATTGTTCACAACGACAGACCCGACGTTTGTGACCGGCGATATTGGGGTGGGGGTGAGTACGTTGGAACCGGGAACGGCCGTTGTCGAGTTTGATAATATCGTGGTCATCGCACCATAAGGGTACTCGCTTTGCTATTTTACATGAATACCCCATTGACAAAAGTGGTCATGAAATTATTACCGGTCTATTTATTGTTGGCCTGGGTCTTGAGCGCCTGCGGCGCAGCGGGGGAAAGCGACCTGACGAACGCCGATGTTTTGTTCCATGATCAGTTTGTGGCCGGGCAGACGGGGAATTGGGTATTGGAGGGGGACGCCGCCGGCCGGGCATCTATTGTTAGCGAGCAACTTCACCTCCAGGTAAACACGCCGGCGACCTTGCAATTCACCACCCTGGCCGAGCCAACGTTCGCTGACTTTGTGTTGGAGGTGGATGCGCGCCTCATCGCCGGCGATTTACAGAGCAGCTATGGCGTGCTGCTGCGGATGCAGGATAGCACCCGTTTTTACCGTTTTGAGATTACGGGCAATGGCCTGTACATGGTGGAACGGCGCAATGGAGATGGCAGTTGGACGCGGTTTGTGCAAGATTGGGCGGAGACGACGGCCGTTCACCAGGGCTTTAGCGTCGTCAACCGGCTGCGCGTGGAGGCGGTGGGCGCGACCATGCGCTTTTACGTGAATGGCACGCTGCTGCATCAGGTGACAGACGCCCAATATGCGGCGGGCACAATTGCCCTGGACGCGGGCACGTTTGGGCAGCCGGGATTGGAAGTGGCGTTTGACAATGTGGTGGTGAAACGGCCGTAGGTAAGGAGGAAGGAAGAGGGAAGAAGGATGAGGGATGAAGTGGCGGCGGCGTTAGGCGTGGCGGTGGTGGATGTGGCGCCGTTGAGCGGGGGGTGTATTGGGCAGGTGTATCGGGTGCGGCTGGCGAATGGGGAGACGGCCGTTGTCAAAGTAGACGATAGCGCCCATCCCCAACTGGACATCGAAGGGTATATGCTGCGTTACCTGGCCGAACATTCTGCTTTACCTGTGCCGCAAGTGTGGCACAGCGATCCCCGTTTGTTGATCATGTCCTTTTTGCCGGGGAGCAGCCGCTTTTCCACAGCCGCACAGGCGCACGCGGCAGACTTGTTGGCGGCGCTGCACGCCATCACCGCCCCTGCCTTTGGGCTGGAACGGGACACGCTGATTGGCGGCTTGCACCAGCCCAATCCCTGGACAGACTCCTGGTTAACTTTTTTCCGTGAGCGGCGATTGCTCTACATGGGGCGTGAAGGGGTGCGCAGCGGCCGTTTACCGGCGGCTGTGTTAGCGCGGCTGGAAAAGTTTTGTGGGCAGTTGGAACGGTGGCTGGCGGAACCGGAACGGCCGTCGCTGCTGCATGGCGACGTCTGGACGACGAACGTGCTGGCCGTCGGCGAGCGCATCACCGGCTTTGTAGACCCCGCCATTTATTACGGCCATCCCGAAATCGAACTGGCCTTCACGACGTTGTTTGGCACGTTTGACCGCGCTTTCTTTGCCCGTTACCAGGAGTTACGGCCGATCCCCCCCGGTTTTTTCGAGGAGCGACGCGATATTTACAACCTGTACCCGCTGTTGGTACATGTGCGCCTCTTCGGTGGCAGCTATGTGCAGTCGGTTGTCAACAGTTTGCGCCGTTTTGGGTTTTGACGCGCCGCTTGCTTGTGGCCATGCCCACGCTGTAAGATTTGGGCATGGCTGATAAAAATTCCCCCCTGATTTTGACAAATTGTGGATCGGCGCACTGCTCAATAAACCGGACGCCATCCGCATTGCCCGCTGGGCCGTTATGCTGAGGCTGCACGACCTGGCGCAGGAGGCTGTGTAGATGGCTGCGCGATTGGTTGAATTGTATCCGGTGGACACGGCCGTCTCCATCACTCTGGACGATGGCTCCTCCTGGATGCCCGGCGTTGTCGTGGCGCACCAGTTCCCCGCCGTGTGGGTGCGTACCGGCGATGGGCAGGTCTGGTTTGTGACCAATGCGGGGCGGATCAGGGAGAGGGGAGAGGAGGGGGAGAGATATGATGAAGGATGAGGTCGCGGCGCGCCTGGTGGCGCTGAATCGGGATTTTTATCGGGAGTTGGCTGATCCATTTGCCGAGAGCCGCCTGACGCCGCAGCCAGGTTTTGCGCGGCTGCTTGCTTATATGCCGGCGGAGGGGGCGCGGGCGCTGGACGTGGGGTGTGGCAACGGCCGTTTCGGTCACTTTCTCCTGCAATCACGCCCCATGCAATACACCGGCGTGGACTTCTCGGCCGAACTGTTGGCGAAGGCGCAAGACCTGCTGCCGGCCGCCCAATTTTGGCAGCGCGACATGGGGCAGGCTGGCTCTTTGCATGGCCTGGGGCCATTTGACGTGGTGGCCTGCCTGGCGGCGATGCAGCATATTCCCGGCTATGCCAACCGGCTGCGGCTGCTGCGGGAGATGGCGGGGAAGATGGAGGAAAACGGCCGTCTGTTCCTCTCTAACTGGCAGTTCATGGATAGTGAGCGGCAGCGGCGCAAGGTACGCGACTGGTCAGAAATCGGCCTGACAGACGCCGACGTCGAACCAGGCGATTATCTGCTCACCTGGCAGCGCAGCGGCTTTGGCCTGCGCTACGCCGCCCAAATTGACGCGGCCGAGACGTCGCGCCTGGCTGATGAAGCCGAACTGCGCATCATCGGCCAATTTCGCAGCGACGGCAAAGAGGGGGATTTGAGCTTGTACACGATTTTAGAGAAAAGGACAGAAGCGGGCTGATTACTGCCAAATAACTGGGACAACGCCAGACTGCTGCATCTCCTCATCTCGCGTCAGCAACAATACCTCGTGCCCTTGCCCTTGTAGATAAACGGCTGTTGCCACAATTAAACGGTCATGAATCTCTGGAACGGCTGTTAAAGTTAAACTCTGTTGTACAATTTCCCAGGTCAATGAGGCAATTTCTAAATGGGGCGCATCTTGCACGGCGGCCATTAATGTAACTACCGAAGAGATGCTGGTACGCCCTTTGGCGACAATATGCACCGCTTCAGCCAGAGCAATAACCGGTAAAACCAATACACTTTCTGGCTCACTCATTACCGCTTGCGCCTGTATTCCTAATCGGGGATTGCCTTCCAAATACCAGATTAGCGCGTGGGTGTCTATGATGTATTTACGCGCCATCTAATTCCTCATCGGTGGGATGCCATTCAGCAATCACAAAATCCGCCTCGGTAGACATAGGTTGACCGGCAAATGCGCCGTAATGCCACAGGTTACGGCCGCTTGCGGTCAGCGCTGGCGCGACCAATGTTTCCGCCACCAGTTGGATCAGGCGCACTCGTTCCCGTTCTGGCAGGCGGATTGCTTGTCGTACTAATTGGTCAACTGTGACTGTTTGTGGCAGCATCTTACCCTTCCTTTCCACTTATTTGCAGGTTGGTTTATCATCTTTATTCTACACGACAACTCTGCTCTGTAACACACAATTCTTTCTTAAGGAATGAAAATTAAATAACATACGCAAGATTGGACAAATCTTCTGAGATTTGTCCAATCTAAACGTGTAAATTATTCAAATCTCGTTCCTAACTATAGTAACCGTTCAGACCTGACAGGTTTCTAACAGAGTAATCGCCTGTCGTCCAATATGTCTCAAAAACCTGTCAAGTCTTGAGGGAGACGAACGCTTACCAACCGAAATGGCAAGGGGTGATGTCCTCTTCTTTACCGTATGGCGCGCTGGTGTTAAAATGTTCTCTCTTGGAGGAATATGAGATGTCATTGAAAACACAATTAACCGATGATGTGAAAACCGCCATGCGTGATGGCGACACAGGAAAACGAAACACACTGCGCATGATTTTGGCGGCGATTAAGCAGGTGGAGGTAGACGGCCGTATCACCCTCGACGACGCCGGTGTCCTGGATGTGCTCAACAAACAGGCTAAACAGCGCCGCGAAAGCATCGCCGATTATGAAAAAGCAGGCCGCACTGAAATGGTGACCGGGGAGCAGGCAGAATTGGCGATTATCGAAAGTTACCTGCCGCAGTTGATGAGCCGCGTGGAGATTCACGCCCTGGCGGTCAGCATTATTGCCGAGCTGGGCGTCACCGACGCCAAAGGGACGGGGCAGGTGATGGGGCGGCTTATGCCCCAGGTGAAAGGGAAGGCAGACGGCCGTCTGGTCAATGAAGTGGTGCGCAACCTGTTACAACCGTAAGCGATTGTTTCAGCGTGAAACGTGATGCGCCTCTGGTCTCGTTTCACGTTTCACGAGCAGTTAACCAAGCACCATTTACAAACTACATGGATAACTCGAACAAGTCGCCGTGGTGGCAGCAAATGGCGCACAGGTCCTTCCTGTGGTTGTTTGCCATGGCCATGGCGGCGGCTATCACGTTGATTCTTTCCTTTGACCTGGTTCGCCCTTCCAATATTGACGTCAAGGTTGGTTTGCCCGCAGCTAACGATATTTTGGCGCCACGCGCCGTTAGCTACCCCAGCGACATCTTGACGAATCAGGCAAAGGAACAGGCGCGTTTGCGTATAGACGACGTCTACACGACGCTCGATCTAAGCATTGGTCGCGCACAACTCAGTTGGGCGCAGGCTGTGTTTGCGTTTATTGATGTCGTGCGCGCCGACATCTTATCTACAACTGAAACCAAGCTTTTTTACCTGCAAGCCATTGAAAAGCTAACATTTGATAATCAGGTTGGTCAGGATTTATTGACTCTGACGCAGCCTGATTATGAAGTGGTCAAAGAATCGGTGCTGACAATTATTGAAGAGTTGATGCGTCAGGAGATTCGGCCCAATCAGTTAAATGATTTTCAACGGTTGGCGCGGCGGCCAAGCCTGGTATTAACCGAGATGCAAGATCGCGTTGTCACGAATCTCGCTTACCAGTTCATTGTCGCCAACGTGTTTTTGAACGACGCGGCAACGGAGCAGGCGCGCGTGACGGCCGTTGCCGACGTTGACCCCATTACACGCACCCTTTCCGAAGGGCAGCGCGTGATTCGCGCCGGAGACATCATTACCGAACTCGATATTGAGATGTTGGAACAGCTTGGATTGTTGCACACGGAGACGGATTGGCGCGACGTCGGCAGCATTTTCCTGGCGTCGTTGTTGTCGGTGGTGTTGATCACATTGTATGGGCAGCAGTTTGCGGCCCGCATAGCGCGCAACGGCCGTTACCTGGCGGCCGTTGTTATTTTGGTCCTGATTTTTACGACCGCAGCCCGGTTGATGGTTTCTGTCCCCCAAAACCTCATCTACTGGTTTCCTATTGCCACGCTCTCGATGTTATTGTCCGTGTTGATTGGCGTGCGGTTGGCGATCATGATTACGGTTATGTTTGCGGCGATGGTCGGCTTTATCGCCCCAAATTCGTTGGAATTGAGTATGTACATGGCCGCCGGCGGGCTGATGGCCGTGCTGATGCTGCGTGACGCGCAGCGAGTGAACGCCTTTTTTCGCGCCGGCATGGCCGCCGCCATTGGGCACATCACCGTCATCATTATTTTCCAATTACCTCAAAGTCAGGATGTTGTGGTTGTTTTCCAACAAGTTTTATTTGCCCTGGGTAATGGGATATTATCAGCCGCGTTAACGCTGGTTGGCTTTTTTGTTATCGGTGGACTGTTTGGCGTCATCACTATTCTGCAATTGCAGGAGTTGACGCGCCTGGATCATCCCTTGCTGCAAGAACTGCTGCGTAAAGCGCCGGGAACGTATCACCACAGCATCATGGTTGCCAACCTTGCCGAACAGGCGGCCGAACGGGTGCAGGAGGCAAACAGCGCGCTGGTGCGCGTCGGCGCTTTTTATCATGACATTGGCAAGATGAATCGGCCCCCCTTCTTTACGGAGAATCAGGAAGGGGTGAATCCACACGACACCCTGGCTCCGGAAAGCAGCGTGCGCATCATTGTCAGCCACGTCAGCGATGGGCTGGAACTGGCGCGAAAGTATCGGCTGCCCCTGCGCATTCGTGATTTTATTGCCGAGCATCATGGCGACCGGGTGGTGAAGGGGTTTTACATGAAAGCCATTGCCCAGAATGATGGGGACGAAAGCCGGGTAGATAAAAATCAGTTTCGGCATCAGGGACCACGCCCTGGTTCACGCGAGACTGGTATTGTAATGCTGGCCGATTCGGTGGAGGCGACGTCGAGCGCGCTGCGCCCCAGCACCGAGCGAGAAATCGAGAAGCTGGTGAACTCGATTGTGGATGAGCACGTAACAGAAGGGCAGTTGAACAATTCCGGTTTGACGTTGGGGGACGTGCAGGTGATTCGCGCTTCGTTTATTGAGACGTTGAAAGGGCGGTTCCATATGCGCGTGAAGTATCCGGGCAATGATGAGATGATGGCGGGAACGGCCGTTCCCCCCACCGCCCCCACAACACATATTTCGGCAGCGGCCGTTCCCGCCACCGAATCAACCGCCATTCTGCAAGAGCCACTTGTGAGCGAAGCGCAGCGCCATGAATGAAATCTGTAGCCCGAACATCCCTGTTCGGGCAGCGGATAGTACCTTTCCAGTGAGGTGTTTGCATGATGTACAAGGATTTTTAACGCAAAGGGGCAAAGGAAGAGGAAGAAAGGCGCAAAGGAAAACATGATCTATGTCGAAATTTGAAATTGACGTGCAAATTGAGGTTGATACGCCAGAGGAAACGGCCGCTTTACTGGAAACGGCCGTCCTCGCCACCCTCCACCAACAGCAAATTGCGCCGCCGGCCGCGCTCTCCTGCCTGCTCACCGACGACGCCACCATCCAGCAGTTGAACCGCGACTTCCGCCAGGTAGACCAGCCGACTGACGTGCTCAGCTTTCCTGCCGGGGACGATATGCCCGGCATGGAAATGGCCGGAATGCCCGCTTACCTGGGCGACATCGCCATTTCCGTGCCCTACGCACAGCGGCAGGCGGCGCAGGCCGGGCATGACCTGGGCGCTGAACTGCAACTGCTGGCGATTCACGGCACACTGCACTTGTTGGGGCATGACCATGCCGAGGAAGAGGAAAAGGAGAAGATGTGGGCGGCGCAAACGGCCGTATTAACCCACCTCGAATTAGCCCATGTCAAACCCACTGAAGCCTGATCTCGTCACCTTAGAACTGTACAGCCGCGCCCGCAGCTTTCGCTATGCGTTTGAGGGGTGGTGGTATGTTATCAACACCCAGCACAATGCCTGGATTCATGCGCTGGTCAGTGCGGTCGTGTTGGCCTTGGGGTCGTGGCTGCGCCTCCCCTTGCGTGATTGGGCGGTCATCATCCTGGCGATGACGGCCGTGTGGATGGCCGAATTCATGAACACCGCCCTGGAGGCGCTTGTGGATATGGTTAGCCCCGACCCACACCCGCTGGCAAAAGTAGCGAAAGATGTGGCGGCGGCGGCCGTGTTGGTCGGGGCGCTTGGCTCCATCATCATCGGGCTGCTGATTATGGGGCCGCCCTTGTGGCAGCGCCTGCAAGACCTGTCAGGTTTTTAGAAACCTGGTAATCATTCACTCCCCTGTCGGTTGAGCCTGTCGAAACCGACAGGGAAGTGAACAGTTACGAAATCTGACTGGTCTGGTCTACATCTGGCGCGGATTCTCAATTCCCTTCAGCCCCTCAAACAATTTTTCCCAATCAATGCCAAAAATTGGTTTCCGTTTGTCCGGGTTCACAAAGCGACCGGCTTGTTTGTCGGCAATAGCTTGCTGGTAGATATCAATCAGTTTCTCTGTGACAATGTGAATTTCGTAGGCTGCGGCCGTTTTGATGGCTCCCTGACGCAGTTTTTCGGCCAGTGTCTCATCTTGCAAGACACGGTCAATGGCCGCGGCCAACGCCTCTGCATTGTTGGGAGTGAGCAGTCCGTTTTGCTCATGAATGACAATATCAGACGTGCCGGTGGCGTCAACGGCCGTTACCGGCAATCCCGCCGCCATCGCTTCCAACGTTACCAACCCTTGCGTTTCTGTCACCGAGGCAAAACAAAAAAGGTTGGCCGCTTGCAAATAAGCCGGCATCTCGGCAAACGGTACGCGCCCTACAAATTCCACGCGGTCGGCAATGTTCCACTGCTGGCACAGCTTTTCCAACTCTTTTTGCTCCTGCCCATCGCCAATCAGGGCCAGCCGCACATGTGGATGCCGCTCCATGACGATACGCGCCGCTGCCAGCAGCAGCCCAAAATTCTTCTCTTCTACCAGCCGCCCCACCGAAATGAGCACGATTTCATCATCACGCCAGCCCCGCTGCCGCCGGATAGCCGCGCCATCAGCCTCCTGGTATGGTTTCAGGTCAATGCCCGTGGGAATGACGGTGATGCGCTCGCCAATACCATATGTGTCCTGAATCATTTGCTTGATGCTGGGGCTGGGGGCCAGGATGTGCTGGCATTGTTGCATGTAATCGGCCAGCAGCCGCGTGAGGATGTCATTGACCAACTCCTCTGGCAGCCCCATGAACTGTGTGTACTCCTGGTAGCGCGTGTGGTGGGTGAAGACGAGTGGCACGCCCAGTTTCTCCGCTTTGTCGCTGGCGGCCATACCCATTGGCGCCGGATGATGCGCATGGATCACGTCGGGCTTGAGAATCGGCAGCGCCCAATCAATCAGCGGCGATACCGGAATCGTGACCGGATAATTACGGATGGGAATGTTGAAGGATGGATAACGGAAGATGAATGGTTCGTCGTCTTCATATTTGGGAGCGTCTTGGGCAAAGATAAAGACGTTGTGCCCCAGGTCTACCTGTGCCTGGCGAAAAGCGCAAACAGAACGGACGACGCCGCTCATCACCGGCAAATAGGTGTTGGTGAAGTGGGCGATATGGAGGCGATCTGTGGACATAGGCTGCTCCTTGTATCGGATTGACGATTGACGATTGACGATTGACGATTGACGATTGACGATTTGCGATTGACGGCCGTAACCCGAAGTCTGTATAGCGTTAGCCGCAGCGGTTTACCATAGGCCGCCCCGTCGGATTACGGCTCACGGATTACGGCTCACGGTTCACCGTTTCAAGCTGCTGCTGCGCGTAGACGATCATGCCTGCATTCCAGGTGAGCGGCGCTTCGGCCGTGTACCAAAAGGTGGCGAGGGGTTTTCCATTACGGCCGTAAACTTCATGCACAATCCCGTCGCGGCAGATAATCTGGTAGATGCGTTGCAGCAGGGTGTTTGCCTGGTCATGGCGACCGCTGCGCGCCAGGGCAATGACGTGCCATGCGCCCAACCACAACCAGGCGGCATGGGTGTGGTATTCAGGGATACCGGCCAACCTGTTTTCCAGCGCCACCATTTTTTTAGGGTAGGGGAGGTGCGTGACCTGGGTGGGCACGGGATCGGCCATGCCAAATTCCGCCATGCGGTCGAGAATGGTGTTTGCCTGCGCCGGTGTGGCCAATCCCCAGGCAATCGCCAACAAATTGCCGCTGCTGCTGAGAAAGGTGAACGTTTCGCTGGTGATGAAATACCCCAAATTCTCTCGCCAAAAATGGGATTGAATGGCCTCGCCGATGGCCACAGCGCGTTGGCCGCATTCTGCTTCGCCATGCAGGTTGTATTGCGCGCAGATGGCTGACATGTCGTGCAGCGCCTTCCAGTAGAGGACGTTGGTGTACAGCACGCGCCCGGTACGGCCAACGCTGTCGGCCCAGTCGGTGAAGGCGGATTGGTGCAGCAAACCGTCGTCGGGGTAAACGTGGTCGTTGAGCCAATGCAGCGCCCGTTTCAACGCGCCCCAATGGGTGTGGATGAACTCGGCATCGCCTGTCTGCCTGACGTAGTGCAGGGCGGCGATGACCAGCAGGGAGTTGCCATCAAGGGAGATGGTGTTATGCGCGGTGATGTATTTGGGGCGCAGGGGGGCGATGGTGGGTTGTTCGCGGCCAAGAAAGGAGTGCAGGTAACGGTCGAGAACGGCCGTCGAATGAATTTTCACCGGGAACTGCCCGCCAGGCCCCTGGTAATAGAGGAATGCTTCGAGCGTTTCTTTGACCGTCTGCACTTCGTCCAGCGCCAGCAGGCCGTAGCTGGCGAAGCTGAAATCGCGCGCCCACGGCTCGCGGAAGTTGCGCCGTCCGGCGCAGAGGATGGATTTTTCGCGGCCGTCGAGCAACAGCCGTTTCTCGATCCCCGCCCGCAAATTCGCCACCGCCAGTTCGTAGCCGGTATGGGTCACAGCTTCCGGCGTTGTCAGGGTGAGTAGGGTGGGAATACGCGGTTGGCGCAGCAGCCGACGGCCGTACCGCCCCAGGCGCACGGCCGTATACGTCACGCCGCCAATGAGGGCTGCTTTCGCCATTGGGTACAAACGAGTTGATAAGCGTGTCATGGGTGTTGGATGTGCGTTATTGCGGCAAATTCTCTACAGGAATATCCCGCAGCAGCGAATTAGCCGCATCGCGCGGCGACAAAATCGGGTCGGTGATGCCCCAGTCCAGATTGATGTCTGGGTCGTTCCAGGCGACGCCATTTTCATCACGGCCGCCGTTGTAATAATTGTCAACCAGGTAGGTCAGGGTGGCGTCGGTTAAGGCCACAAAACCATGCGCCACGCCAATGGGTAGAAAGAGTCCCAAGTCCAGGCCGTCCCCCATTTCGATGGTTTGCGTTGCCAGATAGGTGGGGGAAGACGGCCGTAAATCCACCATCCCCGCGCGCACCCGCCCCCTGGACACGTACCAGTAATCCACCTGATGATGGTGGTAATGCAGCCCGCGCAGCACTCCGGTCTGCGAATCGGAGCGATTGGTCTGGATGATCTCCCAACTGCGCTGCGGGAACCACTCCGTGCGAAACGTCTCCATGAAACGGCCGCGTTCATCCGCAAACCCACGCAAACGCGCCACGTACACCCCAGAAATTAACGTTGATTCTTCAATTACAGTCATATGACCCCTTAGCTGTAACCCAGGTTATTAACCTGGGTTACATTATCATTTTCACCTACGGAGCAAATTGCTGACAAAAAACCAGAGGTTTGCCGGCCGTTCTGCCAGCCGCCGCACAAAATAAGCATACCACGCCGTACCATATGGCACATAAACACGCACCTGGTATCCTGACGCCACCAGCGATTCTTGCAATTCGCGGCGAATGCCATAGAGCATCTGAAATTCAAAAGCTGACGCGGGCACATGATGCTCTTTTGCATAGTCAAGCGCCGCCTGAATCATGTTTTCGTCGTGCGTGGCGACGCCCAGATGAACTCCATTACGTCGCGCCTCATCACTCAGCATCATTTGCGTTAATTTCACAAAATTGGCGTCGGTGTCTGCTTTGTGGGGGAAGGCTACGTGGGGCGATTCCGCATAAGCTCCTTTACACAGGCGCACCCACGCCCCTTCTTGAATAA
Source organism: Anaerolinea sp. (assembly GCA_014879875.1). Lineage (GTDB taxonomy): Bacteria > Chloroflexota > Anaerolineae > Promineifilales > Promineifilaceae > JACSRF01. The sequence continues at coordinate 18,294 of JACSRF010000344.1, forward strand.
GCTGTTGTACGTCGGCCTCGGTGCGGAACAGATAAGCCTGGATGACGATGCCCACGTTAGCGAACTCCTGACGCAGCGTGCGGTAAATGCGTAGGGTGACATCGGTCACGCCGCTCTCTTCCATATCAATGCGGATTTTGTTGTTGTGCTGCTGTGCCCGTTGCAGCAGCAGGCGCATATTTTCCAGCGCCAACTCCTCGCTGATACGCAGCCCAAGCTGGCTCAATTTTACAGAAACGTTCGTGTTGGGAAGCTGGTTGCGCGCGATGTCGTCTAGCAGGCGCAAGATTTCGGCGCGGGCGGCAATGGCCTCGTCGGGGGTGGAGACGTGCTCGCCCAAAAAATCCATTGTCACGGACATGCCTTTGTTCAATAGTTCGCGGGCCGTGCCCATGGCGTCGTCGCGGGTCTCGCCGGCGACAAAGCGCGCGGCGACCTGCCGGGTGATGGGCAGGCTGCTCACCAACTCTTTGGCCCAGGCTGCCTGCGAAAGGTAAATGAACAGCAGGCGCAGCCACCGTTCGCCATATTGGTACAGTAGCCAGACGACAATGAGGAAACCAATGAAGAGGGGAAATAGGGAGAATTGTTTTTTTGTCATGTTTTTCCTTCAATCTTATTGCGTCATCATCAAGGAATGGCCTCCATCCACAATGATCGTTTGCCCGCAGATCATGCTGGCGGCCGGGCTGCACAGGAAGCAAACCACGTCGGCGACGTCAGCCGGGGTGCAAAGACGGCCGTTTGGCGTATTACTGAGAATCGTCTCTACCAGGCTGCCGCTGCCCTCGCGGAACATGTCGAAATGTTGCAGCGCCTCGGTGAGGACGACGCCAGGGGAGACGGCGTTGACGACGATGCGCGCCGGGGCCAACTCCGCGCCCAGGTAACGGACGAGCGCCTCCAGCGCCGCTTTCGACGCGCCCACCACCGAGTATTCCTGCATAACCCGCTGCGACCCCATACTGGAAATGGCGACAATAGCCCCACCGCCCCGTTTTTGCAGCAGCGGCGCGGCGTGCTGCGCGCCAAAGAGCAGCGACCGGGCGTTGATGTTCATCGTCCACTCCCAGCCGCGCGCTTTTTGCTGCATGGCCGGCCGGTTGTAGCCAGAGGCGGCGTTGTGAATGAAGACATCTAGCCCGCCAAAGTGGGTTTCGATCTCCCGGTACAGGTGGGCAAGCTGGTCAAGGTCGCCGACGTTGGCTTTGACGACGAGGGCTTCACGACCCAGTTGACGGATGGCGACGGCCGTTTCCTCCGCCGGTTCACGATTACGGAAAAAGTTGACGACGACATGCGCCCCTTCGTGGGCAAAGCGCAGCGCAATTTCGCGGCCAATCCCGCGCCCGGAACCGGTGACCAGGACAATTTTATCGGCAAATGATGACATACCGCTGATTTTAGCGTGCAACTGTTAAGTTGACACCTGCTTCCAGCTTTGCATTTGCTTGTGGATGGCATATGATTAGCCGCTCGGACACGTACTTTGTGTCTTTGCGTTAAATTCTTCCAGGTTAGGTGATGTCATGACAAGGTTAACGCAAGCGTTTTATGCCAGGGGCGCGCAGGTGGTGGCCCCAGATTTGTTAGGCAAGACGTTGGTGCGCCGTTTACCTGATGGTCAGCTTCTCAGCGGCATGATCGTGGAGACGGAGGCGTATTGCGACGCCGACGCGCCCGACCTGGCCTGTCATGGCGACCGCGCCAATAACGGCCGTCCCACCCCCCGCACCCAGGTCATGTTTGGCCCGGCCGGCGTCGCCTACGTATACTTCACCTATGGAATGCACTGGATGTTCAACGTCGTCACCGGGCAGGAGGGGCAGGCCAACGCCGTGCTCATTCGCGCCTTGCAGCCGGTGGCCGGGGTGGAGGAGATGGCGGCGCGGCGCAACGGCCGTCCTCTGCGCGAATTAACCAACGGCCCGGCCAAACTGGCGCAGGCGTTGGCGATTGACCAGGCGCACAATGGCGTGAATCTTTGCCACCCGGACGGGGTTATCTGGATAGATAATGCGCCCGCGCTGCCCCCCGACGCGATCATGACCGGCCCGCGTATTGGCCTGGGCAAAACGCCGGAACCGTGGCTGTCGCTGCCCTGGCGCTACTGGCTTAAAGATAATCCATATGTATCGAAGTAGTAACTATTCAGTTACACGGAGTTACACAGAGAAGACACAGAGATACACGGAGAGGAAGAGGAGAAATGATGAAATTATTGGAAGGTAAAACCGCGCTCATATTTGGTCTGGCGAATCAACGTTCCATTGCCTGGGGCATTGCGCAGGCGTTCCATGAACATGGGGCGCAGTTGGGGTTTAGCTATGCTGTGCCGCAGTTGGAGAGACGGGTACGGCCGTTGGCCGAGCAGGTTGGCGTGACGTTTGTCGAGCAGTGCGATGTGACCCAGGACGCGGCCATTGACGCGGTGTTCGCTAAAGCGGCCGACCAGTTCGGCAAAATTGACATCCTCGTCCACGCCATCGCCTTTGCCGAGCGGGAAGATTTAGAGGGGCGCTTTTACAATACCAGCCGCGCCGGGTTTGCCACGGCGATGGACATCAGCGTGTACAGCCTGGTGGCGTTGGCGCGCGCGGCCGTGCCCCTGATGCCGCCAGGGGGTAGTATTCTCTCGCTCAGCTATTATGGCGCGGAAAAGGTCGTGCCCCATTACAACGTCATGGGCGTCGCTAAGGCGGCGTTGGAGGCCAGCACCCGTTACCTGGCGGCCGATTTGGGGCCGCAAGGCATTCGCGTCAACGCCATTTCCGCCGGCCCCATCAAAACGTTGTCGGCGGCGGGCATTGCCGGGTTCCGCAAAATATTGAGCTACGTGGAAGAACGCGCGCCGCTGCGCCGCAATGTAGACCAGGACGAAGTGGGGCGCACGGCGCTCTGGCTGGGCAGTGACTTAGCCAGCGGCGTGACGGGCGAGGTGATTTATGTGGATGCCGGGTATCACATTTTGGGGATGCCGGAACCGCCGGAGAAGTGGGAGTAGGTTTACTTTGGGAACACGGATGCGCAGGATTAACGGATTTGCGATTTACGATTGGCTTGTCCCCTGACAAGCTACAAATCTTTTTCTGGCATGGTTCAAGGATGAAAGGTAGGGGCGAGGCAGCAGCGCATCCTGTTTGCCGGAACAAACGGCCTTGTCTCGCCGCTGCCTCGCCTGATTGGCCGCAGCCTACGACCATCGTTTGACAACTTATATCAAGACGTTATACTTTTGCTCATGATGAGTGCAGATCGCCTCTTGATGTCTGGTCAAGAGGTTTTTTGATTTATGTAGGTGTTTAAGATTCCGAGGGACGCGCCACGTATTGATCTCTAAATACGCAATATACGATATAGGTCGCCCACCCCGCAAATTTCCAAAGAGCTGAATAACTGGACGAGGAGTTGCCTGTGAAACTTGGAATTATTGGCTTGCCGCAAGCGGGCAAGACGACTGTGTATAATGCCCTGACCAGAGGGGACGCCCCGCTGGGGCAAAGCGTGGGCGGCCGTTTTGATGTGTTAACGGCCGTCGTGGACGTGAAAGATGCGCGCGTAGACGTGCTCAGCCAGATGTTTAAACCGAAGAAGACGACCTATGCGCGGATTACGTATACGGCCGTTGATGGCCTGAAAAAAGGAGCCGGCGAAAGCGGCGGCATGAGCGGCGAACTGCTCAACCACCTCTCCGGGCTGGATGGCTTTGTCCACGTGGTGCGCGCTTTCGAGAGCGACCTGGTTCCCCACGCCGATGGCAGCGTCAACGCTGCCCGCGACCTGGCGGCGCTGGACACGGAATTTTTGCTCAATGACCTGGCTGTTGTAGAGCGGCGGATTGAGAAACTGGAGCATGGCCTCCAGCGCGGCGCCTTTAAGAACAAGGCGGAGGCGCAAAAAGAGCTGGCCCTGTTTCAGCAGATGAATGAGACGTTGAGTGAGGAACGGCCGTTGCGCGCCCTCTCCCTTAACGACGAAGAGCTAAAACTGCTGCGCGGCTATGGCCTGCTCTCCCTGAAGCCGACCATCGTCCTCATCAACATCGGCGACGACCAGGAAGAGGTGACGCTCGACTATGATCACCCGCAAACCCTGGTCGCCAACCTGCGCGGCAAGTTGGAGATGGAGCTGGCGCAGCTCAGCGCTGCCGGGGACATAGAATCGCTGGAACTGTTCATGGGCGAATATGGCGTCACCGAACTCAGCCTGGACCGCCTGATTCGCCTGAGTTACGATCTGATGGGGCTGCAATCCTTCTTCACCGTTGGCGAGGATGAGGTGCGGGCGTGGACGGTGGCGCGGGGGGCGACGGCCGTTGCCGCCGCCGGCGTCATCCACACCGACCTGGCCAAGGGGTTCATCCGCGCCGAAACGGCCAGCTATGATGACCTGGTTGCCCTGGGTGGCCTGCCCCAGGCGCGCGCCGCCGGCAAGCTGCGCCAGGAAGGCAAAACGTACATCGTGCAAGATGGCGATGTGATTAGCGTGAAGTTTAATTTGTAGTAGGTTTGTACCTGGCAGTTACACGGAGATACACAGAGAAGACACGGAGGGACACGGAGAGGAAGAAGAGGAAAATTACGGCGAAATGAATGGTGTTCCAAAGTGATACTTGAATTATTACCCTGACTGATTGCCAATGAGTGTAAGAGTGTCTGCAAAACGCGCGCTGATGTCAGACGGCCGTTCCCAATGGTTGTTGGTTTTGCTGTTGGCCGTCGGGTTGGTCGCCCTGATGTCCTTGCCCTACTGGTTGGCGACGACGACGGCGCGCCCCGGCGCGTTTTTCACCGGCATCATCATGAATCCGGAAGACAGTCAGACCTATTTCGCCAAGATGCGCCAGGGGTATGATGGGCAGTGGCTCTATACCATCCCGTTCACGGCCGAAGCGCACGAACCGGCGTGGGTGGGCGTTTTTTATATCTGGTTGGGGCAGGCGGCGCGGGCGTTGGGGGTGTCGTTAACGGCCGTCTGGCATGGCACGCGCAGCATTGCCCAATTCATCCTCTTCCTGACCACCTACTGGTTTGTTGGCGCATTCACGGAAAACGGCCGTGAACGGTGGACAGCCTATCTGCTTGCCCTCTTTGGCTCCGGGCTGGGGTGGGCGCTCTTTTTGTTCGGGCAGACCTACTGGCTCGACGCCTTCCCGGTTGATTTCAAACAGCCCGGCGCGCACCTTTTCTTCACCGCGTTGACGTTTCCGCACATTACCCTCGGCACGGCGCTGATTTTGTGCAGCGTGTGGGGCGTGTGGCAGTTGGGGCAGCGGCCGTCCTGGCGGCTGGCTGTCGCCCTGGGCGGCGCGCACCTGTTGTTAGGCATCGCCTACCCGTTTCTCATTTACCTGGTGGCGGGCGTGGCGGCGCTGCTTTACCTGACCTGGGTCTGGCAGCGGCGGCGCATTTTGTGGCAAACGGGCTGGCAAATTGCCACCGCCTTCCTCATTCCCCTGCCCATGTATGCCTACTTCGCTTACGTCCTTGTAAGCAACGATGTGTTTGCTGCCTGGGACGCGCAGGCGGCGACCCCTTCCGCGCCCTGGCCCCATTACCTGGTGGCGTATGGGCCGCTGTTGTTGTTGGGGGCGTGGCATTGGTGGCGACGGCCGTTGCAGCGCGCGGCTGTGACGCCCTTGTGGGTCTGGGCGCTGGTCGTCGCCTTGCTGCTCTATGCCCCCTTGCCCCCACAGCGCCGTTTTGTGCAGGGCGTCCATGTTCCCCTGTCCATTTTGGCCGCGCTTGGGTTTTGTCGCCTGCTGCTGCCCTGGCTGGCGCGGCAGCGCCCCTGGCAAAAGTTGGTGCAGCATCCCCGTTACTCGACGACGGGCCTGTTCACCCTGCTGACGGCCGCTTTCCTCTTTGTCATGAGCCTGTCGAACCTGTACCTGCTCGCCAGCGTCTCCGTTTCGGCGGTGATCCAGCAGCCCGACCTGCTCTTTCGGCCAGACACAGAGGCGGAAGCGGCGGCGTGGCTGCGGGAAAATGGGGCGGAAACGGCCGTGCTGCTCGGCGATTACCAGACTGGCAATTATGTGGCGGCGCAAACGGGGCGGCGCGTGGTGTTGGGGCATTGGGCGGAGACGGTGGCTTATGAGCAGAAGGTGGCCGACGTGGCCCAATTTTTCGCCATCGCCACAACGGACGCCTGGCGACAACAATATTTAGCCGACCAGCGCATCACTTATGTCTGGCACGGTCCGCGCGAACGGGCATTGGGCGGCTTTGATCCGCAGACGGCCGTTTACCTGCGCCCCATCTACCGCAACGCTGCGATTACGATCTATGATTTGAAGTAATTTATGGCAATAGCGCAAAACTCGCCCGAACAAGGCTTCATTTTTGTGAACACGGATGGGAAAAACAGTGATTTTTCTCTGTTCTTATCCGTGTTCTTCCTATCTGTGTGTACAATCTTTGCCGACTTCTGCGGTATTGTGATTTATGGATAAGAAACGTATCATCCCCATCTTTGTCATCGTCTTCACCAATATTTTAGGCGCCGGCGTTATTTTGCCCATTTTGCCCCTGCTGGCCGAGGGCGAATTTCAGGCGACGGCGTTACAGGCGACCACGTTGTCGGCCGTTTTTTTTGCCGCGCAGTTCGTCGCCGCGCCCTGGTTGGGACGTTTGTCAGACCGTTACGGCCGTCGCCCCATTCTCATTGTCAGCCAGATTGGCACTGTACTTTCCTTCATCCTCTTCATCTTTGCCGCGCCGTTGGGGCGGGTCATTGACGGCTGGGGCCTGGGGTTGAGCATCACCGGCGGTTTGGTGATGCTCTACGTGGCGCGGATTCTGGATGGCCTCACCGGGGGCAATATCACGGCGGCGCAGGCGTACATCGCCGACGTCAGCACGCCGCAGACGCGCGCGCAGGCGTTGGGCATGATCAGCGCCGCGTTTGGCCTCGGTTTTATTTTTGGGCCGGCGTTTGGCGGGTTCCTGGCGGGCATCAGCCTGGTCGCCCCGTTCATCGGCGCGGCGATCATCAGCGCGGGCAGCGTGCTGTTGACGGTGTTCATGTTAAAAGAATCATTGCCGCCCGCAGCGCGAGGCAGCGCGGTGGAAATAGAAGCGCAGCGCAAACGCCCCACGAGCCACTTTTTGCGTCAGCCCAACGTCATGCGCATCCTCGTCATCGCCTTTGTGGTCACGCTGGCTTTTGCCGCGCTGCAAAGCACGTTTGCCCTGTATGCGGAACGGGTGGTGTTTCCGGGGTTAGACCATGCGCTGGTGGCGCGCAATGCCGGGTTTATGTTGGCGGTGATCGGCATGACCAGTGTGGTGACGCAGCTTTCGTTGATCAAACCGCTGGTGCAGCGGTGGGGCGAATTTAACGCGGCGCTGTTGGGGCAGGGCAGCCAGGCCGTTGCTTTTGTGGGGCTGGCGCTGGTTTCTGGCCCACTGCTTGTTACGTTGTCTACCATCCCGTTAGCCTTTGGCAACAGCGTGAATGAGCCAAATTTGCAGGCGATTCTGACGCGCGACAGCGACGGCCGTACCCGGGGCCGCCTGCTTGGGTTGTACCAATCGGCGCGCAGCCTGGCGCTGATTATTGGGCCAATTTGGGCCGGCTATATCTTCCAAACAATCAGCCCGCGCGCGCCATTTGCCATTGCTGTGCCGCTGCTGGCGGTGGCGATTTTGCTCACAGCGCTGTTGAAAAGGCATGTGAAACGTGAAGCGTGAAAAAGCGACTATCACGTTTCACGTTTCACGCATAATCAGATAAAACTGGCTCTACAGGATTTCATGGGGTTCGGCGTGACATGTGACGAGTGATGCGTGTGGTCTCTCTGGTCA